>JAXHNP010000003.1:0-300000 GCA_034520365.1 Desulfobacterales bacterium
CATAACCCGAAGGTCACAGGTTCGAATCCTGTCCCCGCTACCAAAAAAAATTAAAGAGTTACAAAGCTGCTCCGGCAGCTTTTTTTGTTTCTGGCGCAAGAAAAAATAAAAAAGCCGAGTGACGTTTTTCACCCGGCTTTTTTAGCTCATATATTCTGGCTCCCTGCATGCATCTGGTTAAATTAATGCTCTGCCAGCATCAATCCCTTAATTAGCGATTACGCCGATTTTAATGGCATATCGGACCAGGCTGGCCACGTTGTAGATCTCGAGTTTCTCCATTAGACTGGCGCGGTGTTTGGCCACGGTTTTGGGGCTGATATTGAGTATCTCAGCCACCTCATTGATGGTATGGCCTGAGATAATAATCCGAAAGACCTCCTTCTCCCGCCGCGTTAAGAGGTTGTACCTGTTATGCACCGGGCTTTCGTCGGTTTGCTTCAGGAAATCCTCAATGATGTCGGACTTAATCTCCGAACTCAGGTAATATTCTCCGTTAACGGCGCTTTTGATTGCGCTTAGAAGCTCGGAAAAAGGGGCGGTTTTCAGAATATACCCATACGCCCCGCCCTGTAGGGCCTGCCGCAAATCATGCTGACTCAAGCTTGAGGCCGTCACAATAACGCGGGTTTTGGGCGACGAGGCATGAATCAGCCGAATCGCATCAAAATCCGTAAACATCGGCAGCATGGATTCCAGCAAAACAATATCCGGCCGAAGCTTTTTCACACCCTTCAGCATATCATCACTGTTGGCAGCTTCACCGACAACATTAAAGCCTTCCTGCTGATTAAGCAGTACAACCAGCCCCTCCCGGACCATCAGGTTATGATCGGCAATCAATATATTTGTCTTCATATTTGTCGTCTGCATAGCAATTTCCTTAGTTTTTAAGTTATTCAGGTGCATTTGAATTACCCTTTAATATACATTTTTTCCCATATTGTAAAGCAGTAAACGCAAAATATTTCTTTGTTTCCTTACAGAGTATAATATAATTGCCTACGCACAGGCCCGTCAACAAGCCCGTTTAATGGACGACAAAGCCCCTGAAAATTCCTCCGTCCGAATACTGGTGCAAACGCCGCCTGCGGTCGAACACGTATCAGAAGACAAAACGTTTGACACAACCCCCTCTTTCATTTACTTTACCATTTCATAATACGTTAACCTCCTCACACCCACCACCATTGACAGGAGCTTCCGCTATGACAGAGACACATTGGCCAACAAACTACTGGCCGGAAAACGTAGCCTATGATGTTGACGACTATGAGCGCACCGTTTTCTCCCTTTTAGACGAAGCTGCACGGGATTATCCGGATCAGGTGTATACCATATTTAATAACGGCACCCGGACATATGCCCAGGTTAAGGAGACGGCTGACCGGCTGGCGCATTTTTTGGCCGCCAACGGGATTAAAAAGGGGGATCGGGCGGCCATTTTCCTGCCAAACATTCCCCAGTATCCGGCCATTTTTTTCGGTATCCTGAAGGCCGGCGCGGTCTGCGTCACCTGCAATCCCCTCTATACCGCCTCGGAGTTGAACTACCAGTTAAAAGATGCCGGCGCCAAAGCGGTTTTCTGCATGGATCATCCCGAGTTCTATCCGACCACGGTCGAGGCGATAAAGGATACAGATGTTAAAACCGTGGTCATTTGCAATATAAAGTCCTACCTGCCGAAATTTAAGGCCATTTTGGGCGGATTGCTTGGCAAAATCCCAAAAGCCGAACAACACGAACCGGATCATCTGTTTTTCGATCAGATTGTGGAATCCTCCAGTCCCGAACCGCCCACCGTCGATATCGATCCATTCGAGGATTTGGCCCTGATTATCTATACCGGCGGAACCACCGGCGTTCCCAAAGGGGCTGCCCTCACCCATACGAATTTTACCTATGACTTAAGGGCGCTGGAGGAATGGGGCAGGCTCCAGCATGAACCGGATGGCCCGCTGGAGCCGCTGCGAAAAGGGGGATTCCATACTTACCTGGGAGTTTTGCCCTGGTATCACAGCTTTGGAATGACGGTCTGTATGCTGGCAGCCTGCGGAACCGCCAGCCGCCTGGTCGCCATCCCTGACCCCCGGGCGGGCAATCCGCCGTTTACCGAAGTCTTAAAAGCCGTACAAAAATACAAGGCCACCATTATGCCGGCCGTTCCCACCATTTTTGTGGCCTTTACCAACCATTCACAGCTTGACAAATTTGATCTGACCTCTTTGATGGGATGCTTCTCCGGCGGGGCCCCGCTGCCGCCGGAAGTGTGCAGGCAGTTTGAGGCCAAAACCGGTGCCGTGATATTTGAAGGCTATGGGTTAAGTGAGACCGCGCCCGTGGTTTCGGCAAACCCGACCAATCGTGACGGCAGAAAAATCGGCACCATCGGATTTCCCATGCCCGGCACTGACATTAAAATCCTTGATATAGAAACCGGCCTGAATGAAATGCCTATGGGCGCGGACGGTGAAATCGGCATTTGCGGGCCGCAGGTCATGAAAGGCTACTGGAACAAGCCGGAGGAGAACAATGCCGTATTCCGGGAAATAGACGGCAAACGCTACTTCCTTACCGGCGATATCGGCCATATCGATGAAGAGGGCTACATCGTCATTACCGATCGCAAAAAAGACCTGATTATTGTGGGGGGCTTTAACGTATACCCCCGGGAGATCGAAGATTCGCTGTTCCAGCACCCGAAAGTCGCCATGGCGGCTGTAGTCGGTATGCCGGACAGCAAAAGCGGGGAGGCGGTCAAGGCCTACATCCAGCTCAAAGAAGGAGAAACCGCTACCGAAGATGACATCCGGGAGTTCTGCAAGGAAAACCTGGCCGGCTACAAGCGGCCCAAATATATTGAATTCCGGGACACCCTGCCGGTTTCTCCGGTGGGCAAAATTCTGCGCAGAAAGCTTCGGGAAGAGGAAATGGGCGGATAGGGAGTTAAAAACTCTTAGTTTGACATTTAGATAAAGCTAAATTATAAATACGGCCAAATTTTTCCCGTTTTTCCGAACATAACGATAATCTATTGATCATCCGGGGTATGTTTTTCGTGATAAGAGGGGGGCGAGAACAAATAAGCAAAAGGATTGGGCTAAGCAGCTCAATCCTTTTTTTTGACTTAACACCAAACATTGAAGGAGAGGGAAGATGAAGAAAATTTTAATTTTATGCACCATCCTACTACTAATTGCACCGACGGCCTATTCATTGACAATGGAGGACTTTAACTTCGGCGGGCACACCCGGGTCCGCGGCTATGACATGAAAAATTTCTGGACATTTAATGATGACCTGGATTTTGACAACTGGTCCACCTTCAGGCATCGCACCAGCTTATGGACAAAGGTCGACACCGGATACGATATAACCGGATATGTAAAAATCACCAATCAGAACTACGGAGAGGGCGTCACCTACGAGGATGCCTGGGAAGTCGACAATGAAAGCAACAAACTATTCATCGACAACGCCTATATCGATATCAACAACCTTTTTGATCTGCCGCTCGCGTTGCGCATCGGCCGTCAGAATGTGATATATGGCACCGGCTTTGTCCTTTTGGACGGCCAATCCCAGTTTGCTTCGACATCCATATACTTTGACGGCTTAAAATTAAGCGCCGATCTTGGTAAAAACGCCAAAGTGGACCTTTTGTATCTGAAAGATCAGGAGGGTGAACGGGATGACGGATCAGACGATGACATTACCCTTTCTGGTGCCTATTTTACGGCAAACTGCCCGGTAATCGGTGGCCAACAGGAACTCTACATACTAAACCGCGAGGACGAAAACCTTCAAAAGGACATCTGGATGGGCGGCATCCGGTTGTCTGATAAATTCGAATGCGGGCTGGATTACTCCGGCGAATTTGCCTATCAGATTGGCGACGCATTTGAAACCGAAAACGGCGAAGATATTGACCAGGAGGCCTATGGGTATAAACTGGATCTGGGCTATACCCTAAAAGATGTGGCGCCAACGCCGCGGTTCTTCCTGGGCTATGCCTTCCTGAGCGGCGATGAGGATGATACTGATGATGAAAGCAACCGGTGGGATATGTTCTACGGCGGCTGGCCGCAATTCGGGGATCAACTGGCATGGAAATATGTAAATATTGGACCGGGCAACAACATTACCGACTACGATGAGGACTACAATGAATTGAGCAGTACAGGCGGTGAAGCGGTTTATTCCAACTTGAGCATAGCGACCGCCGGTGTGGGTCTGAATTTCACCAAAAAATTAAACGCCAAAATTTCTTACTCGCTTTTGGCCGTGGATGAACCTGATCCCGGCGCAGATGATGATTTCGGCGATTACTATCAGCTTGAAGCCCAATACAAGTATACCGACTTTCTCACATTTGCCCTCTATGCCGCAGCCATCGAACCCGGTGACGCATTCGTTAATGATGACACCGCGCATGAGCTGTTCTGGGAAACCAAGCTCACTTTCTAATGCTTTTCTTTCAGGTGCAGCCGCTTTCAATCGCGGCTGCACCTTCATCTGCCCCTGCCTCAAGGCAATGCCGCAAGCAGCCTCTCATGGATGTTGTCAAACCCGCCGTTGGACATGATCAAAACCGCATCCCCGGGTTTGGCCGTACCCGCCACATACGAAATAATCCCTTCCGTCTCCTCAAAGTAGCGGGCATCCTTGCCGCGGCTTTTTAAATCCGCCACCAGCTTCTCGGACGAAAACCGCTCGCCCTCAGGTATCTTGGCCAGCAAGGGCGGTTTTCGGATGCAGATCCTGTCGGCCTCATCAAAGACCTCGGCATAAGCCCCCTGAAAAATTTTGCGCATGCTGGTATTGGTTCTGGGCTCAAAAACGGCGACAAGGCGCCCTTCGGGATAAAACGGCCGGATGGCGCGGATGGTTTCAAAAACCGCGGTGGGATGATGGGCAAAATCGTCAATCACGGTCACACCGCCCTTAACCCCGCGCACCTCCTGCCGGCGCTTAACCCCTTCAAACCGCTTCAGCCCTTTGGCGATCACCGACGTATCCACGCCCAGCTCACTTGCCACGGCAATAGCGGAAAGCACATTTCGAAGGTTATGCTCACCGGCAAACGGGGCTTTAAAACGTCCAAAAAATTTGCCAGCGCGCATGACGTCAAAATGCAGCCAGGGCGGGCTGACAAAAAATTCCCCAAGCCGCCAGTCAGCATTTTCAGTACTGCCGTAACGCACAGCCGAAACCGGCTTATCATCTAAAAGCTGGTCAATATTGGCATCCGCATCATAGGCGATTAACCGGCTATCCGGCGAAATGCCGGACAAAAACTTTTCAAAAGCAAATTTAACATGGCCAAGATCCTGATAAATATCCGCGTGATCAAATTCCACACTGGTCAACACGGTAATGGCCGGATCATAGTGCATGAATTTGGGCTGCTTGTCAAAAAATGCCGTGTCGTATTCATCCGCCTCAAGCACCACATAGCCGCCTTTATCCAGATAGTAGTTGCCGGCAAAATTTTTGACAAACCCGCCGATCATAAAAGACGGCGAAAGTCCGGCATAGTGCAGCAGCCAGACAATCATGGCGGCTGTTGTGGTTTTTCCGTGGGTGCCGGCCACCAGAATTGCCTGCCGGCTGCCCACAAGAAAGTGATTGACCGCCTGGGGCATGGAGCAGTAGGCAATCCCCATTTCAAAGGCTTTTCGGGCTTCGGGATTGTCTTTTTTGACCGCATTTCCCACAACCACCAGATCCGGGCGGTAAGCGAGGTTGGCCGCATCAAACCCGTCGGAGAGGCGCACCCCCCTGCTTTCCAGGTAGGTGCTCATGGGCGGATAAACATTCTGATCCGAGCCGGTTACCGTAAGCCCCATATCTTTCAACATAGCGGCAAGCGCCCCCATGCCGGTGCCGCAGGCAGCGATCAGGTGGACGGAGCGCACATCCGGAGGTATATGATTCACTTAAAGCGGTTCCTTCTGAGTAACTTAACGGGTTTTAGGTTTTGGGTATTAGGTATTAGGTACCATCCCTATGGCCGGCCCAATTCCTGGAACACGCTTTCCGCTGCGGCAATGGTTCGGTCAATGTCCGCATCCTCATGGGCGGCGGAGACAAAAACCGCTTCAAACTGGGACGGAGCCAGGTAAATGCCCTTTTCAAACATCTGCCGGAAATAGGCCGAAAACATATCCAGATCCGAAGTTTTGGCATCCGCGAAGCTCCGGACCGGCGTCTCCGTGAAAAAAAGACCCAGCATGGACCCGACCCGGTTTAAAACCGCTTTAGCCCCGGCTTTCTGGGCGGCCCCTATCAGACCGTCGCCCAGGCGCTGCGATTTTTCCTCCAGTTTGTCATAGAAACCGGGTTTCTTGATTTCTGTTAAGGCGGCGATGCCCGCAGCCATGGCCAGGGGGTTGCCGGACAGGGTGCCCGCCTGATAAACCGGCCCTTCCGGCGCGGTCTGCGCCATAATCGCCTTTTTTCCGCCATAAACACCGACCGGAAGCCCGCCGCCGACGATCTTGCCGAATGCGGAGAGATCCGGTTCAATGCCGTATAGCGCCTGAGCCCCGCCGTGGGCCACCCGGAAACCGGACATCACCTCGTCGAAAATAAGCACACTCCCGGATTTTTCGGTCTGTTTACGCAGCTCTTCAAGAAACCCCGGCACCGGCGGCACCAGGCCCATGTTGCCCGCCACCGGTTCTACAATTACGGCCGCCACCTCATCGCCCTGCTCTTCCATCACAGACTTAAATGTTTCAATGTCATTATAGGGAAGCGACAGGGTGTGCTTTATCATATCCTCGGGCACGCCCGGGCTGCCGGGAATCCCCAGTGTTGCCACGCCGGAGCCGGCGGCCACCAGAAGTGTATCCGCATGGCCGTGATAGCAGCCGTCGAACTTGATGATCTTGCTGCGCCCGGTATAGGCCCGTGAGACTCGAATGGCGCTCATGGTTGCCTCTGTGCCGGAATTGACCATACGGACCATTTCAAGCCCCGGCACAGCCTCAATAATCATTTCAGCCAGCCTTATTTCAAGGTCAACCGGCGCACCGAAGCTGGTGCCCCGGTGAAGCACGGACTGAATGGCCTCGATGACCGCCGGATGCCCATGGCCCAAAATCATAGGCCCCCATGAGCCCACATAATCGATATACTGGTTGCCGTCCGCATCAATTAAGGTAGCGCCCCTGGCCTCTTCAATAAACACAGGCTCCCTGCCCACTGAGCGGCAGGCCCGCACCGGGCTGTTGACCCCGCCGGGAATCAACTGTCTGGCCTTTTCGAACAAATCGCGGGATTTTTTATACTTATCCATGATCCGGGTATCCTTTCTTTACAAAACCGTTGACAGATTTCTTTTCAAAGCGTTAGACACGTTAACAAAGAGCCGTATTTTGGTCAAGCAAGGGGTTGAGAAGCTGGTCTATGGGAAAGCAGCACCCGGCAGAACAATTTGCCAAACTGTGCGAATATATCCTGGGGCGTCGGCCGGATGAATTCGGGCTGGTGCCGGATGAAAACGGTTTTGTCAAAACCAAGGAATTTTTGAAGGCGGCAAGCGAAAGCGAAGGATGGGGCCACATCCGGCAGAGCAGTATTAACGAAATGCGGCTGGTCTGCCAGAATCCGCCGGTTGAGATTCAGGAAAACCTGATCCGCGCCAAAGACCGAAGCCGCCTGCCTTTACGGAAATATTGCGAAACCCCGCCCAAGCTGCTCTACCTCTGCATCCGAAAAAAATCCTATCCAACGGTCCTGGAAAAAGGCGTCCACCCCACTTACCAGGCCGAGGTCGTGTGCGCAGAAGAGCCTCAAATGGCGGAAAAAATCGGCAAGCGGCGGGACAACCAGCCCATCCGCCTGACCGTGCATGCGCAAAAGGCCGCAGCCGACGGCATCCGGTTTTACCAAGCCGGCGAAGGACTTTATATCACGGATTACCTGCCGCCGGAGAGCTTCACCGGCCCGCCGCTGCCCAAGGAACCGGAAAAACCGGCCAAGCCCGAGCCGCCCAAAGAGCCGCCCCAGCCCGGATCTTTTCTCATGACGCCGGAAAAGCCTAAATCCAAGGCGGACAAAAGCAAACCCAAATGGAAAAAGGATAAAAAACGGGCCCGCCGCGGCAAAAAGCAGGTATGGCCGGATGAATACTGATTCGTTTGCCCCATTAAAAACCGTTGACAAACAGCTTGCCATTCGATAATAAAATTTTTTTGTTCAAACAAAGGGCCGTTAGCTCAACTGGCAGAGCAACTGACTCTTAATCAGTAGGTTCGGGGTTCGATTCCCTGACGGCCCACCAAAGATTTCAAGGGGTTACGCGATTTGGCGTAACCCCTTTTTTGTTTTTGCTGGCTAAGACCGGGCCAGCAGCCGCCATATCACCCGGACAATGATATAAGCGATCAATGCGACTGTGGCCCCAACGATCAAACCGCCGGTCCACACATAGGTGGCGTGTGAGAAAAGCCTTCGAACGGCGCCAATGTTTTCAAGGTCGCTGACTGCAAAAATACCGGGCAGATTCCCTATGATCTCCCGCCCCAGCCGGTACTCCATGAAATAAATATAAACCGCCGTAAAGGGATTGGTCACCCAGCAGGCGGCAATGGCAATCGGCAGGTTGACCCGCAGCCAGATGGCGCCCACGGCGCTAAGCAGCATCTGGGCGGGAATCGTTGGGGTAAACGCGATGAATAATCCCAGGGCCAGACCGCCGGAAATAGAGCGCCGGCTGATGCGCCAGATATCCCGGTCAAAAAGCCGGTCCCCCAGCAGCCGGTGGATGGGTTCGTCTTTAAGCCGCTCGGGTTTAATCAGATGTTTTCTAAGCCATTCTTTAATTCTGTGCCGCCTTTTGAAGTTTAGTCAAAGTCCCCGTTTGCTGCGAAGCGGTTTAATCTGTGGGGCCTTAATGCGGGCGTGGGGCCTGGCCAGTATCAGCTCCCGAAGGGATACCAGCTTGAGGAGCCGCCGCCGGCTATCGATCACATAGGCGTAATAGATGGTTTCCTTGTCCGGCGCCTCCAGTCTCAGCCGGTCAATGGCCTGGCGGGCGGTCAAATACGGGATCACCCGGCTCGGGCGCAAATTGGTCTATTGGAAACTTTAGCGGTTGGTTCATGGCCAGCCTCCTTTTTAAACGGTCCGCCCTTTAGGCAGGCGGACCCGGGGCCTTGGCCATTCAGGCTATCAGGGCATTCGAAAATGCAAGGCAGGCGGGGTTCCGCTTGTCATTAAAGGCGGAGCTGCATTAAATTTTTCTGGAATAATCGCAGGCTTCAATAAATGAGGGCGACTGCCTTCCTCATCCATTTTATGCTCCTAATTGAAGGGTTTTTAAACATGCCCGCCTAAACGGACTTTAGCGGACGCTAACGCTTATGATTCAAATTTATATACTAATAACAACAAGCTGCCTGCCGTGTCAAATAATTTTGCCTTGATTTCCAGGTTTTTTTCCTTGACAAACCGCTCCCTTAAAGGTAATAAATTTTGTTTTAACCTGGAATCCAATCCTTGCTCTGACCAAGATTGACGGGTCAGGGCTGTTTAACCCGCAAGGAGGATGTATGAACAGATACGAAACTGTATTTATTATTGATCCGGATGTCAGTGAGCCGGATCAGGAAGCCATTATCGACAGAATCCGATCCTTGATCACCCAGCATTCCGGAAAGTTCCTCGTTTTCGACGACTGGGGCATCCGCAAATTCGCCTACGAAATTCAGAAAAAAAAACAGGGGCATTACATCCGCATTGAATATGCGGGCGACGGTGATCTGGTGTATGCCATTGAACGCTTTTTCCGGATCGACCACCGGGTGCTGAAATTTATGTCCATCGTCCTGGACAAAAATGTCGACCCGGATTCCCTGCCCGCGGAAGAGCCTGAAACCTCGTTTGCCAAGGCGGTTACCCCGGAAACACCGGCCGCTGCTGAGCCCCAACCGGAAACGCCCGTAACAGCCGAGGCTGAAACATCAGAGGCGCCGGAAGCACCTGAAGCATCGCAGGCAGCGGAGGCATCCACGGAAACCGAAAGCGAAGCAAAGGAATCATAAAATGGCTTTTAATTCTAAAAAACGATATTATCCCCGGCGAAAAGTCTGCCGGTTCTGTGCAGACAGCACCCTGAAAATTGATTACAAGGATCAGAACACCCTGCGATACTTTATCACGGAACGCGGCAAAATCATTCCGCGGCGCATATCCGGAACATGCGCAAGACACCAGCGCAGGCTGGCCCTGGAGATCAAACGGGCAAGGATGATTGCGCTGCTGCCGTTTATCGGATCGCTTGACCATTAATCCGCTTTTTCGGCAAACCGCGCAGCGCTTGCCCAAGGAGTGATGGGAGCTTGGCAATGCCCTATCACGACACCCTGGTAAAGGATACCATCAGCGGGATCGCGCTGACAGCCCTGATCAGTTCCATCGCCATCTCTGTTCCGGTTCTCGGGTTTGCCTGCCTGCTGATTTTGCCGCAGCCGGCGATTTTCTACCGCCTGAAACTCGGGCGGAAACCGGCGTTGGCGGTGATCGGCGCGCCAATCCTGTTGACACTGCTATTTGCCGGAAAATTTTTTGCGGATGCGGTGTTTCTGTTCGGTATGCTGGGACTCGGGTTTTTTATGGGAGAGTGCTTTGAGCGCCGCCTGCCCCTTGAAAAAGCCGTGGGCTACGCCAGCGGCGCGGTGGTGATGGCAGGTTTTTTTGCCCTGATGATTTATGCCAATATGATGAATGTGGGCATAATGAACTGGGTAAGCGACTATGTTTCCAAAAACCTGCAGATGTCGGTGGCTCTCTATGAAACGATGGGCATGCCGGAAGAATCCATCCGGATGCTTGAGAACTCTATGGCGGAGATCACATATGTGTTGGTGCGGATCCTGCCGTCATTGATTATCGCCGGCCTGCTTTTTGCCGGATGGTTGAATATTCTGATCGGCCGGGGGCTTTTTAAGCGTTTACAACTGGCCTACCCGGATTTCGGGCCCCTGGATCAATGGAAGGCGCCGGACTTTCTGGTTTGGGCGGTGATTGCCGGAATTGTTATGGTTTTAATCCCGAACACCGGCGTAAAAGTGCTCGGGGTGAACGCCCTGGTGGTGCTGATGACGATCTATTTCTTCCAGGGCATCGCGATAATCGCCTTTTACTTTGAAAAAAAGGGGGTGCCGCGGCTGCTTCGGGGCGTGATATATGCGTTTATCGCCATTCAGCAATTCCTTCTGCTGCTGGTGGTGGGGCTCGGATTTTCTGATGTCTGGGCCAATTTCCGGCGCATTGACAACACGCCGGCCAACGGGCCCGGCAGCGGTTCGGAAACTGACGATCCCCCGGACGATCATACTTAAATAGATTTAGATGGATACAGACAGATAGATACAAACGGATTTACCCGTATAAGCAAATTGGAGGATACGCCATGAAAGTTATTCTCAGAGAAACCATTGAGCCATTGGGTATTGCCGGCTCTGAAGTGGATGTGAAAAAAGGCTATGCCCGCAACTACCTGGTGCCGCAGGGCAAAGCAGTTTCTGCCACACCCCAGAACCGCAAGCTGATGGAGCAGCAAAAGGCCAAAATTGACCTCCAGATTGCCAAGGAACGCAAGCTGGCTGAAGAAATGGCCGCCAAACTGGAAAACGTGGTATGCCGGATTCAGGCCAAGGCAGCGGACGAAACCAGGCTCTACGGCTCGGTCTCTGCCCGGGATATTGCGGATGCGCTGGCCACCCAGGGCATTAAAGTGGAGAAGCGCATGATCCTGCTCACAAACCCGATCAAGGAGCTGGGCACTTATCAGGTACCCGTGCGGGTTTACAAGGACCTTGAGCCTGAAATCACCGTGGAAGTTGTGCCGACATAAATCCGGCAGCAGGAAAAACGCCTGTTGCCGCCGACCCCATTATCGGGTATACTAAAAATATTTATGAGCACCTCCTCAATGCCCGCTGAAAAGGATTTTTCATTTAACAAGCTTCCGCCGCATAACCTGGATGCGGAGGAATCGCTGATTAGCGCCATCCTGTTGGACAACAACACCCTTCTGGAAATACTCGATATTCTGTCTCCGCTGGATTTTTATAAATCCGCCCACCAGATTATCTTTGAAGGCATCACGGAGCTTTTCAACCGGGGCGAGCCCATCGATCTTGTCACCCTGGCCGACCATATTCAGGGCAAGAACCAGCTGGAATCCATCGGCGGGGCCGTGTACCTGGCCAAGCTGGTGGATGAGGCGCCGGTACCCTCCAACGCCAAAAACTATGCGGTCATCATCCGGGAAAAAGCCGCTCTCCGGCGCCTTATTACCGCAGCCAACAAGATCACCACTTCGTGCTTCGAATACAGCACCAGCGCTGAAGATGTGATCGATTTTGCGGAAAAAACCATATTTGAAATCGCGGAGAACAAAAGCAAGCAGAGCATTTTTCCCATCAGCAAAATCATTGAATCCAACATCGACACCCTGGAAGCCCGGCGCGGCAACAAATCGGTTTTTAGCGGGGTGCCCACCGGCTACCGGAAACTCGATACCCTGACATCGGGTTTCCAGCGCTCGGATTTGATCATCCTGGCCGCCCGGCCCGGCATGGGCAAAACCGCTCTGGCGCTCAATCTGGCAAGAAACGCCGCGGTTGACGGGGAGACGCCGGTGGCGTTTTTTTCCCTGGAGATGTCCAAAGAGCAGCTGTCCATGCGGCTTTTGTGCGCCGAGGCCCGGCTTGATTCAGCCCGGCTTCGCGACGGGTTTTTCAGTGATGATGAATGGCTGAAGCTCATTCACGGGGCAGATACGCTCTCCAGCGCCTCGATCTACATTGACGACTCCCCGGAGCTCACGCCCATTGAGATTAAAACCAAAGGCCGCCGCCTGAAGCGGGAAAAAAACATCGGCTTGATTATCATCGACTATATGCAGCTCATGAAGCCAGGAAGCAGCAAGGAGCGGCGGGAGCTTGAAATCTCTGAGATGTCACGCTCGCTAAAGGGCCTTGCCAAGGAGCTTGATATTCCGATCATGGCCCTCTCCCAGCTTAATCGACGGCTTGAGGACAGGCATGACAAGCGTCCCCAGCTATCCGATTTAAGGGAGTCCGGCGCCCTTGAACAAGACGCGGATTTGGTTATGTTTATTTATAGAGATGAAATCTATAACAAGGAGGAAACCAATCCCAATAAAGGCATTGCGGAAGTCCACCTGGCCAAGCAGCGAAACGGGCCGGTAGGGGTTTCCTATCTGGCGTTTCTGGATGCATACACCCGGTTCGAGGATCTGGCCTACGATGACGGATTTTCCGGATAAAAGCCCGTTTTCGCTGGATACGCTTAAACCACGAAGCCCCGCGCAAACGGATTAAATGATGCCTTTAAAGGGCGCTTAAAACCCTATATGAAAAAAATTTTCGGAAATACCAACGGCTTGAAAGCCGTCCAGATTAAACGTATTGAAACCCTTTACCATCATCGCATCCCGCCTGAGTCGGTCATCAGCGAGACACTGGCCGACGAGATCTGTGCCATTTCCCATGAAATCCGCCGCCAGATCGGTCTTTTAATCAACCGGTCCGGAAAAGTGGATTCCGTGATTATCGGGGACCAACAGGGTATCATGCTGCCGGACACCAGCCATTACAAAGCGCCGCCCGGCCGTTTAAAAGGGCTGCGCTGCGTGCATACCCACTTAAAACAGGAACCGCTGACACCGGATGACCTGACCGACCTGGCGCTTCTTCGGCTGGACCTAATGGGTGCGATTACGCTGACGGATGACGGCAGCCCCGATAAACTCCATCTGGCGCATATATTTCCCGGCAAATCCGCCGAATACCCCTATGAAATATATCCGTCCAGGGCGCTTTCAGAGCTTGACATTAACTGCGCCGAACTGATCAAGGCCATCGAGGATGAACTTTCCCGGACCTCGACCCTTAGAAAGGTTGCGCCGGGCAAAGAGCAAGCCATTTTGATCAGTGTCACCAGCGCACCCAAGCGCCGGGCCCAGGCCTCGATTGATGAGTTAAAGGAGCTTGCGCGCTCAAGCGGCATCCATGTATTGGATACCATTATTCAGCAGCGAAAGCGCGTGGATCCGAAATACCTCATGGGCCGGGGCAAAGTGGAGGAATTAACCATTTACGCCATGCAGCAGGGCGCGACCCTGATTGTATTTGACCAGGTGCTAAACCCCTCGCAAATCCGGTCCATCACAGACACAATTGAATTCAAGGTCATTGACCGGACCCAGCTGATTCTGGATATATTTGCCCAGCGGGCCCAGAGCCGGGAGGGTAAACTTCAGGTGGAGCTGGCCCAGCTTAAATACCTGCTGCCCCGCCTGGTCACAAAGAATACGGCCATGTCCCGGCTGACCGGCGGCATCGGCGGCCGCGGCCCGGGGGAGACCAAACTTGAAATCAACCGGCGCCGGGTGCGGGATAAAATCAACCGGATCGAAAAAGAGCTGGCCAATGTGATCAAACAGCGCCAGCAGCAGAAAGCCAAGCGGGAGAAAAAGGGGCTGCCTGTGATCTCGATTATCGGCTACACCAATGCCGGCAAATCCACGCTGTTAAACACCCTGACCAAAAGCGAGGTGCTGGCGGAAAGCCGCCTGTTTGCCACCCTTGATCCGTCCAGCCGCCGGCTTAAATTTCCCCAGGACACCGAGGTCATTATCACGGATACGGTCGGCTTCATCAAGGATTTACCCCAGGAATTGAAAGTGGCCTTTCGGGCCACGCTGGAAGAGCTTGAAAGCGCGGACCTTCTGCTCCACGTGATTGATGCCGGCAATCCGGATTATCCCTCCCATATTGAGTCCGTGGAGAAAATCCTCTCAGAGCTAAAACTTGAGCGGATCCCTCAGATCCGGGTGTTTAATAAAATGGATCTTTTGGATGAGGAGACCGCTTCGGAGCTGGCCGCCCATTATAAGGGCGTTTGCATTTCTGCAATGGACGCGCAGACCCTGATCCCGCTGATCGATAAAATGGCCGCCCTTGTGGCCCCGGCGCCCGAACCGGTATACAGCGCCGTATAGCCTGATTCCCCAAACCCGGGTTGACAATCCGGTGGCAGGGATTATCGTATTGACGAACTCATGGGAGCTATGTAAGATTAATTATATATGGATTTAAACGAAATCAAAAATACCGGCATCGGCGCTGCCTATAAAAGCGCCAAAATCCTCTGCGACTATTACGGCCGCCTGGATCATATTGAAAAAAAGGGGCCCAACGACCTGGTGACAGAGGCTGACCTGGCCTCCCAAAACGCCATAATTGAAGCGATTCAGGCCAAATTCCCGGATCACGGCATTCTGGCCGAAGAAAACGGGTATGATCAGATGGATGCCGGGGACTGTCGGTGGATTATTGATCCCCTGGACGGAACCACCAATTTTACCCATCAGATACCCATTTTCTGTATTTCCATTGCATTTGCCGTAAATGGGAAAACCCGGGTGGGTATTGTATTAAACCCGGTGAGCGGGGAGCTGTTTACCGCTGCTGAAGGCCAGGGGGCGGCACTGAACGGCCGGCCCATAACGGTTTCCGGGCAGAGCGACATTTCCGAGAGCCTTTTGGTGACAGGATTCCCCTATGCGTTTCAAGCCATTATCCAGCCGGTGATGCAGCGGTTTCAGCAATGCCTGCTGGCTGCGCGCGGCATCCGCCGGCTGGGCTCGGCGGCGCTGGATCTGTGTTATGTGGCCTGCGGCCGGTTTGAGGCGTTCTGGGAGGAGAACCTGCATCCCTGGGATACCGCGGCCGGCACGGTGATCGCCGAGATGGCCGGCGGCCGGGTCACGGATTTTTCCGGCCATCCCTTCAGCATTGACAAAAAAGAAATTCTGGCCACCAACGGCCATATACACGAAGCGGTTCGATCATTACTCACGATCTGAGAAGATACTATATATGATGGAAAAAATTTACAAAACCGACAGTGACGATAATTTTGTGGAATGTTACGGCCATTTCAATTTTGATAATACCATATGCCGGAAACATTGCGCCGTGCGCCTGCGCTGTGCCATCGAACAGGGCGAGCAGACGCGCATGGAACAGATTGAGGACTGGATGGCGGTTCAGGAAATGCCGTCAAAAATTCAATAAAACTTCGATGGCAAAGTGAAAAATCAAGGCAGGCGCATCTTGCCGGGATTGAGTATACCGGCCGGATCAAAGGCCTGCTTGATCCGTTTCATCAGCGCCATCGTCTCAGGGGAAATTTCCTTGGCCATATACTTCGCTTTGGAGATGCCAATGCCGTGTTCGCCGGAAATCGTTCCCCCCAGTTCAAGGGTGTAATCAAAAATCTCTTCGACGGCGGACTCGGCTTTTTCAAGCGCTGCCCCATCCTTTTTATCCAGCATGATATTGAAATGAATATTGCCGTCTCCGGCATGGCCGAAGCTCACCATGGTAAGCCCCGTGCTTTGGCTGAGGGATCGGATTTTTCGGACCATATCCGGAATCCGGCTGCGGGGGACCACAATATCCTCATTGATTTTATCCGGCGCCAGGCTATAGAGCGCCGGGGATATGGATTTTCTGGCGCGCCATAACGCTTCGGCGGCCTCGGGCGTCGCGGCCGTTTCCACCTTTATCGCCCCAAGTTCCCGGCAAAGGGCTTCGATCGCTTCTGCGGCCTGCCGGGCGATTTCAGGGGATCCATCGACCTCAATGATCAGAAGCGCCGCCACATCCTCCGGAAATCCGGCGTTTAGATAATTTTGCACGCAACGGATCGCGGCATTATCCATATATTCAATGGTTCGCGGGATAATGCCGCGCCGGATAATCTCAGACACGGCTTCAGCTGCGGCCTCCATCCGGTCGTAGAATGCGGTCAGGGTCTTTACCGTCTCAGGCAGGGGCAGCAGGCGAAGCGTCATGCGGGTGATGATCCCCAGGGTCCCCTCCGAACCGGTTAAAAGGCGCGTCAAATCATAGCCCACCACGCCTTTGGCGGTCCTGACCCCGGCCCGGATGACTTCCCCCGTGGGCAGCACCACCTCCAGGCCCAGCACATAATCCCGGGTTACGCCGTATTTGACCGCTTTCGGTCCGCCGGCGCATTCCGCCACATTGCCGCCAAGGGTTGAAAAATCCGAACTTGACGGATCCGGCGGATAGAACAGGCCCTTTTCCTGAACCGCCCGCTGGAGCTCACCGGTCACCACGCCGGGCTCCACATGGACGATCAGGTTATCCGTATCAATTTCGATAATCCGGTTAAACCGGGTCATCACTACCACCACCCCGCCGGATACCGGAATGGCGCCCCCGGACATGCCCGAGCCGGCCCCCCGGGGAATCACCGCAAACTGGTGCGCATTGGCCAGCTTGAGAATTTCTGAGATCTCTTCGCTCTTTTCCGGAAACACCACGGCATCCGGCAGGGCCTGGGTTTTGGTGGCATCAAAGCCGTAACAGAGGCGGTCCTCCTTTGCCTGGCTGCAGTTGTTCTTGCCGACAATTCGCTGGATCTGCTTAAAAATCCGGGATGTAATCGGTATCAAAATTTACCGTCTAAGAGCTGCTTGTCGATCCGCTCCACCTGTTGCTTGACCTCGCTTTGGACTTTCAGCTCTTTTTCGATGTTATTGATGGAATGGATGACCGTGGCGTGATAGCGGTTAAAGCTCCGGCCGATAGACTGGATGGTTTGTTTGGTATGGCGGCGGGCCAGATACATGGCGATCTGGCGGGGCCGGACCACCCCCTTTTTTCGGGAATTGGATGCGATTTCCGTTTCGGTAATCCCAAACTCCTTGCAGACGACCTTTTTTATTGAGCCCAGGGTAATGGCGTTGCGGGTGATCGCCAGATTTTTGACCACACTTTCGGCAAGGGACAAGTCCACATCCATATTGAGCAGCCGGGATTTGGTGGCCACCCCCATCAGGCCGCTCTCCAGCAGCCGGACATTCTCGGTCAGCTCACTGGCCATATACTCGAGCACCTCGTTTTTTAACGCATATCCGTAATAATCGGATTTACACTTTAAAATTTTAAACCGCGTGGAAAAATCCGGGGTCTGGATTTCCGAGACCACGCTTTGAGAGAGCCGGGACTTCAAATGCTCGCCCAGCTTTGGGATATCCTTTAATGGTGTCGTGCTGGAGAAGATAATCTTTTTGCCGGAATCATAGAGATAGTCCAGGGATAATGCCAGTTCATCCTGGGTGCGGGTTCGGCCGGATAAAAAATGGATGTCATCTAACAGCAGCACATCGCAGTTATTCCGGTATTTCTGCTTGAACTCCGTAATGGTGTGATTCCTCAGGGAATGGACCATATCCGTGGTAAAGTCCTCGGCGGTGATATACATCACCCGTTCATTCGGAAAGGCCGAGAGGATCTTATGCCCCACTGCCTGGGACAAATGGCTTTTCCCCATGCCCGGCTGGGACAAAAGAAAAAGCGGCGGGAATTTGTTTTTCTGCGATGCCAGAGCCACGGCCGCATTATAGGCAAACGTGGAGTTCTCTCCTACCACAAAGCGATCAAATGTAAAGTCCTTGCGCAACAACCGGCCATACCGCGGCTGGCAATCCATCGCCGGAATAGGCAACTGGACATTTTCGGATGCGGAGACTTTGAAATGGCGTTTTTTGCTGTTGGAATTGCCATTGCCGCCGCCGTTGCCAACGCCGTTGCCATTTGAGACTTCGAGTAAAAGTTTTAACTGGCGGCCGGCCAGCCGGCTCAACTCGCTTTTTATCATCCCCCCGAAATTTTCCCACACCCGTTTTTTGAACAAAACATTCGGACACGCCAGTACAATGCCGTCATCCGAGGCTTTTAAAAATTCTACCGGCTCAATCCACATTTTATACACATGGGTGGGGGTAGACTCCTTGATCGAGGCTTTCACACTTTGCCAGATATTTTCCATAAGAACACGACCTCGCCGAGCAGTAAGGATTCAAAAAAAACTTGTTGTTAACCGGGTCTTTCGCTAAAAAGACAATAAAAAACGATTAGCGCGCAAAAAACACTCTGTGTGGCAGGTAAAACCTATATAAAAAGGAAAATTCGGATTTTTGAGAATGTGAATTGATCTGTGAAAAAATTTAGCGATCCGTCGCAATCAATTAGCCCCCTGTATAATCTATCTCCGGCGGCGGGTCAAATATGATGAGATGCGAAATTGACGCCTTTTCAAACCACCTTTCAACAATATATATATATTTGATTTTTTTATTAAACCATCAACAAGATAGTACAACTAGTTCAATGAGCTATAAAATTTTATCAATGCCCAAAGCCCCCGCAAATAAGGGGGAAATGGTTTTTCGGCGGATACCCGATGAAGTCCCGAAACGCCTGAAAGCTTCCATTTTTTTAAATTTCCTTTGATTTTTGTCGATATTTGATTTTTCGGTGACAGTTCTATGACGAATGGGTGCGTCAAAAACCGGATTCGGAAAGAATTTAGATAATTAACGCAAACGTCATAAAAGGCAGGAAACCCGGGGAATTTAAAATAATCTGTTAAATTTCAGACAAATAAAAAATTTAAAAATTTTTTATTTATTGTCCAAAAAGAGGATGCCGCCGATTAAATCCGGACTGGAAAAATTCATCGCTAATCCGCCGACTGGCCTGGAGGGACAGCGGCTCGGCCTGTTATGCAACCCCGCCTCGGTGGACCGAAATTATTGTCATGCCAAGGACTTAATCCAGCAGCGGTTTCCCGGCCGGCTCACGACCCTCTTCTCCCCGCAGCACGGCTTTTATTCGGAAAAGCAGGACAATATGGTGGAGTCCGGGGATTTACGGGACCCGGAGACAGGCCTTACCGTTTTCAGCCTTTACGGCGATACCCGGGTGCCGACCGTCCCCATGTTTGACCGCCTTGACACCCTGCTCATTGATTTGCAGGATGCGGGCACACGGGTCTATACCTTTGCCGCCACCATGTCCTACTGCCTGGAAACCGCCCGGGATATGGATAAACAGATACTCGTCCTTGACCGGCCCAACCCGGCTAACGGTATTCAGGTGGAAGGCAACCGGCTGAAACACCCCTTTGCCTCATTCGTCGGCCGGTATCCGATCCCCATGCGCCACGGCCTGACCCTGGGGGAATATGCCCGCTATATCAATACGGCAAACGGCATCGGCTGCCGTCTTGAGGTTATTCCAATGCACGGATGGCGCCGGTGGATGTATTTTTCCGATACCGGCCTTCCCTGGATACCCCCATCCCCCAACCTGCCCACCGTGCAATCCGCCATGGTCTATCCCGGGCAGGTCATATTTGAAGGGACCAATATCTCCGAAGGCCGGGGGACGACCACCCCGTTTGAAATTTTCGGCGCCCCGTTTATCGATCCGGATAAAATCGCCGGCTTTATGGGCGGCCGGCATTTTCCCGGCGGCGTGCTCCGGCCGGTGGCATTTGAACCCATGTTTCATAAATTCCAGCATGAAAACTGCCGGGGGGTCCACCTGCATATCACCGACCCGGGCGCCTACAATGCCTATCAGACAAGCCTCAAGCTCATGCAGGCGGTGATGTATCATTATCCGGAAAAATTCGAATGGCGAGCGCCCCCTTACGAATATGAGTGGGAGAAACTCCCGATTGATTTAATATTAGGCGATGCCGCCATCCGCGAACGTATAGAACGATTTGAACCGGTGGAGGCCATTGAAACCGACTGGCTGACCGATTTAGCGGACTTTCAAAAAGAGATACAACCGTTTCTGTTATATGAGCCATAGCGACAGACAAAATACCAACGGTTTGGCATCACAGATTTCAAAATGGGTGCGCAAACGGTTTAAGAAAAATAAAGTGTGGGTGGCCGCGGACCCGGCGGGCCAGCCGGTGATGGACAAAGGCAAGGTGTTGATCAAATACCAGCTGGATCAACCCCACGAATACTGGGTGCGCGGGGAGAATGTTGGGGATATTGAAGGTGAGGACAAGCAAAAAAAACAGCCAGCAAAAACGCCTGAAAATCCCACCCAAATACAGCCAACTGCGCCCCCCCTTGTCCAGGCGGACAGTGATGCCGACAAACCCAATAAGGAGGCGATCCACGTCTATACGGACGGGGCTGCCTCCGGCAATCCCGGACCGGCCGGCATCGGCGTATTTCTGCAATACGGGCCCCACGAGCGCGAAATCTCGCGCTTCATCGGTTCCGCAACCAACAACATCGCTGAATTAATGGCGGTTAAAACCGCCCTGGAGGCGATTAAGCGCAAAGACATACCGGTCCGGCTTTACACGGACAGCAGCTACGTGCTCGGATTGCTGACAAGCGGCTGGAAGGCGCACAAGAATAAGGAGCTGGTCACTGACATTCGAACGCTCTGCGAAGAATTTAAGGATTTACAGCTGATCAAGGTTAAGGGGCACGGCGGGATTTGCGGCAACGAAAAAGCGGATCATTTGGCGACCAGCGCGATTAAAAAGCACGCGCCTTAGACCGGCGGGCATCCGAAAGATTCCGGGGGGGGGGGGATAAATCGCAGTCAACGAAAAAACCCCGCAGGAAAGACCCTGCGGGGTTTTTAGGCTGTTCAAAAACTGCCGGCTGAACAGTTTACTTGGACTTCATGGATTCAATCTCTTTTTTCAGCTCTTCATTTTCCCTTTTGTATTTTTCCAGGTCATTTTCCGGTTCCGTATCCGCTGGGGCGACACTGCCCTCTTTCTGCCAGGTATCTTTCAGTTCATCGAAGCCGAGATACAGCGCCAGGCACCCACCAAGCAACAACATGACCGGCACGGCACCGGCCAGAAGCTGCAAAAACGCATTAAACCAAATCGCCAATCCGATTACACCAATTACGGCTGCTATCGCGCCCCCAATTAACGTTTTCATAAAGCTGCATCCTCCTTTAATAAGTTACGTTCCAATCCTGTAAAATCTATGGACATTGTTTGATAATCAAAATTAACATCTACCATAAGCCCCGGGGTAAAGCAAGGCAAAATTTCTTGCAACCATCCATTCTGCACCCTCTGCTTTTGCCGGTAAACGATAATGCGCTTGAAAAGCAACCGACAAATTGTTAAAACCAAATATCCTTTACAAAGCCGAGCCGATTCATATGCGTCTTAAAAAATTACAAAAAAATATTCGATCCTGGTGGGACAAACGGGTTTCCGGCGCCTACCACCCTTTTACCTGCTATTTGCCCCCGAATACCGGCATCGTCGCCAGATTGATACTCAAGTTCCTTTTCATGGGCATTCAGGTGGATTCCCAGCCCGAAGAGTTGTCCCGCCGCCCGGAAAACAAGGACCGGATTATCATCTATGTAAACAAATACAAAAGCTATTTCGAGTACCTGTTTTTTCATACCCGGCTCCGTCATGAGGGCATGCCGCATCCGGGCATCGGGTTTGACCACCGCCTTATTTTCTGGCAGCCCTTAATGCGGCTTTTTAAAATTATCCTCTCCCATGTCAACTATTTCGTCAAACACCTGGCTCTGCCGGACCCTTACAAAAGCGGCTATATCCGGGACAAACTGATGGCCGGCAATGCCGCGCTCCTGTCTTTGGTTGAGGAAAAGGGGTTTTACCGCCGGTTCGTCAAATCCAAGCCTGACCCGCTCCATTATTTAATTGAAATCCAAAAACGCATCGACCGGCCGGTCTATTTTTACCCTCAGTTGATGCTGTATGGCAAAGCCCCGGAAAAAACCCGGCTATCATTTATTGACATGCTTTTTGGCACCAATGAGAATCCGGGCCGCATCCGCCGGCTGGTGGCACTGACCAAAAGCCCCAAAACCATATTTATCGAAGCCTCCGAACCTCTCTGTCTGAAGTATTTTTTAGCGCGCCCGGAAATCGCCAAACTCTCCTCCAAAAACCAGGCGGTCGCCCTGCGCCGGCATCTGCTCGGTCAAATCAACCGCCACCGGCAAAGCATCACCGGCCCCATACTCAAATCCCGGCTGGAAATCATGGAGGAGCTGCTGACCCGGCAGGATGTGCAGAAATTTATCGCGGACTATGCCCGGCAATCCGATGTATCGCTTCACCAGGCCCATAAACAGGCGGCCGCCTATCTGGATGAAATCGCCTCTAACTACAACCTCAAAACGATCCGCATTTTTGATGTGGCCCTGCGCTGGATGTTTCGCACCATCTTTGAAGGCATGGTGGTTGACTACAGCGGACTCGACCGGGTCAAACGCATATCCCGGGATGCCCCCCTGATATTGGTCCCCTGCCATAAAAGCCATCTGGACTACCTGATCCTCTCCTATGTCTTTTTCAACAACAACATGCCCTGCCCCTTGATCGCGGCCGGCAAGAATCTTTCGTTCTGGCCGCTGGGGCCCATATTCCGGGGCGGGGGCGCGTTTTTTCTCCGACGGACGTTTAAAGGCGAAAAGCTCTACCCCAAAGTATTTGCCGCCTATCTTCAGAAAATTATCGACGAGGGTTTTTATGTGGAATTCTTTCCGGAAGGCGGCCGAAGCCGCACCGGAAAACTGCTGGCCCCGAAAATCGGCCTGCTGTCCCTGATTCTGGATGCCTACAAAAACATCCGCTGGAGCGATATGATGTTTGTGCCGATCTATATCGGCTATGACCGGGTGCTTGAGGAAAAAGCCTATATCCATGAACTGGAGGGCGGCAAAAAGGCTCCGGAAAATCTGAAGAACATGCTCAAAGCCAGAAAATTTTTGAAAAGAAAATACGGTAAAATCTACCTAAACTTTAACGCGCCCATTTCTCTGAAGCACTACCTGCAGGAAACCAATCCGGAATTAAGCGAAGCCGCCCTGGACTCCAAAAAAGCCGCTCTTCATTTGGGCCGCCGTCTGATCGGGGCAATCAACCAGGTCACCGTGGTCACCCCCTATGCCGTGCTGGCGGCATCCATTTTGAACTGCGGGCAGAAGCGGTTTTACTTAAACCAGCTATTTCATATCGTGGATACGTATATGACCTTTCTGTTAAACCAGGGCGCCAACCTGTCAGACACCCTGATCATTGACCGAAACAGCGCCTACCGGCATGTTCTGGAAACTTTTACCCAGAACAAAATTATTGAAAAAAGCACCACTGAAATC
Source organism: Desulfobacterales bacterium (assembly GCA_034520365.1). Classification (NCBI taxonomy): domain Bacteria; kingdom Pseudomonadati; phylum Thermodesulfobacteriota; class Desulfobacteria; order Desulfobacterales; species Desulfobacterales bacterium. The sequence continues at coordinate 24,069 of JAXHNP010000003.1, forward strand.
ACCACCGTAAACGAATCCAACCCATTGTTCAAAATCAGCGACAGCCGGCGCCCGGCCCTGGAATACTATAAAAATAACTGCGTCATCTGCTTTATCCCCGGGGCCTATACGGCTATGGCTATTTTGCACGCCGATGCATTCCAGTTTGCCGCAGGTGACCTGCATACGCACTATGAGTTTCTCAAGGATTTATTCGCCAACGAGTTTGTCTTCGAAAATGAGCTGCCTGTGGCGCATACGGTGCGCAAAACTTTGAAATCCTTTATTGATGACGCGATCCTGATGCCGCACCCCACACTGCCGGAAACCTATAATATCACCTCCGCCGGCTACCGGAAGCTCCATATGCTGGCCGCCTTTATGGCACCCTTTTTTGATTCCTACTGGGTGGTCTTAAATTACATGAGGCACTATACCAAGCAGCCTATTTATGAAGTCAAAGATTATATCAAAAAAATTCAGGCCATGGGCAACCGGATGTACAAACGAAACGAGATCAACCGGAAAGAGGCCTTAACCAAAATCAACTATCAGAATGCGGTGGCCTATTTTACGGACAAAGGCCTGAGCAGTCCGGAAACCGATCCGGAATCCTTTGATTTTTATCTGGAAAAAATCCAAAACTACCGCAAATACCTTCAGGAAAAAATGCCCCTGCTCTCATAGCGGTTTTTTGGACATACCCGAGTGATCTACCCATGAAGGCCTTAATCCTTGCAGCCGGCTACGGCACCCGACTCCGACCGTATACCAACATCCGGCCCAAACCCCTGTTTCCCATTAACGGCGAGCCCGTCCTCGGCCGCCTGATTCACCGCTTAATCACCGCCGGCTGTACCGGCATTATCATCAACACCCATCATCTGGCGGATCAGATTGCCGCATTTATTGAGGAACAAACATTTCCCATACCGGTCACGACCCGCTATGAGCCTTCCATACTGGGTACCGGCGGGGCGATCCGGAACGCGGCCGATTTTCTGGATGGCGCGCCCTTTCTGGTGATTAACAGCGATATTGTGACGGATCTGGACCTTGACCCCGTTTATGCATATCACTGCCGCCATGACTGGCCGGCTACCCTGGTCATGCATCACCACCCGGCTTTTAATTCCGTCGTTGTTGACAATGGGCAGTTTATTCGTTCATTTGCCGCCGAACATTTGTCAGAAACGGAGGCGCTCCTTGCCTTTACCGGCATCCAGGTGATGGACAGCCGGATTCTTTCGTTTATTCCGCCGAAACAGACGGTCAGCAGCATTGCCGTCTACCAATCGCTGCTGGATAAGGGCTTGCCCATCAAGGCCTATGTGCCGGCGCCCTTTTACTGGCAGGATATCGGCACGCCAAAGCGCTATCGCACGGCAGTTTTGGATCACACCGCCCCTGCCGCCTTTTTAAGCGCCTGCGGCCGAAAACCGGCGGCTTCCGATATCAAGTATGAAAAATTAAAAGGCGACGGCTCGGACCGCGCATGGTACCGCCTGACAGGTGAAGGCGGCTGCCTGATTCTCGCCGACCACGGCATTCAGGCAAGCGATGACACCTGCGAGATTGATTCATTTATCGCCATTGGCCGGCACCTGTTTGAAAAAAACATTCCAATACCGCAGATGTTTTTTAAGGATCGCTTTGCCGGCCTCGTTTTTCTGGAGGATTTGGGCGATACCCTGTTATATGATTGGCTGCAGGCCAATCCGCCGCAGGCTGAAGTGATCGCGATTTATGAGAACGTGATTTGCGAATTGCTAAGAATGGCTGTTTCAGGCAAAGAGGGGTTTGATCCGGCGGCCGCCTACCAGGGTCCGGCCTATGACAAGCCCCTGATTCTTGAAAAAGAATGCCGGTATTTTGTGGACGCCTTTTTGAACGGATATCTCCACTTGAATCAGCCATATGAAACGCTTGCTGACGAGTTTTCCCGCCTGGCGGACCAAGCCGTTTTAAACAGCATGCCCGGGTTCATGCACCGGGATTTTCAGTCCCGAAACATCATGATCAAAAACGCGGGTATTTATTTCATCGACTTTCAGGGCGGACGAATCGGGCCGGTCCAGTACGATCTGGCCGCGCTTCTGGCAGACCCCTATGCGGCCCTTTCGCAGCCGATCCAAGCGCAGCTGCTTGATTTTGCCATGCATGAATACATGAAATACCGGAGCTTTTCCCGGAATCGTTTTCTGGCGGGCTATCAGGCCTGCCGGGTCTGCCGGCTAATGCAGGCATTGGGCGCATATGGCTATCTCACCCGGGTCAAAGAAAAGCCCTTTTTCAGTCAGTTTATCCCCAGGGCCGCACGCACTCTGAAACAGGATCTGGCCGGGATGCCGGGAGCATTTCCGCTGCTTTCCCGGACAGTGGATGCGGCGGCCGCAAGGGTTTCTGAAATTTTTGCAACCCGCCTTGACCTTTAATCGTTTTTCATTCAGTATCAACCCAACACACCATCATTGATTCGACATACCAATAGGAGGGCCTCTGATGAGCAAATTAAAACTGATGGTTAACGGCCTGCCCGGAAAAGTGGCCACCGTAATCGCCAGGCACGCGATTGCCGATACCAGTGTGGAATTTATTCCGCAGTCCATGACCGGCCCGGAAATAGCGGAAGATGAAATGACACTCGAGGATGTAAACATCCGCCTGATTAAGCCTCAGGATCGGGATCAGGCAATCCCGGCCATCAAGTCAAGCAAAGGCGAATTCATCAGTGTCGACTTTACCCTCCCGGATGCGGTGAATGAAAATGCCGAATTCTACTGCAACCAGGCGATCCCCTTTGTCATGGGCACCACCGGCGGTGACCGGGAAAAGCTGGCCCAGACCATTGCCGAATCTTCAATATCCGCGGTCATCGCCCCGAACATGGCCAAGCAGATCGTGGGATTTCAGGCCATGATGGCCTATGCCGCAAAGAATTTTCCCGGTCTCTTTGACGGCTACCAGCTTGAAATCAAGGAATCCCACCAAAAGAGCAAGGTGGATACCAGCGGCACGGCCAAGGCCATGGTCGGGCATTTCAACCAGCTGGGGCTTAATTTTTCCGAGTCAGATATCATTAAAATCCGGGATCCGGAAATCCAGCAAAAAGAATGGGGGGTGCCGGAGGAGTATCTGGACGGCCACGGATGGCACACCTATACCCTGACCTCTATGGATCAAACCGTTACCTTCTCCTTTTCCCATTTTGTGAACGGCCGTGACATTTACGCCTGGGGCACCCTGGATGCAGCCCGGTTTTTAGAGGAAAAAATCCGGCAGAGCATTCGCGGCCGGACATTTTCCATGATCGATGTTTTGAAAGGAGCTTAAATTTCATGCGGCATGCGGCCATCCTCTTAACGCTTATTTTTATGACAGCCGCCCTGGCGGCGGCCCCGGCGCACGGCGAGACCCGGTATCCGGATAAAGACTGGAAGGACCGGCCGGATCCGCTGGCCTCGCCCCATGCGGAAAAAGGCGGCGAGGTTAAAACCTTCGGCGGCCAGTATCCCAAAAGCCTGAACTACTATCTGGACAACAATACCCTTTCCGCCGAGGTCTTCGGATCCATGTTTGAGACCCTGCTCGCCATGAATCCGGTAACCCTTGCCTATGAGCCCGGACTGGCGGATTGGTGGACGATCTCGGATGACAAAAAGACCTTTACATTCCATCTGAACCCGGACGCCCGGTGGAGCGACGGCGAGCCGGTGACCGCCGAAGACGTACAATGGACCTATGACGCGATCATGGACCCGAAGCACCTGACCGGCCCCCATAAAATCAGCATGGAGCGGTTTCATCGGCCGGAGATCATTGACAAGCACACCATCCGATTTACCGCCAAAAAGGTACACTGGAAAAACCTCAGAGCCGCGGGCGGGTTTCACGTGCTTTGCAAACATGCCTACAAGGACAGGGATTTTAATAAAATCAATTTCGAGTTTCCGGTGGTTTCCGGCCCCTATGCGGTCGGGCCCATCGAAGAGGGAATGTTTATTCAGATCAAACGCCGGGATAACTGGTGGGCGGCGGATGCCAAGCGCAACCAGGGCAAGTTCAATTTTGATACCATCACCTACCGCTTCTATGCCGAGCGCACCAATGCCTTTGAAGCATTCAAAAAGGGAAAAATCGATATTTTTCCGGTCTACACCTCCCGCATATGGATCAATGAAACCCAGGGTGAGGCATTTTCCAAAAACCATATCCTCAAACAAAAGGTTTACAACCACAAGCCCGTGGGGTTTCAAGGGTTTGCCATGAATATGCGAAAGCCGCCCTTTGATGATGTCCGGGTGAGAAAGGCCATGGCATATCTTCTGGACCGGCGCAAAATGAACCGCACCCTGATGTATGGTCAGTATTTCCTGCACCGGTCCTATTTTGAGGATCTGTATACCCCGGAGGAGCCCAGCCCCAACCCGCTGATCGAAATGGACAAGCAAAAAGCCCGCAAGCTGCTTAAGGCGGCCGGCTGGGATGTGAACCCGGAGACCGGATTATTGGAAAAAAACGGCCGCAAGTTTAACTTTAAGTTTCTATCCCGGAACTCATCATCGGATAAATTTCTGTCCATTTATGCCGAAGACCTAAAGGATGTGGGCATTGAGTTGACAATCGACAAGAAGGACTGGGCGGCCTGGGCCCGGGACATGGATGAGTATAACTTTCAGATGACCTGGGCGGCCTGGAGTGCCGGGGTATTCAAAGATCCGGAAAGCATGTGGGCCTCAAAAGAGGCGGAGCGCGAAGGCGGCAACAATATCACCGGATTTAAAAACGAAAAGGTGGATGCCCTGATTGAAAAGCAGAAGACCATTTTTGACATTCAAAAACGAAATGCCATCTGCCGGGAGATCGATCAGCTCATTTTTAAGGCGCATCCCTATGCACTGCTCTGGAATATTGACTATACGCGGCTGCTGTACTGGAACAAGTTCGGGACGCCCAAGACCGTGCTCTCCAAATACGGGGATGAGTCGAGCGCCCTGGTTTACTGGTGGCGGGACCCGGATAGCCAGGCGATGTTAAGTGATGGGGTAAAACACGGCCTGCCCCTGCCGCCCAGCCCAGGATCAGTTAAATTTGATGAGGTGTTTAACGACTAAGCCTCAGCCGATTGCACAATCTCGTAAACCCTGGCAATGGCCTTGTCCAGATTTTCCGGGTTGGGACCGCCGGCCTGGGCCATATCCGGGCGGCCGCCGCCCCCGCCGCCGACTTCGGCGGCAACGGATTTGATGATATTGCCGGCATGAAACCGGTGCAGCATATCTTTGGTGACCACCACGATCAAAAGGGCTTTGCCGTTATTCACCGCCCCGAGGGTTACAATGCCTGATTTTATCCGGTCCTTGAATTTATCCGCCATATCCCGCAAAGACGCCGGGTTTTCAACTTCCACGCGCTTGGCCAGGACCTTTACATCATTTACGGTCTGAATTTCGCTGTCCGCCTGATCCGCGGAAAAGGAGGCGATTTTGTTTTTTAACCGTTCAACCTCCTTCTCTGCCGCCCGCTGCTGGGACAGCATCGCCTCGACGCGCTGATAAAGGGATTCCGGCCGTTCCTTTAAAAGTCCGGCGGTGTCCTGCAGAATTCGCAGACGGGACTGCACATGGTCAAGGGCGGCTTTTCCGGTACACGCTTCGATCCGTCGCACGCCGGCGGCCACACTGGTTTCGCCGATGATTTTAAACAGGCCGATGTTTCCGGTTTTGGCGGTATGCGTTCCTCCGCACAACTCCTTGCTGAACTGATCCAGCTCAATGACCCGGACGCGGTCGCCGTATTTTTCCTCAAAAAGCGCGATCGCCCCGGTTTGAAAGGCCTCTTCCGCATCCATTTCCTGGATGGAGACATCCACATTGGCCCGAATCCGATCATTTACCAGGGTTTCCACAGCCTCAAGGGATTCCAGGGGGACCTGGGAGAAATGGGTAAAATCAAACCGCAGACGATCCGGGCCCACATAGGAACCGGACTGCCGGACATGCTCGCCTAAAACCGATCTCAAGGCGGCGTGCAGCAGATGGGTGGCCGTATGATTGAGGGCGGTGGCCGTACGATGCTCGCGGTCGACCGCCAGGCTCGCGTGTGCACCCTTCTCGATCCGGCCGGAGTTCACCCGGCCTTTGTGGATGATAAGCCCCGTGGGGTCCTTGAACGTATCGGTGACGGATACCTCAAAATTTTTTCCGTGAATTTGGCCGATATCGCCCACCTGACCGCCGGAGGCGGCATAAAACGGGGTTTCCGCGGTCACTACTTCAATCTCCTCGCCCGCTTCTGCAGCCGCCAACGGCTGATCGCCCTTTACCAGGTACAAAACCGTTGAATCCGCGTTCAATCGATGATATCCGACAAACGCAGGGAGCTGGTCAAGGCCGGCGGTGAAATTCTTGTAGGCCTCGGAGATGCCTGAGAAGGCGGAAACCGAGCGCGATTTCTCCCGGCGCTCGGCCATGGCCGCATGAAACCCCTCCATATCCAGACCAAAGTCCTTGTCCCGGACCACATCCTCCACAATATCCACCGGAAAGCCGAATGTGTCATAGAGTTTAAAGATCACATCCCCGGGCACCACGGTTTCATTGTTTGCCTGCATGCGGGAAAGCGTTTCATTCAAGAGCTTAAGCCCGTTATCCAGGGTCTCCAGAAAACGGACCTCCTCATTTTTGATCACATTGGTGATAAACGCGCGTTTCTCCGTCAGTTCCGGGTAGCCCGCCTTCATCACGGAAAAAACGGTCTCCACCGTTTCATGCAGAAAGGGATCGGTGAGCGAAATAAACCGGCCGTAGCGAATGGCCCGCCGCAGAATGCGGCGCAGCACATAGCCGCGCCCCTCGTTTGAAGGCAGCACCCCGTCACCCACCAGAAATGCCGCGGCCCGGCTGTGATCGGCGATGACTTTCATGGCCACATCCGTGGATTCCGTTTCCCCCAGGGATTTTCCGGACAGGGCTTCGATTTTCTGCATGATCGGCATGAACAGGTCTGTGTCATAGTTGGTGGGCACATCCTGAATGATCGCGGCAATCCGCTCAAGCCCCATGCCGGTGTCAATGCTGGGCTTTGGCAGCGGGGTCATCTCACCGGTTTCATCCCGGTTATACTGCATAAACACCAGGTTCCAGATTTCTAAGTACCGGTCGCACTCACAGCCCGGCATGCAGTCCGGCCGGCCGCAGGAAAGCTCCGGACCCCGGTCAATCAGTACTTCCGAGCAGGGACCGCAGGGCCCGGTCTCGCCCATGGACCAGAAATTATCCTTTTCCCCCAGTCGCACGATCCGGTCCTCCGGCACCCCGATCTGATCCCGCCAGATCGCGTAGGCCTCATCATCGTCCTTGTAAACCGATACCCAGAGTTTTTCCGCCGGCAATCCGTATTCCTCCACCAGAAGCTCCCAGCAGTATCCGATGGCTTTTTCCTTGAAGTAGTCGCCGAAGGAGAAGTTGCCGAGCATTTCGAAAAACGTGTGGTGACGGGCCGTGTATCCGACGTTTTCCAGGTCGTTGTGCTTGCCGCCGGCCCGCAGGCATTTCTGCGAAGTGGCGGCCCGGGTATAGCTGCGCTTTTCTTCGCCCAGAAAGACCCGCTTGAACTGGACCATACCCGCATTGGTAAATAAAAGTGTGGGATCATCCTGCGGCACGAGCGAGGAACTGCGAACAATCTGATGGTCGTGCTTGCGGAAATAGTCAAAAAACCGGTTGCGTATTTCGTCTCCAGTCATGCCCTCTCCAGTTTATCCCGAGGATTTCTCGGCAGCCGCCTCGGCCTCATCATTGGCGGGTTCAGAAGCCCCGGCCAAACCCATGGCCTCCTTTACCTCCTGCAGGATCTTCTCAAAATAATCGGGGTTGTCCTTGAAAAATTTTTTCACGTTCTCCCGGCCCTGGCCGATCCGCTCCTCTTTGTAGGAATACCAGGAACCGCTTTTATCCACCACCCCGGCTTTGACCCCCATATCCAGAAGATCGCCGGCAACAGAGATACCCTCGCCGTATGTGATATCAAATTCGGCCTCCTTAAACGGCGGGGCCATTTTGTTTTTCACCACCTTCGCCTTGGTCCGGTTGCCCACCACCTCCTGTCCCTCTTTGATAGAGCCGGTGCGGCGCACCTCGATCCGGACGGATGAATAAAATTTCAGGGCGTTGCCGCCGGTGGTGGTTTCCGGATTGCCGAAGACCACACCGATTTTCATGCGAAGCTGGTTGATAAAAATAAGCGAGGTTTTGGTCTTGCTGATGGTGGCGGTCAATTTGCGAAGCGCCTGGGACATGAGTCGGGCCTGGAGGCCCATGTGGGCATCCCCCATCTCCCCTTCAATTTCAGCCCTCGGCACAAGGGCGGCCACCGAATCGATCACCAGAACATCAATGGCCCCGCTTCTTACCAGCAATTCCGCAATCTCCAGGGCCTGCTCACCCGTATCCGGCTGGGACACCAGCAGTTCATCGCAGTTTATCCCCAGCTTTTTGGCATACGAGGTGTCCAGGGCGTGCTCCGCATCCACAAAGGCTGCGATTCCCCCTTTTCTCTGGGCTTCCGCCACCGCATGGAGCGCAAGCGTTGTCTTGCCGGAGGCTTCCGGCCCGTAAATCTCGGTGACCCGGCCCCGGGGGATTCCCCCAATGCCCAAGGCCTTGTCCAGGGCCAGAGAGCCCGTGGAAATAACCGGCACATCGATAATCACATTGCCGCCGAGCTTCATGATGGAGCCTTTGCCGAACTGCTTTTCAATCTGACTGATCGCAGTTTCCACGGCCCGTTCTTTTTCAGTATTCTGGGTCATATCGCCTCCTGTCCGATACATGCCGTAAAAAGGCCGCCGGATAGATTCATCCAGCGCCCATTCGCACGGAAATCAAGTCCGTATAAACCGGACCCGATGGTTTTAGGTCACTTTTTATAAGATAGAGCGTATCCGCCACAAACCCCGGGGAGGTCATGTGGCCGTATTTGCTGACGGCATCGATCATTACATCCGGATTGACTTTGCCCTTTATACGCCCGAGTGTCAAATGGCCTTTAAATGCTTTGCTTTCCTTTTCCATGCCCAGCGCAGAAAGCTCCTCCTCCAGCCGGGCGTGCAGACGGGCAAGAACTTCCAGATCCCCCCTTAGCCCGGACCAGATGACCCGAGGCCGCTTAACGCTCGGGAAAGCCCCCAACCCGGACGCGGACAGCGTCAGGGGCGCAAACGGGGCAGCCGACGACGTTAAGGCTTTGCCCACCGCATCCACATCCGTTTGCCGGATATCGCCCAGGAACTTAAGGGTTAAATGAATATTCTCCGGCCGCACCCATTTGATGTCAAGCCCCTCATGCTTCAAGTGGGTCTGGGCCTCGCGCAGGCTCTCGATCACGTCATCCGGGAGCTTAATGGCGATAAAGGCCCGGATGGATTTGGCATTTGTTTCAGCCATTCGCTTCTGAGTAACTTCACGGTTTAAGGTATAGGGTTTAAGGTGTAAGGTCAATAAAATCAAAAATTTATGGTCGGCACGGTGGCCGACCCTACGATGAATCGGGTTTTTCCCCATTCGTAGGGCGGGCCACCGTGCCCGCCTGAAAAATAGATAGAATAAATTTACCGTGCCTCAGTGCCTTCAAACAAACAGTAAAACCCCGCGCAGCAGGATATTGGCAAAAATACCCGCCACCACATCATCAATGACAATCCCCAGCCCGCCCGGGCATCGCTTTTCCAGATAGCTGATGGGAAAGGGTTTTAATATATCAAAAAACCGAAAAAGAAAAAAACCCGCTATCCAAATTATCGGCAGCGCCGGCAGCGCGGCAAGGGCCACCATCATGCCGATGATTTCATCGATCACCACCTGCCCGGGATCTTCCACCCCAAGGATTGCGGCCGCCTGATGCGAAATCCATATAGCCCCCAGCGCAAAGCCCGCTATTAAAAGCAAAACCGCCGGCAGCGGAAGAAATGAAATCAGCCCGTACGCTGCCACCCCGAGCAAGGATCCGAATGTGCCCGGCGCGACCGGAATATAACCGACATACCCGCCGGTGGCCAAGCCCAAAACCAGCTTGCGTGTCAAATCCATGCACCGTATTTATATGTTGCCCGGGTTCCTGTCAAGCCATGATCCTTTTGCCATAAGCGGTTTATTCAGTCTGCCGGCAAACCAGATCATAGACATCCCGGATAGGGATGCTGTGGGCGGCTGCGGCCGCCTTGCAGGCTTCGTATTCCGGAACAATGCAGACGGCGCCGTCCGGGCGCTTGACACGCTTGGCGGCAATGGGTCCAAAGCGGGTCTCTACCACCACGGCCTCCCTTTCAAGAATCCGCCGGTTGACATCATAATGGCGCACCCCCAGGGTGGTGGTTTCCGTCAAAATTCGCTCTATGACCGCTTCCCTGCAGGAAAGCGGGCATAGCACCTGAAAAAGCGTGCCGGGCCGTTGCTTTTTCATAAACACCGGCACCATGTAGACATCCACGGCGCCGTCCGCCATGAGACGGTCTGAAATAAATCCGTAAAGTTCCGGATTCATATCATCAATGCAGGTCTCCACCATGACCATGCGCTCGGCACCGGCAGCTGTTTGGCCCAGAACAACCCGCAAAAGATTGGGCAACCCCTCAAAATGCCGGCTCCCGCTGCCATAGCCCGCGACCTTGATTTCCATGTCCGGCATGACGCCAAACGACTGGGCCAGGGTTTTGATAATGGTGGCGCCTGTGGGGGTTACCAGTTCATAGGGGATATCCGTGCCATAGACCGGCACATCTTTTAATATTTCAACAGTGGCGGGAACCGGCACCGGCAGCGTCCCATGCGCACATGTCACGGATCCCCGGCCAAAGGGAATCTTTGAGGCAAACACCCGGTCAATCGCCAGATATTCGACACACAGGGCGCAGCCTACAATGTCCACAATGGCATCCACCGCACCGACTTCATGGAAATGCACATCTTCTTTTTCGCAGCCATGGATACCGGCTTCGGCGGAAGCGAGGCGTTCAAACATCTCAAGGCTTCGGGCCTTGACCCCCTCAGGCAGGCCGCTGCTTTCAATCATTTTCCGGATATCCGTATAATGACGGGCTGTTTGGTCAACCGCTGTTACAGTGACCTGACGGCCGGCGATCCCCGATCGGTGAACCGCTTCCACCGAGAGATCAAATGCTATGTTTAAACCGGATTTCAGGGTCTCGGCAAGCCAGTCAGCGGGCACGCCCAGGTCAACAAACGCCCCCAGGGTCATATCCCCGCTGATCCCGGAAAAACAGTCAAAATAGGCGACACGTTCCATACTCATTCGGCATGCTCGCTGTGTTTCCTGATGATTTCAACCAAAAGTTCGGCGCTTTTTACCATATCCGCCAACCGGATCGATTCGCGTGTGCTGTGAATATCCGTCATCCCGGTACCAAGGACCCCTGTGACAATGCCGTTTGCAAAGAAAATATTGGCATCCGATCCCCCGCCGGTCCGCTTGGGGGTGATCGTCCGGCCCAGTCCGGCGGCTGCTTTTTGGGCAAGTACCACCACCGGGTGATCCTCAGGGATTTGGGTGCTGGAAAACTCTTTATCAATGGCGCTCTCAAATGTGGGCAGCTCATCTAACTGATGCTTTTTTCTGTAATCGGTCACCACCGTATCAAAAGCTGCCATGATGGTATCCGTCACCTGCTGGAGCTTTTCTTCGCTATGGCTTCTCGCCTCACCTTTTATCCGCACATGCCGGGGCACGATATTGGTTGCGCCCTGGGCCTCGATCATCCCGATATTGCAGGTCGTTTCCGCATCAATCCGGCCCAGGGAGAGAGCGGCAATCGCCCGGCTGGCCAGATGAATCGCGTTGATGCCCTGTTCCGGATCCGCGCCCGCATGGGCATCCTTGCCATAAAGGTTGATTTCAAAATGGTTGGCTGCCGGCGCCCGATTAATGATGACATCCGTATCCGAGGTATCCAGGGCATACCCGAACGGCGCGGTGATCAAATCAAAATCCAGGGTTTTGGCACCCAGCAGGCCGATTTCCTCACAAATGGTAAAAACCAGTTCAACCGGGCCGTGCGGAAGCCTGTTTTCATGAATCACTTGCAGCGCCTCAATGATTATGGCAATGGCGCTTTTGTCATCCGCCCCGAGAATGGTATCCCCGCGACTGGTAAAGACGCCGTTTTGAAATTCCGGGACCACGCCGGCTCCCGGCTCCACCGTGTCCATATGGGCGTTTAGCATTAATGGCGGCGCATTCCGGGTGCCGGCAATCCGGATAATGAGATTGCCGGTGTCACTGCCGATTTTTTCGGCCGCGCTATCCACAAGGATTTCCGGATCAAAGGGGGAGAGCATCCCGCAGATGGCATCCGCAATCCGGGCCTCCGACCTTGAAATACTGTCGATCATGACAAGTTTTTTGAATGTCCCGGCAAGCCGCTCTTGATCAATCATACGGGCTGTTTGCCTCCTGCTTAAAAAATATTGACATCACTTACTGATTGCTTTTAGGTTAAAGACCAAACATATACGGAAGTGCGAAGCTCACTGGTGGGGCTCCCGGACTTCAAATCCGGTGTAGGGCGTTAACACCGTCCTAGGTGGGTTCGATTCCCATGCACTTCCGCCATTTTTTTCTCCACCTGCGCCAGCCAGGGACCGCTCAGCTGTACAGAATATTATAACACATCACCGGGTCCCTTTTATTCTTCACGTAAACATCCCCCCGGCATTCGAAATTAAAATCACAGGCACTCTTCTGAAATGTGGATTCCCCGACAACGATCTCTTTGCCCTTTGCCATTTCCTCCAGCCTGGCGGCCACGTTTACGCAATCACCGATAACCGTGTAATCCATTCGGTTCGATGAACCGATATTCCCAATAATGGCCACCCCCGTATTGATACCGATCCCCACGTCAAATGTTACCTGATTCTCCCGATCCCGACGGGCCATAAGCGCCCGGGTGGCCTGCTGCATTTCAAGGGCGGTGCGGATGGCATTGTCGGCCGGATTGGCATCTGATTCCATCAGTCCGAACACAGCAATCAGCTGATCGCCCACGAATTTATCCAGTAACCCGTTATTCTTAAAAATGATATCCACCATGATGCTGAAGTACTGATTGAGCATCAATACCACCTCATCCGCCTTCATTTGCTCGGCAATCGCCGTAAACGAGCGGATATCGGCAAAAAGCACCGTGACCTCCCACCGCTCGGTTTCCAGCAAAACCCCGTCCTTTAGATTAATCAGCTTTTCCACCAGATTATTGCCCACATACCGGCTTAACCGATTGCGCAGGGCCTCTTCCTGTTTGGTTTTTTGATAGGACAGGGCCAGATCCCGGGAATAGACCATCAATTGGGTGGCCTGCTCCTGGTTTTTCCGTTTCATCTCCTCCAGTTTTTCCATCAGGCTGTTAAAATGACTGGCAATTTCATTTAACTCCTGATCCGCCTGAATCAGTATCGGCCCGTTTTTTTCACCGGACTGCAGGCGGGCGATTTCCCGGGTTAGAAAAAACAGCTGATCCGCCGATCGGCGAAGCAGGGAAAATCCGCACAGGATGGAGATCAGCATCAGGGGTAGAAAAAAAAGAAAGGTCTCCGTAACATTGATCTGATCGTTAAAAAACAGATACAACAAGAGCAGATAGGGAATCACCGCCATTAAGGCCAGCCCCGCCACGATTTTCCCGCCAAGGCTTCTGTAGTCACGGTATCCCGTTTTTGCCCGTTTCATTTCACCCGCCCGGTATCGCTGCCATCCATCCGCTCAAAATCAAACGTCCGATCAAACCGCACCGCCACACGCACAGACTCATCTGCCGACGGACCGTCACGGCCTTCAACGCGCACCACAGTCGCCTCGGACCGCACACACCCCTGGACATCCTGCGTGCCCGCCAGATAAATCTTTGTTTCGATCTGCTGACCGGCATAATACCTATCCGGCCGCTGAGGGAAAAACAGGGCACCGCCGCCGGATATATCCTGTAATTCCCCCTGATCCGTTTCCAGGGCGCCCTGATTTCCGAAAAACGTCACAGAAACGTCAAACTCCAGAGGATATCGGCGAAAGGCGCGCTTATTTTCGCGTTCAGGGGGTTTCAGCACGGAAGGGATGCGGGAAGGACTGTGCCAGCGGGCAGAAATAGGGTTTAACAAGCGGCGGAAAAAATCTATGAGTCGGTTTCCCATGGGCACAATCTATTGTTCGCAGGATACAGCCGGATTTGCGAAAGCTTCGGCAATTATCTGGATGGAAATTGTCATATGGGCGGCATCAAGTAATAACGCACACCCGCCGGACCTCATGAATATCGGTCAGACCTTGAAATAATTTAATAATCCCGTCCTGCATCAGGGTGGTCATGCCCTCCTTTTTGGCCTGGTGGAAAAGCTCTTCGGCGCTGGCCTGTTTTTTGATCATCCGTTTGATCTCATTGCTGCCATCCATCAATTCATGAATCCCCATACGGCCCTTATAGCCGGTGCCGTTGCACTGCTCGCATCCGACCGGCGCATAGAGCTTTAAATCCGATGAATAAGTAATCCCGAGCTTTTCAAACTCCTCCTCCCCGTAATCCCTTACCAAATCATCGAACTCCTCTTTGGAGGGCGTATATTCCTTTCGGCAGTTCTTACAGAGACGCCGTAAAAGGCGCTGCGCCAGCACCACCAAAAATGCATCCGAAAAATTCAGGGGATTTAGGCCCATATCCAGAAGCCGGGTCACGGTTTCCGGAGCGCTGTTTGTATGAAGGGTGGAGAACACCAGGTGGCCGGTCAGCGAGGCTTCAACACCGATGGAGGCTGTTTCATAATCCCGCATCTCACCGACCATGATCACATCCGGGTCCGCCCGGAGAAAGGAACGCATGATTCTGGCGAAATCAAGCCCGATTTTATTTTTAACCTCCACCTGGCGGAGGCCTAGCTGGGAGATTTCCACCGGATCCTCTGCTGTCCAGATTTTTCGCTCAGGCGTGTTGATATGATGCAGCGCGGAGTGCAGGGTGGTGGTTTTACCGGAACCCGTGGGACCGACGCACAGAACAATTCCATAGGGCTTATTGACGGCCTTTTTCAAAAGCTCGTAGTTACGCTTTGTTAAGCCGAGATCCTCTATCTGCATGGCCCCGCTTGCGGCCAGAATTCGAAGAACGACATCCTCATAGCCGCCGGCCGTGGGCAGGGTTGCCACCCGAAGTTCAAATTCGGGGATTCCCCGGCGTTTTAATTTGATCTTGCCATCCTGGGGCATGCGTCGCTCGGCAATATCCAGATTGGACATAATCTTAATTCTTGACAGCAGCGCATGCGCATAGGAGTTTGGCACCTCCAGGAAATCCTGACAGACCCCGTCGATGCGGAAGCGGATCTTGGTTCGCTTGGTCACCGGGGACGGCTCAATGTGAATATCCGAGGCATCCTTGCGATAGGCGGAAATGAGCACCTGATCAACCAGCCGGACGACTTTCCCCGAGCCTTCATCATAGTCTTCTTCTCCCTCGCCCTCATCCTCCTCGTCTTCTTCAAAGGCGATATCCGGCATGTCCGCCAATGCGTCTTCGCTGGTCCTGCCGCTTTTTTGATGGGCTGTCTGCGTTTTTTTCTCTGAAAAAAAGTGATTGATAATGGCCTCGATATCCTCTTTGATACCGACGGAAAAAATAAATTTATTGGTATTAAAAAGCGCCTTGGCGTGATCCAGCTTTCTTAAATCCTTTGGATCATCCATTAAAATTTCGATATGGCCGACCTCCCAATGAAGGGGCACCCAGAGATCCTGCAGCAGAAAGGGCTTCTTTAAATTACTGATCAACTCATAGGGCACCTCCATCTTGGGGTCAAAGGTGCGAAAGGGGCAGTTATAATAAGCGGAAAGCGACTTGCCGATATCCTCCTTGGATACCTTGAACTGCTCCATAAGGACGTGTTCCACGCTCTTTTTCATTTTTTTGGCCATCGGCAGGGCCTTCTGCAGCTGGGCGGTGGAAACGATTTCGTTTTTCAGCAGATAGTCATACCGGGATTCAAACCGCCGCTCCGGCTGGACGGCCTCCAAATGTTCCTTTAGCTTGGGATAGACGGGATTGATTTTTTGTACCCCTTCATAGCATCTGGTCGCAAGCTCCTTATAATCCCGTTGATCCAGTTCATGGCCCAGTCCGAATTTGATGGCGGCTTCGGTTTGCTGTTCAAGCTGATTTTCCCTAACGATGCGCTCGATCTCCTCACAAGCCTCGCCCGGCGGATATACGGAGAGCAGGCAATCCAGAAAATCCTGCAAAAAATCATCGATCGAAAAATCGGTCTGGAAAAGCTTCTGGTATTCCGAGACCGCCTCTTTATAAAGCCCCAGTTCCCTAAAGGCGGTTGCACTATCAAAGATTTCCGGCCCGCTCTCCCCGATGGAAAGGCCGGACTTGATGTGGGTCACCTCTTCGGAGGAGAGCTCATAGCCCGCATCCCCTTCGTCGTCTTCAACCTCCTCCTTCAAGCCATCAATCTTTTTCTGAATCTCACTGCGCCGGTCCGCATCATCCTCGGGCAATTCAGCCAAGACTTCCTGATACAAAGCCAGGGCTTCATCAAACAGACCGTGCGATTCGTACGCATCCGCTGTTTTCAGCCTGGATTCGATGCCATTGCTTGTGGTTTGAGCATCTCCCATCGTGAAGACTCCTTTATATCCCAAAAATCAAAAAGTGCCATTTACATGACATTTTTCATTTTCCATAATTTATTTAATAATAACAAAATCGGGGGATTTTGAAAAGCCCAAAGGCTGTTTCCACAATGTTTAAACGTCTACAAAAATATTTCTAATGGCAGCCAATACAGCCGGATGGGGCGGGACGCGTTATTCAGTGAGGGGGGAACCCATACGCAACATATAGTTTCGAATCTTTACCAAAGACCCGGGCGGATCCTTAAAAAATCTTTTTCCGGAGGAGTTGACCAATTCCTTTGCCGGCTTTTTGTTTTTCAAGGGTTGGCAGGAGAACTTCGCAATTTAACCGAACCATGGAAACCGGCGCATGCTCATCCAAAATCACCATCAAATAGCCGGCACCGGTTTTGCGGATATAAAACCGGCCCTCGTCAAACATGATTTCCGCTTCAGTGATCCCGGACAATTCATTTGCCATGGGGGACCAGTCTATCCCTTTTATTTTTTCTGCATCGGATTGGTAATCAGCGGTAAACTGTGAAACCGACACCTCCCCTTTGCCTGTGAACAGCAACACACCGTGAACGCCCTCAATACTTAATACATCTTTGAACATGTCCGCCATGGTTCATTCCCATTTATCCAGCTGCTGGGTTATCAAGATCTGCATCAACTCACCGCCCCTATGATTTTATCCCGCGGCGCATCCGGGTCGATGGAAATAACTGTGGTTTCTTCACCCGGCATCACCAAATACTGCCCTTCACCGCCCTTATTGGCATATACCACGCTCAATTCCCCGAAACCAAAAATCTCGCCCATTGAAGCGGCACTGGACACCAATGCCGCCCATCCCGCGTCCTCATAAATATCTCTAACCCCTGCATAGCTGCCCAAAGAGGCGGTCAAGCGGCGGCTGGCCGATTCAACCGGAGACAGTTCTTCTTCAGGGGCTTCGGCTTCGGCCGGTGACTCGGATGCCGCCTCCTCTGCCGCATTATCGGTCCGCACCTCGGAAGCTTTGGTTTCTTCCGGATTATCTGCGGCCACCGGCTCATCCAGAACAATCTCATTTTCCCCGGCGGCTGAAGCCTGGCGCGCTTCTTCATTTTCATCCTTGGAGCGCATGGCATCAAGCAGAATGGCCTGCAAATCCCCCTCAATAAGCTTTTCAGCAAACACGCACTCATTTTCAATTGAAACCGAGACACTCGACCAGGACAAAATCTCATAGGCGGCAGATTTGCCCTGCTGATCCCCGATACGGGCATTAAAAAGCTCCCCGTTTCGAAAAAACAGGACGCCCCCGGTATTGCCGGTTTTATTTAGCACCTGTAATGTACAGGTCTGCTGCTCCATTTCCACCAGCTGAAGGAATGTTTCCAGGGAGACATTATTTAAATTGCCGCCTTCGGCTTTTTTGCGCAGCATTTTATTGATTTCCCGGGCGAGGACATCGGATTCAAAAGGCTTGGTTAAATATCCGGCCGCACCGCTTCGAAACACCACATCCTTGGTTTTGGGCCGGTCATACGCGGTAACGATAATAACCGGGATATCCGGACAACTCTCAAGAATCCGGGCCAGCAGGTCAAAACCGTCCATTCCGGGCATGCGGAGGTCAGAGACCGCCAGCATGATATGATCGCGTTTAATTGCCGCCAGGGCCGCCTCTCCGCTGTCCGCGGTGTGAACGGTAAAATTTTCCGCGTAATTGGCGAGCTCCTTTTCCATCAGGCTGAGCCATGACTGATCATCATCGACAATCAATACTTTGGGCACCATCTGTTTATTCCTCTATATTTTTTTGTAACCGTTCAGGGTTTTCAGTTTACAGTTCCGGCTTTATTTGTTGTAAACGTAAACCGCAAACTGTGAACCGTGAACCGTGAACGGTTACCTAAATCTCCACATTAAAAGCATATATCTCCTCAATATATTCCTTATGCCAGGAGGCCAGATATTTGCGAAAACTTTTGGCTATACCCAGCTCTGAGACGATCTCCCGGACGCACTCGACCACCCCGCTGACCAGCTGGGTCTGCGGGGCATCCCCGGTATAAAATAACTGTCCGTTGGCATATTTGAAATCTCCGGCAAATGGATCCAGAAAATCATATTTGTCAACTTTTTCCACAAACTTTCGGTTCAGCATGGTTTCAAAATCCGTCCGAATTTTTTTATTCGAACGTACCACGCTCTCCAGCAGGGATAGCAGACTTTGCAGCATCTGCAGCACGCGCTGCTCATCCGCAGACGGCCGTTTCCGCTCTGCAGAAGCAGCCGGCTTTGCTTGCCCGGACTTCTCAGCCCGGCCAGCGGATTTTTTGGCGGTGCTTTGCGATGCCGACGCAATGGTGGCCAAATCCGTTTTCCAGACATTAAAAACCCCGCCATGCTGCCGGCACCGGCTGATCAGATCATCCCGGTACTCCCGGCTCCGATCCACATCCCCTTTTCCTCTGGCCGATGCCCCGCCGATCACCTCGCCGTTATAAAAAAACAAAACCCCCCCGCCGGCATTCTCGTTTAACTTCACATCAATATAGCCGGTTAGCTTTTCACTCTCCATCTTTTTGATCAGCGCCTCAAGATCGGTAAACTCGGAGCTCAAATCATTATAAAGGGCTTTGGAGTTGGCCAGATTCGCCCAGTAATACAGCCGGTCCGCCTGAATCCGGTAGACCGAAACCGAGAAATTGCTTCCCGTGGCCGCCTGGACAATGCGATCAATGGCCGCCTGCCCCTTTATCTGGTTCTTTTTGTCCTTATAAAAACCGTTCAGAACATTTTCGTCGTCAAAATACACGACCGCTTCCGCAGTGGGGGCATGAAAATAAATCCCGCCGCTTTCAAGCGCCCCCTGGTAATGCTCCATCAATTTATCAACTTTCAGGTAATAGCTGTTCAATCCCTCTATTACCGGCTTTTCTTTGGGTATAACGATCATCTCATTTCAGCTCCTGCGCTCATAAAATCTATACACGGGCATAGACAAAACAAGCAATGCGAAAATCTCCGCATTGCTTGTCTTTTCAATCCATTTTTCCTGTTTTCAAACGGCTTACCGGCGACGGCGCAACCGCTCGATCGAGAACCTCAGGCTGTCCTGCATTCGCGAAATAGCATCCGCCAGGTTACCGATCTCGTCCTTGGATTTCACCTCGATTTCCGCTTCCAAATCGCCCACACTGATCCGGTCTGCGGCTTCGGTCAAATACTGAATGTTGCGCGTAATCCGGTAACCGTAAATGGTAATGCACAGGCCGATGATAATGATGGCGCCGATCAAAATCCCGAAATTGATATTCCGGGTATGTCTCGCCATCTGCATGGCGGTCTCTTCCAGGCTCTCGGTCTTCTGGGTAAACTCGTCGATATAGGCGGTGGTCATCAGCAGAAACGGCTTATCCTCCAGCTGAATCGGGGCAACCGCCATATATTTTTCCCGGATTTTCCCGTCCGGATCTTTCCAGGAATAAAACCCCTGGGTCTCACTTCCGCCTTTGGCCGAGGTCAGCACCTCCCAGAATTTATCAAAATGCGGGCCCAGGGCTTTTCGGATCATATCAATATCATCAATTCCGATAATATTCGGATTGGGATGGGCCCAGATCGTCCAATCCTGGCCTTTTTCCGGCTCAGGCCACTGAATAAGGGTCGAATAGCCGGTTTCACCGACACTCTGCACCGCAATTCCGCTAAATTCAGGATCGTAATTAAAATCCTCCCGTTCTAACTCTGGGTGATTCCGCAGATAGATTTCGCATTGCAGCGCCACATCCCGGGCCTTCTGCATCAGCTTTTCTTTACCTTCCTGAAGCACGAGCTCGGTACTTTCCTCCGTAATGCTGGTCGCCAATTTATTGAGCTGCTGCTGGGAGAAAAAACCGGTGGCAGCGATCAAAAGAATCGGGATTACCAGAAACAAAAACATCATCTTGCCCCGAAGTCCCAAAAAACCTGAGGGGCGGGCGGATGAAATCTCTGCGCGGGGCCGCCGCTCCTCGCGTGGCGCACTCGGCGGCTCCTCAGCCGGCGCCCGGGACGGCGCTTCAGCCGCGCCTGTGCCGGCACCGCCACCGAAAGGCTGGGAAGCGGCGGTTTCCTGCTCTTCAATGAGTTTTGACAGATTGGTCACATGACCGCATTCACCACAGCGGACCCGGACATTTTTCCCCTTATACTGCTCCACCTTCTCCGGATCGATGTGATAAACTTTCCCGCATTCCTCGCAAATAACCGTCATGACTCGCCCTCCTTATCAAAATTGGCAACCTTATGTTGACGCTTCGGCAATTGTTTTTTCATACCCTTAAATCCCCGCCATTTTCAGGTTTCTATGGCTTGGTGTTTCAGGTTTCTATCTCTCTCAGCTTTTTCACCATGGCCTGCTGAAAAGCCACTTTTCTTTCTTCCCGAATGATCTGACGAGCCAACAAATCGACCAGTTCCGCCGCGCGATGCGCAGGAAACCGGGATGGATCCTCACCCATATCGTTTATTTCATCCTCGATCACCACATCGGCAATCGGCCCCATGGCCCGGGACAGCTCACCGGACAGCGTGTTGAAAAAATCCCGGCCAAGCGTGGGCATGGCCTCCCTGGCCACCTCAATGAGCCGGAGATTGTGCAGCTTGTTGAGAATCCCCCGAAGATGCTTCATGTTCACGTTCAAGGATCGGGCCACTTGGGCGAGATTCTTGCTCCCGTCCAGCTCCATTAAAACCTGGAGCATCTCACTGTCAAGTGACACCTCACCCAGATCAGCGCGCACGGTTCGCTTAAGCACCAGCCTGGATATATCTCCTGAGAACTCTACCATATGTCAGCCTCCGACGACCCTTATGGCATCAAGAGCCATCATGAATTAATTATTTTATTTGAATCAATGCGATCCCCTGTCATCGATTGGCCTGTCATGCTGATCAAGGCATCAGGCGCCCATATTCTTGATCAGCTGACGCATAATCCGGAATTCTTCCTGAATCGTCTTTTTAACTTCAGACAAAATATAATCCGCCAATTCCCGGGACTCGGGGGATAGGCCGGCTGGAGCCGGCGCCGCCTCGGCGGCCGGGGCCGCTTGTTCAGCCTCTGCACCTTCCTCGAACGCTTCCGCCGTCCCCTCCTGGGACAGGACCCGCAGCTTGAAGCTTTTGAATTTTTTGACCTCTCCGGATATCAGCTTCTTCTTTTCCGCTTCGCTTATTCCCGGCGAAAGCAGGGCTTTTTCAAATTTTTTGTACACCGAGGTCACCAGCTTAATGGCATCCGGATGCGCCCGGACTTTTTTGGCCTTGATATACTTACCCAAAGATTCAAGGAGTTTTAAAAACAAAAGGTAAACCCGGTCATCCTGATACCGAGTTTTTAAGCGTTTGACCTCCTGGAGGAACTCCTTCATGGTTTTATCGGTAATCTCCCAGTCAATGGAGAAAACCAGCGCTTTCAGGTTATCAATCGGAGTGGCTTCCTCAGATTTGGCGCTTGCTCCGGCCTTTTCGCTGCGGGACGGTTTTTCTTCCCGGGCTTGGCCGGCCGGGATATCAGAAGCTTCAGGAACAGGGGGTTCTTCAGGATCTTCACCCCCGAACAGTTCATCCAAGCGGCTGGACACCTCTGCATTCAGATTTGCATCTTCATTTTTGGCACCCAATTGTTTACCCTCCTCATGTCGGTAATTATTCGAGTTTTTTCCTTAAAGACGTTACGGTCAGGGCGATGATTTTTTTCATGGTGGCCGCGACATTATCGCCTTTCACCGCGCTTGCCTCAAAATATGGCGCCTTCAATCGGCTGTTTAAGTCTTTTTGAAGGGTATCAACGGTTAGAATGGGAATGCCTTCTTCTTCCAGATCCCGTTTGTTGTACTGCATGACCAGCGGAATATTGAAGATATTTTTATTAAAGGTCTCCAGATTTTCTTTAAGGTTCTGCAGGGACCGGATATTCATCTCCCGGCGCAGATCCATCGAATCCGCGACAAAAACGATACCGTCCACTCCCCTTAGCACCAGCCGCCGGGTGGCATTGTATTTGACCTGTCCCGGGACTGTGTATAACTGGACTTTAATGCTGTGCCCCTTGATTTCCCCGATATCAAACGGCAAAAAATCGAAAAAAAGGGTTCGGTCGCCATAGGTCTTAACCGTAACCATTTCATTTTGAATGCGTTTCTTGAACTTTTGGTTAATATATTCAAGATTCGTTGTTTTCCCGCCTCGGCCTGGCCCGTAGTAGACGATTTTGACCTGAACCTCCTTTTTCTTCGGATTAATTAACGCCAAATCGTTTTCCTCCAGAAATAATAAGTTAACAGTTGTGAGAAGCTTTCTCTCTATCTCGGCGGTTATACCAACAAAACCCGGGATGATCCTTGCGATGATTGATTTGACACTGGGCTGTCGGGCTTTTAGCTTAAATCAGTTTCTGAATCCGCTTGATGGCTTCAGCCACTTTCAGGCGCAAAAATCCAAGTGAGACATTTTTGTCGAAAATGGTCAAAAGCAGTAAGTCCTCTACCACCTTGCTGAAATGGATGCTTTCCTCCTCGCCCTTATGAAAAAGCAGCGAGAACTCCTGCTCCCCGATGATATTGGCCATGGCGCTGACTGCCCCATAATTGCCAGCGGCCAGGGCCGCCAGCGAAAATACGTCATGGCTTTTATCACCGCTGTCCAGATTGACGATCACATTGCCGGCCAAATCCATTAAAATAATGCTCTGAACCCCCATATCGATCAGTTCTTCCTGAAGGATATTCTCGATCGATTCAATCTGCTGTTTGTCAAATTCAATCGTAAAATCCATGAATCCTCACCTCTTAAAATATCAATTTATCCCGATTATCGGCGACTGGGCAGCCCTTGCCCGGAGTATATCTAACGCTTTGATATTAACATCCGATTATTGTTCATTAACGTAAAGCTTATGCAGAATCAAACAAAAAAAGGGCCAAATAATTCGGTTTCATTTGAAAATCGGACGGCTGCGCCCGTAAAACATCCGGCTGCCTGTCTTTGCCAAAGAATCCGAAAATTACGCAATTCCGTTTTCTACCATAAACAGCGGTTTGGATGCAAGCAGGAATCATATATTCAGCACGGGTTATTCATTCTTCAACAGTGCCGGCAGCTAAACCCCGGATGCCCTTCCCCTATTCCCTTTCAATATTGGTTTTTGAAAAATACCAGTCCACCAGATCGGCGGCCAGCCCTGTGTACTGTTCGACCCGTAAGTCCCGGAGCCGCTGCTTGACGGATTCCGGCACATTTTCCAGGGTGGCGATAAAGGCTTCTATATCATCCTGGGTGACGGATCGCCCCCGTGTCAAAGTTTTCAGCTTTTCATAGGGCTTATTTTCTTTATAAATCCGCATCACGGTCTGCATGGCCTCGGCAAGAATCTCGGGATTGGCCGCCATATCCTTTTCAAGTACCAACGGATCCACGCTGACCCTGTCCAGCCCCTTTAAGGTGCTCTTAAAACCGATCAGCAAATAGCCGAAGACCGCCCCGAGATTGCGCAGCACCGTACTGTCCGTAAGATCCCTTTGAAACCGGGAGTTCAGGAGTTTGACCGCCATGTGCTCCATTAATGAAATGGCCACGCCCATATTGCCTTCGCTGTTTTCAAAATCAATGGGGTTGACCTTGTGGGGCATGGTCGAGGAGCCGATCTCGCTGTCCACGGATCTCTGCTTGAAATAGCCGAGGGAGATATAGCCCCACATATCCCGGTTTAAATCGATGACAATGGCGGCGATCCGGATCAGGCAATGGAGGATTTCGGCAATATAGCTGTTGGGATTGATCTGGGTGGTCAAAAGAATCGGGGTCACCCCCAGGTATCCGGAAATAAAATTCTGGGAGGCGGCGATCCAGTCGACATCCGGATAGGCAAACTGATGGGCGCAGAAATTGCCGGAGGCGCCGTTCATTTTGGCCTGAATATAGGCGATTCGGAGATTGCTGTACTCCAGCCGCAGCCGCCAGGCGAAGTTCGCCATCTCCTTTCCCATGGTCGTTGGGGTGGCCGGCTGACCATGGGTTCTCGAGATCATCGGGGTCGTCTTATCAGTTTCAGCCAGGGATTCAAGCTTTTGGAGGATCTTGACCAGCTCATCCAGCAAATACTGCCGGCCGGATTTAACCATGAGCGCATAGGCGGTGTTATTGATGTCATCCGATGTGCAGGCAAAATGGACCCACTCCTTTAATCCGGAAAGCCCCATCTCGCTCATTCGATCCTTGATATAGTACTCCACCGCCTTCACATCATGATTGGTGATTTTCTCCGTTTCCTTGATCGTTTTGGCCGCGGCCACGTCAAAATTTTCGTAAATTGCGCTGATCTTTTTTAAGGCGGCCTGATCGGCGGCATCCAGGTTCAAATCCTTTAATAAAAACCGCAGCCACTGAATTTCCACATATACCCGGTGACGGATCAAACCGTATTCGGAGAAAATTTCGGTGAGATCTCTGGTATATTTCAGGTACCGGCCGTCAAGCACCGATATGGCCTGGATATCTTCCATACGCATTCCTTTCTACCAATGACCCGTCAGCTGCCGGCGTCCTCGCCTTGCTGCGGGCCGTAATTGGCTTTCGGCTGAATTTCCTTGATATACTCGAAAAGCCCCTGAACAATGCCTTCACACAAATCCGCCTGGTAGGCCGGATCCGTCAGGCGCCGGCATTCCCGCTGATTGCTGATAAAGGACGTCTCAACCAGGACAGACGGCATCTGGGCCCCCAGCAGCACGTAGAACGGCGCCTGCTTGACGCCTTTATTATTGATTCTTGAATAGTTGCCCGCCAGATGACTGCACAGGGAATCCTGCACATAGGTGGCCAGCCGGCTGGATTCATTGATTTTCGCGTTATTTAACAGATCCTTCAGAATCGAATCCAGTTCACCAATGTTTTTCCGGGAGGTGGAATTCTCGCGGGCGGCCACGGCAATGGCCTCCTCATCCGTGGTGAGATTCAAAAAATAGGTTTCAATGCCAAAAGCCCGGTGGTTTCTGGCGGCATTGGCGTGCACGGAAATAAATAAATCGGCTTTCTCCGTATTGGCGATGGCGGTGCGCTCCTCCAGGGTCAGATACTTATCCGTCTCTCGGGTCAACAGGACTTCGCAGCCAATCTCTTTCTTTATGGTTTCTGCCAGTTTTTTGGAAATCTCAAGGACCACATCCTTCTCATGCACGCCCCGAAGATAGCCGGGCGCCCCGTAATCTTTGCCGCCATGGCCCGGATCAATCACCACCCGATTGACCCCCAGATTCAAGGACCTGATAATCGAATCTTCCGGCGCCACCTTACTGGCAATTTTCGCTGGTGCGGGCTCACCCCGCACATCAATAACGATGCGGAAAGGATTTTTCAGAGAAAAAATATTATAATCTTCAAAGGATTTGATGTCCACGACCACCCGGACCACGTCCTTCTGGTACTGGGCGGCCCGGGCAGTTCTTAACAGGTTATCGTTGATGGGAATCTTCTTTTCCACATCCCCCAGCCGCGTATTATTCAGATCCACATAAAGCCGCTGATAGGGTTTATCGATCGCGGGATCCTTTTTTAACAGGTTGTTCTGAAAACTGGTCTCCTGTGTGGCATCAATCACCACCCGCGTATATTCGGCATTGGACCAGTACCGGATACCGGTAACCGTGACCATTGAGGAATTGTCTGAATCTTTGGCCCGATCGGCCGCCGGACTGGCATCGGCTTCTGGCATCGCCCGGGTAATGGCATCCTCTATGGCATCCGGCATCCGATTGAGCTTTGTCCGGGCCTTTTCCCGGTACCTGCTTTCTGGATATTTTTCGGTCACCCGCTCATAGATCTCGGCCGCTTTTTTCTTGTCTTTCAGACTGTAGGAATGCAAATAGAGCTCTTCGTATAACCGGGCGGTCATAAACATGGCGGCCGGCGCCCAGGGGTCATCCGGATGCGCCTGGTAGACCGCTGCAAACTGATCAATACAGTTTTTCCAATAAACCCGGTATTCCTGACGTTCCGGGTGTTGACGCAGGTCTTTATAACAGGCTTCGGCCTCAAAATAGGCCTGCTTGGCCGAGGCCTCAGGCTCTGATTTGACCTCCGGCAGCCGGGCCATGGCCTTTTGGGCCCGCTCCTTATATTGGCTTTGCGGATAGGTGGAAATAATTTCGGAAAATATGGATCGGGCGGCCTGGATATCCTTCGGGCTATAGGAGTGCTGGTATAATTCGGCGTAGAGTTTGCCGGTCATGTATAAACCGGCCGACGCCCAGGGCCCATCCGGATTGACGGCATGAACCTTTTCAAACTTTTCAATGCATTTTTTCCACCGGGCCCGGTATTTCTGCCATTCAGGATGATCGGAAAGCTCCTGATAGCAGGCTTCGCCTTTAAAATAGAGCTGCCGGGCGGATTCGCCAAATACCGGTTGGGAAAGGCTAAAAAGCGCCAACCCGCAAAGAATGAACATGCTGACCGCAGCGTGGGGGCGCAAACATTTGAAATGGGCCATCACCTACCCCGTTTTTTGGCATCGCCTGAATGATTAGCGGTTTCTTTTAACATATGCAGATAATTGATGGCATCAATCGGTGTAATGGAGGATACATCAATTTCACGCAATTTATCAAGTATAACCTGCTCCGGCGGCCGAAAAAGGCTAAGCTGCACATACCCCGCCCCGCCGGTTGACTCATCAGAGACTTCCTGTGGGGATTCGCCCAGCGGATATCCTGTGTTTTCGACATTGGCAAGAATTTTTTTTGAGCGTTTGACAACGGGCTCCGGAATACCAGCCAGACGCGCCACCTGGATCCCATAACTGCGGTTGGTGGCCCCGTCAACCAGTTTATGCAGAAAAATAATTTCATCATTCCATTCTTTCACCGCAATGCTGAAGTTCTTTACCCGGGGCTTGATCCGGGCCAGTTCGGTCAGCTCGTGGTAATGGGTGGCAAACAGGGTTTTCACCCCTTTGCCGCGCAGATCATGCAAATGCTCGGCCACCGCCCAGGCAATACTTAAGCCGTCATAGGTGCTCGTGCCCCGGCCGATCTCATCCATTACCACCAGGCTCTTGGGGGTGGCGTTATTGATGATATTGGCGGTCTCCTCCATCTCGACGAGAAATGTGCTTTGCCCCTGGGCCAGATTATCCAACGCCCCCACCCGCGTAAAAATCCGATCGGTAATCGAGATATGGGCCGAAGCCGCCGGTACAAACGCCCCCATGTGCGCCATTAAAACAATCAGCGCCACCTGCCGGAGCACCGTGGATTTACCCGCCATATTCGGCCCGGTGATAATCATGACCTGATTATCCGTATTATCCATGGCCACGGAATTGGGCACGAAGCGCTCCCCCGCAATCAGCTTTTCCACCACCGGGTGGCGGGCGTCATCAATGGCGATAAGGCCCTCGTCATTGATTTCCGGCCGCACGTATTGATTCAAATCCGCAATCTCGGCAAAGCTTGTCAGGCAGTCCAGCCTGGCGACAAACCGGGCCGCTTCGGCAATCTGGGAATGCCGCGCAACCACCTGCTCCCGGATGTCCTTGAACACTTCAACCTCCAGGGCGATCCGCTTTTCCTGGGCACCCAGCACTTTGGCTTCGAAGGTTTTCAGCTCTTCGGTGATATAGCGCTCCGCATTGACCAGCGTCTGCTTGCGGATATAATGGTCCGGAACGGATTCCGAGCGGCTTTTGGAGACTTCGATATAATAGCCGAATACTTTATTATAACTGACCTTTAAGGATTGGATGCCGGTGCGCTCCCGCTCCTTTGCGGCCAGTTCCGCCAGATAGGATTTGCCTTCGGTTGAGATCCGGATGAGTTCGTCCAGCTCGCCGTTATAGCCGCGCTTGATCATCCCGCCCTCGTTCAACACGGGCGGCGGATCCTCGGCTATGGCGGCATCGATTAAATCCGCCGTTTCTAAAAGCGGCGCAGACAAATCATCATCCCAGTGATATAAATCCGCGGACAAGATATTCAAATCCGATATAACGGCCGGCAGGGTCTTAAGCGAGCGCTTAAGGGCCAGCAGATCCCTGGCATTGGCCTGGCCCATGGCGATTTTGCTGCCCAGCCGCTCCAGGTCAGCCACGGATTTTAGATTTTCCCGAACCGATTTACGAAGGGAGAGCTGGTTTTTCACCTCTTCCACGGCATCCAGGCGGGCCTGAATAGCTGATGCATCCTGCAGCGGATACCGGAGCCACTGACTGAGAAGACGCCCGCCCATGGCGGTGACCGTTTCATCAATAACCCCCAGCAGCGTCCCCTGCCGGGCGCCGGTCCGAATGTTCTTTAACAGCTCAAGGTTTCTGCAGGAAATATCATCGATAAACAGATACCGATCCAGATGATAGGTCTCAATACCGGTCAGGTGGGTTATGGCCTGCTTCTGGGTATCACAGAGGTAATAAAGAAGAGCCCCGGCGGCAGCCACCCCGGATGCCGCAGATTCACAGCCAAAGCCTTCAAGGCTTTGGGTCTGAAACTGCTCGATCAGACGGCGGCGGCCGGTTTTAAATTCAAACACCGAGTCTTCGAGAAAAGTAAGCGCTGTATCCGCAAACTGCCGGCACACGGCTGCATAAGCATCACTGCTGCGGGCGCTCTCAGGCAACACGACTTCGCTTGGGCCGATGCGGCGGCCTTCCTCAAGGACGGTATCCGGGTCAGCGGACTCGGCCAGCCGAAAACTTCCGGTGGAAATATCAAGACTGGCGATGCCATGTATTCTCTGCCCGAACCACAGGGCAATGACAAAATTATTGGTTTTCTCATCCAGGAGGCTCTCATTTACCACCATGCCCGGGGTAACCACCCTTACCACATCCCGCTTGACCAGCCCCTTGGCCTCTGCAGGGTCCTCGGTCTGATCACAGATGGCCACTTTGTAACCCTTTTCGATCAGCCGGCCGATGTAGCCCTCAACTGCCTTGACCGGGACCCCGCACATAGGAACCGATTCTTCTTCGTGCTTGTTTCTTGCGGTCAGCGTGATCTCAAGCTCCCGGGAAGCCACCCTGGCATCATCAAAGAACATCTCATAAAAATCCCCCATGCGGTAAAACAGGATATAATCCGCATACTGCTCCTTAATCGAAAGATACTGCCTAATCATGGGGGTCATTTTGGGTGTTGCCATGGCCGCCGCCTGGGTGTGCAAAAATTACCCCTGATGCTGCTGGTCGACGGATGCCGACGGTTCCGAAGATTCTGCGGACACGCTCGCTGCATTCCCAGACGAAGGGGCTTGCTTGCCCAGCCGGGATTCCAGCTCCGCGACCTTTTTCCGCTCCAGGGTCAACTCCTCGCTTAGCTGCCGCATCATCTTCCGGGCCCTGAAGCGGTGGGTGAGACTGAAAAAATAGGATATCAGGAGGCCGGCCAGAAAAAGGCCCAGTAGAATAACGCCGATGTTTAATTCAATATTATATTGCTGAATCCAGAGATTGATCCGAATTGTCTCCGGGGTCATTAAAAATTTCAAGTTCTGATAAACCACCAGGGCGATCAGGCCCAGAATAATCAACCATAAAAGCAGCTTAATCTTTTTCATCTGTATCCCCCTTAATCGGTAAAGTCATCATATGCTGCGCTATATCCCAAATTTAGGTTAATCAAACAGCCCATCCCGCGTATCCGGCATGAACTTTTTATGCTGACTTTTTTTTCAAAAAAACTCAACCGTTTTTTAAACTGCGCCGTTGTCCGGCAGGATATATTTATCCATTGTTTTTAATGGGTTAACGGGACAACCGCGGTGTTGCCCCACACGCCGATCCGATCATTTACAATGACAACGATGGCTGAGACCCCATCTATCCCTCGCCCCCAACCAATGGCCCGATCGATATCATCGGCTGAGCCCACCTGATTGCCGATTGCGGTAGCCGCCGCATCCGCCAGCGGACAGGAGTGTGATACCACGCACACCGCATCCGCCCGCCCATAGCTTACGGAATGGCCGATGGTGGCCGATGAAGTGCACACCCCCAGCGGATGCGCGGAGGCGTCCAATTCCAGGCCGATTTTATGGGTAAACGGCGATCGGCCGGCATCAATCGCCAAGGTAAACGGAGCATCCAGCTTGACAAAAACATCCCCGCCATTCTCCACCATAACTTCCCCGGAATACGCCAAAAGTACTTTGCCCACATACTCGGCCATGGCCCCGGCAACCGCCGCCATTGGTCCGACATTAACGGCCCGCGCAGCCGCCGTCATATCCCGGATAATCGCGGGCGCGGGTCCCGAAAGAGGCACCGGCGTCATGGCGGATAAAAAATCAGGGACCGCAGCGATATAGGATTCAATATAGCCCCGGTACCGGAGCACATACTCCCTGGCCTTTTCCGCAAGGGGATTTATGGTTTGCACCCACAGGTCGGTCTCCTTGACGCAGACCCGGTAGCCGGAAAGATGGGCATTGCCCATGGATTGCCGATAAAGCCGCTGCTCTCCCATGGCCGGTGCCTTTTATGCCAAAGCCGCTTCCGGACGGAGCCCTTCCGGCGCCTGCCTTAAAAAATACTGATCGGTCATGCCCGAGATAAAATCCCGGGCGATTTCCGCGGGCCGGTGCGCGGTTAGATAGGCCTCGGCCATGCCGTCAATAAAGCCGGCATAAACCGGGGAATTTTTGCGCTCATGCCGAATATCATCCACAAACTGTTCAAAAAGCTCCCGGTAAAGCCGTTTGATGGCGGATAAATTTTTCTTTATCACGGGATTTTTGTAAATCCGATGGTAATTGAATGCCTTCAGCGCCTTTAAGGCATCTGAGACTTCCGGGCTAAAAGCAATCGCATCGCTTTCCAGGCTGCGGTGGATGATGTCTGTCACCAGGTTATACACAATGGTGCCGTTCGTATTGCCCAGATATTTAACGCTTTCTGCGGGCAGCTCATTTCTGTCGATTAAACCCAGCCGGATGGCATCTTCAATGTCCCGGCCCACATAGCTGACCGTATCGGCAAACCGGACCACACAGCCCTCCAGGGTCATGGGCAGCAGGGTAACCGGCGCCCCCGATTTTTTCTGCGCCATCTCCTGCTCATGATCCGCAAACGTTTTGCCCCGCTGCGGGGCGATCCGCTGATCATGCACCTCGCCGTCATGGCACAGGACCCCGTCCACGGTCTGCAGGCACAGATTCCACCCCTGTCCCTTTCTTTCCACATGCTCCAGGAAATGAACGCTTTGGACATTATGATGGAACTCGCCGATGCCGGCCTGCCGGCAGAGTTCGGAAAGGCATCGTTCCCCGTCATGGCCGAACGGCGGATGCCCGATATCGTGGCCAATGGCGATGGCCTCGATCAGATCCTCATTTAATCCGAGGAACCGGCCAATGGTTCTGGCCACCTTCGATACCAGCTGCACATGAAGCATCCGATGGGTGATATGGTCGTTTTCAATCAGGTAAAACACCTGGGTTTTATCAATATAGCGGGTATAGGCCAGAGAATGCAGAATGCGATCCACGTCCACGGCAAAATTCTGCCGATAATCGGCCTCCAGACGTTTTTCATTTCTGGGCCGTACACCGGCCCCGCTTTTCACGGCAAATTCCGAAAGCTGCAAGGCTTCCCGCTTATCCAGAATCTGACGCAGTCCTTCCAGATCAGATCTTCCCATCCCGAATCATCTCCTCCATCAATTCTGTGTAATCAATGCCGGCTTTTTTAAACCCCTGTCTACCGTATTTCATGTTGGCTTCCAATACATAACAGATACCCGCATAAATGCAAATATCGAGCCCCACATCATTCCAGCCGCAGCGGCGGGCCGTATCCAGGGCCAGGGTTTTTGCCGCCTGGGGCACATCATCGAGCTCAATCGCGCCGCCCTGCCCGATGTTACTGCGGAACTCCCCCGGACCGCCGACCCGCCAATAGGCGTGCGCGACCTGGTCGCCGATCACCACCACCCGGATATCCCGGTCGGTTGACAGGTATTGCTGAACATAGGCGACCTTTACCATTTGACAATATTGATCCAGCCCGGCCTGATTGTGAATTAAATACACGCCCCGGCCAAGGGCGGAGTCGCGCGGAATTTTGGCCACAAACGGAAAGTCAAAGTGCCGGCGGATCTTCTCTGATTTGCGGCGCCCGTAAAAAAACCGGGTACGGGGCACGGGCACATCCAGGAGCTGAAACAGGGTGGTCTGCTTGATCTTGTCCTGAACAAACCGGTAGGTGTGGCTGCTGGGGAATGTATTTTTCCCCATGGCATCGAACATGTCGATATAATGGGTTGAGGGGTAATAGATCTTTTCCGCCCGCCGGATGAGGTCGGCTTCATCCTCGGAATAATCCGAAAAATTCGGCCGCACCCCCAGCGTGCGGACATTCCGGCAGCCCTTGAGACGGGCCTCCAGAGCGATCACTGGCCTGTCAGGGGCATGGGAACTTCGGGATTTACCAGACATCGGTGTGATATATGCGGGACGCATCCCTGTATAGAATCCGCCGGGCCGCCCGGCCGTCTGATGAGGCTTTGTTTTCAGGCCGGCGAAATAACAAACTGCTGATCCTCCACTGAAACATTCGGCCAGTATTGATGCATGCGGATGGCAAAGCCGGCCTCCTTTCCATTGCTCAGAACAATTTGCCAGGGAATGGAAAAACCGTCAATCTGCCGGTAATCAGAGAGTTCTGCCGTATAGGCCGGATGGCGGCCATCATAGATGCTGACAGCGGAAACCGATGTGTGATCCGGGCTTAACGTGATCTTCTCGACCATGCCGCTCCAAAAACGGCGCAGAACCAGCTGGTCGCCGGCGGCGGCCTCTGTGCGGATCATATCCACCTCGCCATGGGCATACACCGGAAACCGGCCGGCCAGATAGTAAACCATCTCCTGGATGGTGACCGGCACATCAATCACCCGGTCCAGATTCGGATTGGCCAGCCGATGCTGCCGTACCTCCCGGGTATCCATTGAATAATAGGAAAAACATTCGCCATCATAGGCCAGTTTCATCAACGGACGTCCCACAGGGCCCAATATTTCCACGCGCAGGCGGCCGTCCATATCGCCTAGCCATGCGATCCGCGCGCTTTGTGACCCTGCGGCATTCCATATTCGTATGCTGCCGATGCCTTTGAATGTTTGAAGCGTCTGATTGCGGTGATATAGCCGGGCCAGCAGGCGTTCGTCGCGGGTTGCGCCTTCCCTGACATCCGGTTTGATCCGGGGCTGACATGCGGCAATCAGCAAAAGTACCACCGCCAGGCAAACAAGGCCGCATCGCTTCATCCCCGCTATAACCCGCTTCGTTTCAGGGCTTCGATTTTTCCTTCAAGAGAGGCCGCATTTTCCGCGTTTTTTTCAAGCGCCTTTTCGTAGGCGTCAAGAGCCCTCTGCGGCTTGCCGAGCTTGTCATACACATCGCCCAGATGTTCGAGCAAAATCGGGTCATCCCCAATCAACTGAACGGCTTTTTCAATGTATTCAATGGCTTTTTCATAATCCCCCCGCTGATAATACACCCATCCCAGGCTGTCGATGATATAGCCGTTCTCCGGTTTCTGCTCAAGGGCCTTACGGATCATGGCTTCGGCTTCTTCAAGATGGATACCCTGATCCGCATAGGTATAGCCCAGATAATTGAGCGCATCCGCATGCTCCGGATCCTGCTCAATCACCTTTTTCATCTGCTCAATGGCCGCATCGGTCTGCCCCTTTTTGTCATAGATCACGCCCAGTTCAAAATGGAGCTCTGTATTATCCGGATCCATCTCGATGCCCTTTTGAATCAGGGTCTCCGCCGCATCCAGTTCCCCTTTTTCCTTGTAAAAAGAACTCAGATAGGGAATAATTTCGGCCTTTCCTTCTTTGTCCACGGCATCCAGCGCGTTTTTGAGTATGCTGATGGCCCGGTCCAGATCCTCCTGCTGGTAGGCGATGATCCCCCGATGAATCGCGGCATTAAGGTAGAACTGCGACTTCCGGGGCACGGCCTCAAACGCCGCCACGGCTTCATCCACCGCATCCAGATTGTAATGCACAATCCCGGCTGCGTAATGCAGGCCGGGGTTATTCGGGGCGCTTGAAAGCATGCCCTGGAGCACAGTTAAGGCCTCATCGTATCTTTCCTTAAGCACCAGCCGCTGAATCACCGTGCGGATGACACTGGCATCATCAATACTTCGGCGCCCGAGGTCGGCCAGGATCTCGTCTGCCGCCTGGGTTCGAAACCGGGTGTAATAGGCCAGACTCAGTTCAATGGCTGCCGCCACATTATCCGGATCATTCGCCAGAATATCCTCATAGACGGAGATGGCCTTATCCTCCATATTCCGGGCCTTATAGAGCTTGACCAGCTCCCAGCGCGGCTGATTCAATGAAGGGGCCAGCGAAATGGTTTTTTTGAATGCGGACGCCGCCGCCTCAAAATTGTTTTGGCTGGCGTGAATTTTTCCCAAATGGAAATGCCCGACATAATCCTCGGGAAAAATATCCACCATTTTTTTGAACACCTCCCGGGCCTGATCCAGCTGGCCCTGATCCATATACAGTTTGCCCAGAATTTTATAGACTTGCTGGCGCTCGGGGTCAATGGACAGGACCCTTTCATAGATCGGAATAATTTCAGCATCCGCATCAAGGGTCTGTAAAATGGAGGCCTTCATGATCAGAAAATCCGGGGATTCCGGCTCCGCAGCCAGAATGTTTTCAACCATTTCAAGGGCTTTTTCATAGTTCTGCTTGTGCAGATGCAGAACCACAAGCTCCTTTTTAAGAAAAAGGGCGTCCGGATCGTCGCTAATAGCGGCTTCCATATACGCTATGGCCTTATCCACACGCCCCTTATTTTTTTGGAGCTGAGCCTCCAAGAAATAATAGTAGCTGTTTCCCGGCGCGCCCGGCTCTGCGTCGGATTTCTCCGGCGGCGCACTTTCCCGGGTCTGCTTGTGAGGGGATTCTTTTTTTTGTTCAGGCGCTTTGGCCGCACAGCCCGAAAATATCAGTACGGCTGGTATCAGCAGCCCCATCAGCCAACGAACCGGCCATTGCTTGATTGCATCCATTTGCGTTTCCATTGCGTATCTGCGATAGCGGCCAGCCGCCGCGGATCTATTCATAGAGTTCAAAATCAGGGATTTCCCGTTCAAAAAAGGTACGCATCTTTTTGACAATATTTTTCTCCAGCTGCCGCACCCGCTCTCTGGAAATATTGTACTTATCGCCGATGTCCTGAAGCGTCTGAGGGGTATCGGTAAAGATGCGCTTATCAAATATCTCGATTTCCCGCTCGGTCAACTGCTGACGAAACTCGGCCACTTTTTCCTGAAGCAGGCCCTCGACCTCTTTTTTGGCCATCTGGTCTTCGACCGAGGCCTCAGGTGAACTGAAAAACTGGCCCCGCTCGGTATCAGAATCATCCTTTAACGGCTCATCCAGGGATACATCCCACCCGTCCAGGCGCTGGTCCATTTGGGTAATCTCCTGCTCCGAGACCCCGAGCCGGTCTGAAAGCAGCTTGGGCTGCGGCACGAATCCCTGGTCAATCAGATTCTGCTTCTCCTTCTTTAACTTGAAAAAAAGCTTCCGCTGCCCCTGGGTGGTGCCGATCTTGACCAGCCGCCAATTATCCATAATAAACTTCAGGATATAGGCCTTGATCCAGAATGAGGCGTAATAAGAAAATTTGACATTTTTGTAAGGATCAAATTTCTGCACCGCATGCATCAGACCGATATTGCCTTCCTGAATTAAATCCAGAAGATTCTGCATCCAGACCCGCTGAAATTCCAGCGCAATTTTAACCACCAGCCGCAGGTTGGCGGTGGCTAAGGTATAGGCAGCCTCCTTATCCGCGTTTTCGCGGATGCGCTTGCCGAGCTCAATCTCTTCCTCCCGGGTTAGAAGCCGGTAATGATTGATTTCCGATAGATAGCGCTGCAGGGGATCATATTTAACCAGGCTTTTATCCGGCTCAACCGTCTCGGTTTTCTCTTCCGCCTTTTTCCGCTGGATATCGGTTTCCTCCAAGACCCCTTCCAGGGTTTCGGCAACCGCTTTATCATTTTTCTGCTTTTTTGAGGATTTCTCTTTATTGTTTGGCATAATTATACTTTTAAATCGTATGCTGCCGTCATGCAAACCCAAACAGGGCTATAAGACCGGCAGGCGGCGTTGGCTGCGTTTTTGATATGGACAAAAATGGTAGCGAATGTTAATATTAATTTTTTAATCATGCGCCTGTAGCTCAGCTGGATAGAGCAACGGACTTCTAATCCGTAGGCCAGGGGTTCGAATCCCTTCAGGCGCGCCAGAAAAATTAAGGGTTTTCTCAAAACCCGGGAAAACCCTTTTTTAATTTTAGGACCCGGCCTGATCACTAACCGCATGCAATCCCCGCGTTTACGGCCAGACCATTATTTTCCCGGCACATGCAGAATCTATTAAAATTCTAATGTAGCATCAAACCGGGGATAATTCAAATGCTGTATAAAAGATCATCTATGATGGATTTGATTAAGATGCCGAAGGCTTATTAACCGGAAATTTACGGTTTTTGGCGTGGATCAGGGTCCAGTATCCGAACAGATTCACCGGCGTGACATCCATCACGTCCAGCGCATTTTCGGCGATAAACCGCTGTTTGGAAAACCGGGGACGAAAGCCCAGGACCTTTTGAAGGGGCGTTAACATGGTCTCAAACAGGCTGGGAAAAAAATGATTATTGCTGAAATGGTTTAAAATAAAAAGATCCCCGTCCGGCTTGCAGACGCGCTTTATCTCATCCATCATTAATTGGGGGTCGGGCACAACAGTGGCCACATACATGGCTGAAATCTTATCAAAATAATTATCCGGAAAGCAAATTTTTTGGGCATCCATGATGGAGAGGCAAATATTTGACAAACAGGCCTTCGCGATGTTTTCGCGGGCAACCCCCAGCATATCCGGAGAGATATCAATACCGTACACCTGGACATCCTCAGGATAATAGGTTAGCGCCAGCCCCGTGCCGATACCAACCTCCAGAACCCTGTCCCCGCTGCAGCAACCCATCTTTGCCACCGCCGTTTTCCGGCCCTGCTCAAAAATGCGGCCGAAAATTTTATCATAGCTTCCCGCATACCGTTTATAGGTATTTATTATTGATGATTCATCCATCGAAAACCTCTGCAAAATCCGCTCCATTGATTTTAACTGCTTATAAAAAGTTAATTAGCTTAGGACAAGTGGAAAAGATGAGTCAATGCTTTATTTCATATTCTAATTTAATCGACGGAAGAACCTCACGCAATCAGAAATGCTGGCCTTTTTCCGCATGCCCGGCACCATCCGCCATTTGCCGGCCTATGATGGGAATTGACAAACCCCGTGCCAATGGATTAAAAATTTATCATCTTTTACCTAAATTGAGCGTTTCAGATTGCTAAAATCTGAAACGCTCAATTTAGGTTTTAGCTGTTTGGCCATGCCGGCACCGAAACCGGCGGACATACGTATATTTTAATTTTCAACCATTTCAGGGAGGCCCTATATGTCCTACAACACGATCATTTATGAAGAACAAAACGGTGTCGCCACCATTACCATCAACCGGCCGAAATCCTTAAACGCCCTTAACTCGGAAGTTTTACATGAGCTCACGCCTTTGCTGGAGAGCATCGCCCAAAAGGAAGAAATCCGGGTGTTAATTATCACCGGGGCCGGCGAGAAGGCATTTGTAGCAGGTGCGGACATTTCAGAACTGGCTGAGTTAAACGCCCTTCAGGGGAAATATTTTGTTAAAACCGGCCATGAATGCATGGCCAAACTGCAGAACCTGCCAATCCCTGTGATTGCAGCGGTAAACGGGTTTGCGCTGGGCGGCGGGCTTGAACTGGCAATTGCCTGCGATTTTATCTATGCCTCGGAAAACGCCAAATTCGGGCTTCCGGAAATCACCCTGGGCCTCATTCCCGGCTTCGGCGGCACCCAGCGACTGGCCAGGATTGTGGGCAAAAATATCGCCAAAGAGATGATCTTTACCGGAAAACCCATTTCTGCCAAAGAGGCCCGGGATCTGGGCATTGTAAACAAAATTCTCGCCCATGAAGATCTGATGACGGAAACCCGAAAAACCGCGGAAAGCATATCCGCCAAAGGCAGGGTCTCGCTCAATGCCGCCAAGGAAGCAGTTAATCGCGGGGTGGAAGTGGATCTGCTCACCGGCTGCAGCATCGAAATCGACGCGTTCGGGCTTTGCATGGCCAGCGAGGATGCCCGGGAGGGCACGAGCGCGTTTCTTGAAAAGCGAAAACCCAATTTTAAAGGAAATTTGAAGGGATAAGCGTTTTTTTGCTTGACAGCGGTATTCGCATTGGCTAAAAAATACAAGATTTTTCAATAATTTCCATCACAAAAGGAAAACAGCGGAAAAATGCATCGACATTGCGGACCTTTTGCTGGGTTTGGGAACTATTTCTTTTTTCACTAGTCTTCCCATGGACCAGCAATCAAGCCATTAAGCAGACCGGATTTGCATAAAGACCATGGGGAGACGCCGCAAGGATCCCCATGGGTTTATTTTCAAGGCTGTGGGGGTAAAAAAACTCCGCGGCCTTTTTTATTTTAAGCCCGGCATACCGGATGGCCCGTATCCGGCGGCCCCGGCCGACACTGGATTGAACTTGCCGGCATTCGCATCATGCGTCAACTTGTCAATGCTGTAACACAACAGGAGGGTTCAGGATGATTTTCGACATCGAATATGAAACCATGCCCCGGGAGGCACTTGAGTCCATCCAGCTCAGACGGCTTCAGACCACCTTATCCAGGGTTTATGCCACCGTTCCGTTTTATCGGAAAAAGTTTGACGAAGCCGGCGTACTGCCCGGTGATATGAAATCCCTGGACGATCTTAAACGACTGCCGTTTACGGTCAAGCAGGACCTTCGCGATAATTATCCCTTTGGCATGTTTGCCGTGCCCATGGAAAATGTGGTCCGGATCCATGCCTCCTCCGGCACCACCGGAAAACCCACGGTGGTGGGCTACACCGCCCGCGACATTAATACCTGGGCAGAACTCATTGCCCGCTCCCTCGCCTCCGCCGGTGCCTCCCGGGGGATATCATTCACAACGCTTATGGATACGGGCTTTTCACCGGCGGGCTGGGCTTTCACTACGGCGCGGAAAAACTGGGCGCCTCCGTGATACCGGTGTCCGGCGGCAACACCAAACGCCAGGTTATTATCATGAAAGATTTCGGTCCCACCATCCTTACCGCCACCCCGTCCTATGCCCTGCACCTGGCCGAAGCCGCTGAAGAAGAAGGGGTTTCCTTTCGGGATCTTAAATTTAAAAGCGGCATTTTCGGCGCTGAGCCCTGGTCCGAGGATATGCGCCATGAAATTGAAAACAAGCTGGGGCTAAAGGCCATTGATGTCTATGGATTAAGTGAAATCATCGGCCCCGGGGTCTCCATTGAGTGCCGGGAAGCCCAGAACGGTTTGCACCTTTTCGAAGATCATTTTATCCCTGAAATCATCGACCCCGAAACCGGGGAGGTGCTCCCCTATGGGGAAACCGGAGAGCTGGTGATCACATCCCTTACCAAAGAAGCCTTTCCGGTAATCCGCTACCGTACCCGCGATATTACCTCCCTTAATCCGGAACCCTGCATCTGCGGCCGCACCCATATACGCATGAACAAGGTTTCCGGCCGAACCGACGATATGCTGATTATCCGGGGCGTAAACGTATTTCCGTCCCAGATCGAAAGCGTGCTCATGCAGATTGAAGGCGTAGAACCCCATTATCAGTTGATTGTGGATCGAAAGGACAATCTGGACATTCTCACGGTTCGGGTCGAAGTCAGCAAAGAGGCGTTTTCCGATGAAGTGAAAGGCCTCCAGCAGTTTGCCGAAAACATTGAAAAAGAGATCAAGGAATACTTGGGCATATCCGCCCAGATCCGGCTCGCAGAGCCCAAATCCATTGAGCGCAGCCAGGGCAAAGCCGCCCGTGTCATCGACAACCGAAAATTATAGCCATACCATGAACGTCCTTGAACGTCCTTAATAAGGAGGGAGCCATGAAAGCCGAACAAATATCCATTTTTCTGGAAAACAAGGCCGGCCGCCTGTCCGAGGTCACGGAGACACTGGCTGAGGCCGGGGTCAACATCCGGGCCCTGTCCCTGGCGGACACCACGGATTTCGGGGTCTTGAGGCTGATTGTGGACGACAACCAAAAGGCGGAAGAGGCACTAAAATCCGCCGGTTTTACGGTCCGCATCACGCATGTGGCGGCCGTCGAAGTTGATGACCGGCCGGGCGGTCTCCATTTTATTCTCAATGTCCTGACTGAGGCCAATATCAATGTGGAATATATGTATGCATTTGTAGCCCAAAGCGGAGACAAGGCCATCATGGTTTTCCGGTTTGACCAGCTGGAAGAGGCCATCTCCATGCTTGAAAAAAATAATGTCACCGTCATCAGCGGCAGCAAGCTCTATACCCTGTAAACGGCATGCCGGTATGATCCCTGACCGCAAATCTGCGGATCACGCCGGCAGGTTTTCAAAACAATGGATAAAGACCCGTCAATTAACTAAACTAAACAAGGAGGTTCCGTCATGTTATCAAACAAGCCCCGCATTCTATCCCGGATTCCGGCTTTAATTGCCGTCATATGTCTAATTCTGGCCGGCTCCGCATTTAATGCCGCTGCCGAAAAGGTTTACAAAATCGGCGGCATCTTCTCTGTCACCGGCCCGGCCTCTTTTTTGGGGGATCCGGAAAAAAAATCCATGGAGATGGCGGTTGAACAGATCAACCAAAACGGCGGCATTAACGGCCATAAGCTTGAAGCGGTGATCTATGACACGGAGGGGGACCCCTCAAAAACGGTCATGAGTGTCAGCAAACTGATCAACAAAGACCGGGTCATCGCCATTATCGGCCCCAGCCGCACCCCCACCACCCTGGCCGTGGTTCCGATGGTCCAGAAGTCCGAGCTTCCGCTGATCAGCTGTGCGGCGGGCAATAAAATTGTGGAACCGGTCAAACCATGGGTGTTTAAAACCGCCCAAAGCGACATCCTGGCGGTTGCGTCGATCTATCAGCACATGAAAAAACAGGGATACGAAACTTTAGGCATCATCACGGTTGACAATGCATTCGGCGAAAGCGGCAAGGAACAGCTCCTGGCCCAGGCACCGGAATTCGGAATGCAGGTGGTGCGTTCTGAGACATTCGGCGGCAAGGACTCGGACATGACCGCCCAGTTGACCAAAATCCGAAAGGAAAAACCGGATGCCATCATATGCTGGGGCACCAACCCGGGACCGGCAGTGGTGGCCAAAAACCTTGAACAGCTTGACATTGATATCCCCCTGTACCAGAGCCATGGCGTGGCCTCCCCCAAATTCATTGAACTGGCCGGCAGTGCGGCCGAAGATATTCTGCTGCCCACCGGTAAAATCCTGGTGGCTGACCTGCTGCCCGAAAGTGATCCCCAGAAAGAGGCGCTGAACCGGTATATCAATGCGTATGAAAGCCAATACAAGGGCTCGGTTTCCGGCTTCGGCGGCTATGCCTATGACGCCGTTCACCTTCTGGCCAAAGCACTTGACGGCACCGGCGGGGACCGGGACCAAATCCGGCAGAACCTGGAAAACATAGACGGCCATGTCGGTGTGAGCGGGGTGTTTAATTTCAGCAAGACCGATCACAACGGCCTGTCCCCGGATGCCTTTGTCATGGTCCGGATCCAAAACGGCAAGTGGCAGCTGGTGAAATAGAAACCCTTGACCCGGCCCGGAGGCTTACCTCCGGGCCTTTAATTGATAAGACTTCGCATGCAGGAAATTCTCCAGTACTTATTTTCAGGCATTACCAGCGGCGCCATCTATGCGGTCATCGCCGTGGGATTTTCCATGCTTTACAATTCCACGGAACTGATCAATTTCGCCCACGGCGAATTCGTTATGCTGGGGGCGCTCAGCATGGTCACCCTAAGCGGCCCGCTGCAGCTGCCGCTGATCCCGGCATTTCTGATTTCGGTTATCGGTGTAGCCTGTCTGGGCATGCTCTTTGAGCGGCTGGCCATCCGAACGGTTCGGCATCCCAACCCCATCGTGTTAATCATTATCACGGTGGGGGCATCCATATTTCTAAAGGGCGTAGGGATGCTTATCTGGGGAAAAGATGCGCATACGATCCCTTCGTTTACGGATCATCCGCCGCTTGATATCGCGGGCGCCAAGCTGCTGTCCCAGAGCATATGGATCGTGTTGATCGTACTCTTAATGGCCGCCGGCCTGCATCTGTTTTATAAAAAAACCTTGACCGGAAAAGCCATGGAAGCCTGCGCCATCAGCAAAAAAGCGGCCTGGCTGGTGGGGATTCCGTCCAAATTCATGACGCTTCTGGCTTTCGGCTTAAGCACGGGCATGGGGGCGGTCGCCGGGGTGATTATCGCGCCGATCACCATGTCCAGCTATGACATGGGCACCCTGCTTGGTTTAAAAGGATTCTGTGCGGCCATGCTGGGCGGGCTCGGCAGCCTCTGGGGCTCGATCATCGGCGGGCTTCTGCTGGGCATTCTGGAATCTTTGGGGGTCGGCCTGGTCTCCTCCGGCCTAAAGGACGCCACCGCATTTCTGCTCCTTTTGCTGATCCTTTATGTCCGGCCGGGCGGCATTATCAGTTCGGCCAATGTGGAAAGATTTTAACTTATGACATCCGTGACACCCATGAGCCCGAATTGCCATGAATAATCGCGCCGCCTGGTTCCGAATTGCTTACACGGCCATGGCCGGTATCGTGATCCTGACCGGCATGCTGGTCAGCAATGCCTATCATCTGCAGCTGTTAACCTTCATCGGCATTAACACCCTGCTGGCTTTGGGGCTGAATATGCTGATGGGCTATGCCGGCCAGATTTCTCTGGGCCATGCCGCCTTCTATGGGATTGGCGCCTATACCACGGCTATATTGACCGTCCACTACAGCCTCTCCCCCTGGCTGGCGCTGCCTGCGGCCATTCTCATCGCCATGGCGGTGGCCTGTATCGTGGGCGTGCCCACCCTCAAGCTCTCCGGCTATTATTTGGGGATGGGCACCCTTGGCTTTGGCATGATTGTGCACATCCTGTTCCGGGAATGGAGCAGCATGACCGGCGGGGCTTCCGGCTTTATCGGCATTCCGCCGCTTGAACTGGGCCCAATCTCCTTTTCTTCCGGACGGAATTATTTTTACCTGGTCTGGGCGCTGGTGCTGCTTAGCATCATTATCTGTCAGCGGATTATCGACTCCCGTATCGGCAGGGGTTTGCGGGCGATTCACGACGGGGAAAAGGCCGCCCTGGCCGTGGGGGTCAATACCAGCAGCCTAAAACTTCAGGTATTCGTATTAAGCGCGGCACTAAGCGCGCTTGCCGGCTTTTTGTACGCCCACCTGGTCTACTTTATCAGCCCGGGCACCTTTGATTTCATCACTTCAATCCGGATGGTGACCATGGTGGTAATCGGCGGCATGGCCAGCATCTGGGGCGCTTTGCTGGGGGCCTCGCTGCTTACGCTTTTGCCTGAATGGCTGCATTCCTTTTCCGAATTTGAAATGGTGGTCTATGGGCTGGTACTGATGACGGTGATGATTTTTCTGCCCCAGGGCTTGACCCGTGGTTTAATGGATCTCTATGAGCGATCAAAACGAAAACAAACCTGATAATCCGCCGCTGCTTTCGGTAGAAGGGGTGTCCAAGGCTTTCGGCG
Organism: Desulfobacterales bacterium; assembly: GCA_034520365.1. Lineage (NCBI taxonomy): Bacteria > Pseudomonadati > Thermodesulfobacteriota > Desulfobacteria > Desulfobacterales > Desulfobacterales bacterium. The sequence continues at coordinate 68,487 of JAXHNP010000003.1, forward strand.
GCGTGCAGGCGGTCCGGAATGTCAGTTTTTCCCTTGCCCCCGGCACCATCACCGGTCTGATCGGCCCGAACGGGGCCGGCAAGACCACGCTGTTTAATCTGATCACCAGCGTTTTTCCGGCAAACAGCGGAAAAATTGCCTTTGACGGCACAGCCGTTCATAAACTGCGGATAAATGATCTGGTCCGCCGGGGCATTGCCCGGACCTTTCAGAATGTGGAACTTTTTGAAAGCATGACCGTCCTTGAAAATATCCTCGTCGGCCAGCATACCCGGATGCGCTGCGGTATGTGGGGAAGCATTTTCCGCTTTCCCCGGGTGCGCCGGGAGGAGCGGCAGGCCCGCGAAAATGCCATGGCGCTGCTATCGTTTGTGGGCATTGATGCATACGCAAATCAGAAAAGCAGCGATCTGCCTTTCGGCTGGCAGCGGCTGCTCGAACTGGCCCGCGCCCTTGCGGCTCAGCCCAAACTGTTGCTGCTCGATGAGCCGGCGGCCGGCTTAAACATCACGGAGACCGCCCAGCTTGGGAAACTCATCCAAAAAATTCGGGAACAAGGCATCACCATCCTGCTGGTGGAGCATGATATGAGCCTGACCATGTCGGTTTCGGATAAAATCATCGTGCTTGACCAGGGAGAAAAGATCGCCGAGGGGCTTCCCCGGGAGGTACAGGATAATGAGGCCGTCATCAAAGCCTATCTGGGCACAACAAAAAACTGATTTAGATATGAATCGGATGAAGTAGCTCTTATGCTGCGCATACGAAACCTGAAATGCTACTACGGCCGAATTATGGCGATTAAGGGCGTAAGCCTGTCGGTTGCCAAAGGCCGCATCATTACCCTGATCGGCGCCAACGGGGCGGGCAAAAGCACCATCCTGTCAGCGATCTGCGGCCTGCTAAACACCTGGGAGGGGGAAATCTATTTTGAAGATACGCCATTGAAAGGGCTGGACCCGCCGCGTGTGGTCAAACTGGGGATCAGCCTGGTGCCGGAGGGCCGGCTCATCTTCCCGCCGCTTTCGGTGATGGACAATCTGAAGCTGGGCGCCTATACCCTGTACCGCAAAAACCAGGGACAGGCCGCCGCAGACACCCTTGAGCATGTCATGTCCCTCTTCCCCATTCTAAGCGAGAGGGCCAGGCAGCCGGCCGGCACCCTATCCGGCGGGGAGCAGCAGATGCTCGCCATTGGCCGCGCCCTTATGGCAAGGCCCCGGCTGCTTCTGCTGGATGAGCCTTCCATGGGACTGGCCCCGCAGATTGTGGAAAAAATTTTTCAAATCCTGGAACTTCTGCGAAGCGAGGGCTACACGATTCTTCTCGTCGAGCAGAATGCCCGGGCCGCCCTTCAGGTGGCGGACCGGGGCTATGTCTTTGAGACCGGCGCGGTGGTGCTTCAGGGCAAGGCTTCGGAACTTTTGGAAGACCAGGATGTCAAGCGCGCTTTTCTGGGAAAAGATTATGGAGACTTTTATGAAGAACGCCAATGATATCGACCTTATGACGGTGGATGAAAAGAACCAGCTACAGCTTGAACGCCTGCAAAGTACAATCAATCGGGCCTTTCGCCATGTCAACTTCCACCGGAAGCGGTTTGCCGAAGCCGGGACAGAACCTTCTAAAATTCAATCCATCCAGGATATTGCCCGGCTGCCGTTTATGCGGCGAAAACATTTGAGCGAACATTACCCCTATGATCTTTTTGCCGTCCCCCTTCGCGATATCGTCCGCATCCATACCGCCCCCGGCACCACCCACAATCCCACGGTGAGCGGCTATACCCTCCAGGATCTCCATACCTGGCAGGAGATTCTTGCCCGCGGTTTAAAAGCGGCCGGGGTAACGCCCCATGATATTCTGCAGATCACCCTCACCCCGGGGCTTGCCAACTGGGGCCGGGACTACAAAAGCGGGGCCGAGGCAATAGAAGCCAGCGTCATCCCGAACATCCCGCTGTCCATTGAAAAAAAGGTCATGGTGCTGAGGGACTATAAAACCTCGGTGCTGGTCACCACACCCGCACTGGCCATGGAACTGGCCGCCTATATCCAGCAGCAGCATATCAACACCAACGCTTTCGAACTGACCACTCTGATTCTGGCCGGTGACCTGATTTCCCCGGAACACCGCCGCTTTATTGAAGAAACCCTTCACGCCGAGACCTGGCTCCATTACGGATTAAGCGAGGTGCCGGGCCCGGCCATCGCGTTTGAATGTGAGGTCCATGACGGCCTTCACGTAAATGAGGACCATTTTCTGGCAGAGATCGTTGATCCGGATACCGGCGCGCCCCTGCCTGAAGGGGAAACGGGGGAACTGGTGCTCACGACCCTGACCACCCGCGCTTTTCCGTTGATCCGCTTTCGCACCGGCGATAAAGCGAGCTTCTACCAGACCGCCTGCGCCTGCGGGCGCTCGCTTAAACGCATCAACTGGCACCCGGGCCGTACCGATGAGATTATGAATATCGACGGCGTAAATGTGCACGGCCAGCTAGTGCTCGCCAATCTGGAAAAAACCATCGGCCCCATGCCCGCCGCTGTTCGCTTTTTTGTGCAGCAGGCAGAAGAAAAAAAATATCTTGAAATCTGGATGCCGGTATCCGCGGAGATCTTCTCGGATGAAATCAAGGAGCTTGAAAAACTGATACATCGCGCAGAAAACAAGCTTCGGGAGAATTTAGGAGTGCCCGTACATATCCGGCTTAAGGAAAAAGCGGAATAATTACTGCTTCACGGTTTCAAAGGAAACCACCTCAACCTCCAACCCATCAGGCAGTTTCTGCGGCTCTTTCCCGCTTTGATCCATCAAAAAGGTGATCCCGCGGAAACTGAAATCCTCTTCATCGCCCACCGCCAGATAGCTGATGGTATCTTTCTGCTCGGCTGTTTTCTCGTAATCGGAGACAAACCATTTGCCATTTACGAGGACTTCGCCGCAGGACTTGCAGAATCCGGTAACCACAACCTTCTTGACATCCACATCCCCGACGTTCTCCACCGTCCCCTTGGCATCAATAACCCACGAATGATCCGTATCCTGACGAATATTGAACTCTTCCTCGGTGACAATGACTTTCCCCTGTTTTTTCTCACCGCAGGATACAATCATCAGACTTGCCATCAGCAGACAAAGCCCAAAGATTGACAGGCGGGCAAAAGTCCTCATATACATCTCCTCTCCTTTCGTCGGGTTAGCTATATGCAGATAGTGAATTGGATAGCAGAATTTGGTAAATTAATCAAACATGATAACTCAAAAGGTGTCAATAAAAATTTATATGTCCCGAAGGCTATGATTGCTGTATTCAAATCCGACCTTAAAAGATTATTCCTTTCATGGTGGCCCCTCCCCGCCAGATAAAATTTTTACTCATTGATAATAAGGCAGATTATTCAGGCGCTGTTTAGATTTTTTCTTGCTTCCCTGGCGACATTCAGATAGGAATAAGATTATTAGCAAAAGACCTTGATCGAAAATGAGATATGGACGCATGCCTTAAAGGGGGAGCCCATGAAAAAACCCATCACCCTTCTTCTCTTCGCACTGAGCTTTATTTTATGTGCATTTACCAGCGCTTTCTGCCAGACGGAAAACCTGGTACTTAACCCGGGATTTGAGCAAAGGGGTGATGACACCCTTGCGGCCGGATGGCAGACCAAGGTCTACCGGGGCACGAACGTCGAATTTGCGCTGGATGAAAAAACCCGTCACAGCGGCGATCTGGCTTTCAAGACGCAGTTTACTGGAAAAGGCGGCAGCGCCATGCTCTATCCCAAAGATAAAATTGACCGGGTCACACCCGGACAGACATACAAAATCACCCTGTGGATGAAAGCCCAGGACCTTGGCTACAGCCCCAATTTCATTGCACCGGCGGTGCGCTTTAATTTCCGGCCCACCCGGATCAGGCCGGTGCCCACCATCGATTTGATGGCTGAAATGAAAGGGGCGACGGAATGGCAGGAGCTTTCCCTGACCAGCCAGGCCCCTGCGGATGCGGAAGAAATTTTAATGCAGATCCTGCTGACCAAAGGCACCATATGGATTGATGATGTCGCGATTACCCCGGTTGCCGGTGAGTAATCCAACTGCCGGCGGTTACGGACATTCCGGCTCCAGGAGGTTGTCCCGCAGTTGATCCAGGGTTTCCGGTGAAAGCCCGCCTTTCTTCTGCAGATAGGCGGCTGCCGAACCGAATTGGGCGTGCAAAGCATCCAGAAAAAGCGTGATGCCCTCGCGCGGCGCGGTCAAATAGGGCAGCAGTATTTCCGGATCAACCCCGTGGGCCGCCAGCATCTGATTGATTTTGGGCAGCCAATCGGCGAGGTAATGATTGGATAGCTGGTGATCCCGAATCACCGTTTCCTCAGACACGCCCAAAGCCAGCAATATCAGAGCGGTACATACCCCGGTCCGGTCCTTTCCGCCGGTACAGTGGAACACGGTGGCCCCGTCGGAAGTCTCCGCGATATGCCGGATCACCCGGCCCCAGGTTTCGCCGTGCAAAGAAAGACTCCCCAGATACCCATTTCTCATGTAATCCGGGGTAAGCCACGAAGTATCCCCGGCTTTAAGGCGCTTAACCGCCTGCACAAAATCGAATTTGCCATGGCTCACCGGCAGATTTCGGTATGCCGCCGGCGGCTCGGCGGGCAGCCGGCTTGGAGCATCTGCGGCCTCTGCAGCCGTGCGGAAATCAAATACATGGCCGATCCCCAGGCGACCCAGAACGGCCAAATCCGCTTCCGTTAAGCGGGATAGCCCGTCGGAGCGGAACACCCGGCCCCACCGAACCATCCGGCCGTCTGCGGTCTCGTAGCCGCCGATATCCCTGAAATTCACCGCCCCTTCTAAGGGAATCCGCCGCTCGGCCAAAATCGCGCAGCTTTCATCCCTGGCCACGATTTTAAAAAAGGGGCGGATGATGGTATCCGGCAAAACAAAGACATGCCGGGACGCCGAAATCTGCTCCGGATCTCCTGCATTCTGCCACTGATCATCCGGATCAGCCCCGTCCCGGACATAAACCGCCGGCGGCGGCGTATTGCCTTCGGGCCAAAGGATTTCAACGGTTTGGGCATCGCGTCGATGAATTACGGCTTCGGTAAATCTCAGGGCTTGGGTCATGGGCTTCTCATCTGATCTGCTTGCGATTTAACCCGCAGTGCGGGCGATTTGCCTCAAACCCTATCACCGTGGTAAATTTATAGACAAGTATTTTCGGTATGCTTATAAAATAAGATAGCATCCGCCGTAGAAATGAAAAAAACCTTAAATTGAGGCTTGAAATTGAGAAACCGCCGATTCGGATCTGCTTCGCACCCCTGGGATGTGAGCCCGGCCCGGGCCGTTGAAATTCAGCACGAACTGCGGGATTAGGCCATGGCTGAGACCCCGCAATCCAAAACCAGTGGCTTTTATACCCCCGCCCGGCTCGGCCCCATCCTGTTTCTGGCCCTGCTGTTTTTTCTATCCTTTATCGCCCGGGTGGTTTTATCTCCGCTTATGCCCGCCATTGAAACGGAGCTGCATATCTCCCACAGCCAGGCCGGTGCCCTGTTTCTTTTCATGTCCGTGGGCTATTTCATCGCCCTGCTTGGCTCAGGGTTTCTATCTGCCCGGATTACCCACAAATATTCAATCGTCGTATCCACGACCGTTGTCGGGGTGGCGCTATTGGTGATTGCCGCCAGCCGGGATCTGCTGGCCCTTCGGGCGGCCATATTTTTTCTCGGCATGGCCGCGGGGCTGTATCTGCCCTCGGGCATGACCACGCTTACGGATATGGTGGATTCCAGGGACTGGGGAAAAGCGGTCTCAATCCATGAAATTGCCCCCAATCTGGGATTTGTTGCCGCCCCGATTGTCGCCGAAATTCTCATGCTGTGGTTTTCATGGCGGGTGGTGCCCACGGTGATCGGATTTGCCGCCATCTGCATCGGCCTCTTGTTCGCCCGTATCGGCAGGTGGGGAAATTTTCCCGGTCAACCGCCGAGTCTCTCCGCAGTAAAATGTGTTTTCGCCAAAAAATCCTTCTGGATTATGGTAGTGCTTTTCGGCCTGGCCATCAGCAGCACCATGGGGGTCTATACCATGCTTCCGCTTTATCTGATAAAAGAAATCGGCATGAGCGGCGGACTCGCCAACTCCCTTATCTCCCTTTCCCGATTGGCCGGCATGGGAACGGCCCTTATCAGCGGCTGGGCGACTGACCGGTTCGGCGCGGCCCGAACCATCATGTGGGGCTTTCTATTAACCGGTATCACAACCATTCTGCTGGGCCTGGCCGCATCCAAAAGTACGGCCGCTGTCATGGTGTGTCTCCAGGCCGTACTGGCCACCATCTATTTCCCGGCCGGTTTTACGGCGCTTTCCAGCCTTTTTTCCGCAGACATCCGGAACGTGGCCATCTCCTTTACCATCCCGTTTGCCTTTGTCTTCGGAAGCGGCATTATTCCCTCAATGATCGGTTATACAGGGGATATGGGCGCTTTTTCCATCGGGTTTGCGATCACCGGTGCGCTGGTCCTTGCCGGCGCTGTGCTGCCCCTGTTTTTAAAATTAAAGCCCCAGCTCGTATGTTAAAAATGACTCAATTGACTAACCGGTTCATCAAATTATCGCTTTGGCTGGCGGGGGGCATCGCCCTCATTCTGGCGGTCCTGGCAGTTGCGGTCTGGACCCTTACCTTTCACCCCGAAGCCGTCCAGCCAGCGCCTGTTGTCTGCACCGGCCACCCCCAACCCCTTACCCCCGCTCAAACCGTTAAAATCCTTTCCTGGAACGTGCAATATATGGCGGGCAAAGGCTACTGGTTCTTCTACGAGGGCGGCACTGACACGGCACCGACCAAAGCCCATATCCGCCAGACCCTGGACCAAGCAGCCCGGGTAATTAAGGCGGAGGATCCGGATATCGTGCTTCTTCAGGAAATTGACGAGGCCGCCCGGCGCACCCATTATACCGACCAGCTGAAGCTGCTGCAAAAACACCTGCACCAACGCTACCCCTGCCGGACCGAGGCGTTTTACTGGAAATCCGGTTTCGTGCCGCATCCGGATATCTGGGGGCCGGTGGGGATGAAGCTGGTCATTTTGTCAAAATACCGAATTTCGAAAGCCACGCGGCATCAACTCCCGCTGATCCCGGAAAACTGGGTATCCCGTCAATTCAATCTCAAACGGACGCTGCTGGCGGCCCGGATTCCGTACAAGGACACCGAATTCGTCGTCATGAACACCCACCTATCTGCTTTTGCCCAGGGCACAGATACCATGGAGCGTCAGGTAGCCGAGGTCAAGTCGATCCTGGCCGGCCATACGAAGGCCGGCCGCCCCTGGGTCTCCGGCGGCGATTTCAACCTTTTGCCGCCGGGAAACGCCTACAGCGAGTTGACAGAACAACAAAAATCTGCCTACCGGCCGCAAACCGAAATCAAACCGCTTATTGAGGCATTTCATGTGATTCCGGACCCAAAAGATCTGAGTGGCCCCAACCGCCGCAATTGGTTTACCCATTTTCCCAATGATCCGGATATCAAGGCCCCGAATAAAACCATTGACTACATATTTTACGCGGATTCGCTAAAAAGAAAATCCGCCCATGTCCGGCAGGCGAATACCTGGACCATTTCCGACCATCTGCCGGTAGTGGCGGAATTTACGCTGCCGCGGGGTTCTAAGTAACTTCACGGTTTAAGGTCTTGGGTATTAGGTATTAGGTTAATTAAATCAATAATTTATGGTCGGCACGGTGGCCGACCCTACGATGGATCGGGTTTTTCCCCATTCGTAGGGCGGGCCACCGTGCCCGCCTGAAAAATAGATAGAACAAATTTATCGTGCCTTAGTGCCTTTAAAGTTATTTATACGCTCGGTCCCGGGCGCACGGCCCGGGGGGAATACTTCCAAGGAGATGCCCAGATGACAGACGAAAAAGTCTTAACCCATGCCGTGCAGCCGGCTGAGCTGCTCCAGCAGCTGATCCGTTTTGATACCACCAATCCGCCCGGAAATGAAAAGCCCTGCATCGAATTTATCGATCATCTGCTTCAGCAGGCAGGGATTGAAACGCAGATTCTGGCGCTTGATCCCGACCGGCCCAACCTGATCGCCCGCTACCCGGGTGAAGGCCATGCCCCGCCGCTTCTCATGTATGGACATGTGGATGTGGTCACAACCGAGAATCAGGAGTGGCAGCATCCGCCGTTTGAGGGGCGGCTCATTGACGGCTACCTATGGGGCCGGGGTGCCCTGGATATGAAGGGAGCGGTGGCCATGATGGTGGCAGCCCTTATTCGAACGGCATCGGCCAATATAAAACCGGCCGGGGATATTATCCTGGCGGTATTAAGCGATGAGGAGGCCGGCGGCAGGTACGGCGCCAAATTTTTAATTGAAGAGCACCCGGACGCCTTCGCCAATGTCAAATATGCCATCGGCGAGTTCGGCGGCGTGTCCATGTATATCGGCAAAAAGGCCTTCTACCCCATTCAGGTGGCGGAAAAACAGGCCTGCTGGATGACCGCCACCCTCAAAGGGCCGGCCGGACATGCCTCTATGCCCATCAGCGGCGGGGCCATGGCAAAGCTTGGGCGTCTTTTAACCCAACTGGACAGTATATCCATGCCCCCGCATATCACCCCCGTCACCCGCCAGATGATCCAGGCGATGGCCGCCCACCTGTCGCCACCGGCGAGTATGCTTCTAAAGCAGCTGTTAAACCCCGTGCTCACCGGCGGTATCCTCAAAATCCTGGGGGAAAGGGGGCGGCAGTTCAAGCCGCTTCTCTATAATACGGTCACCCCCACGGTGGTACGCGGTGGCAGTAAAATCAATGTCATCCCGGCTGAAATCGAACTCCAGCTCGACGGCCGACTGCTGCCCGGTTACACGCCGGCGGATATGCTGCGCGAACTCCGGCAGACCATTGATCCGCAAATCCCCATTGACATCCTGACCTATGATCCCACGGTTTCAGAGCCGGATATGACGTTTTTCCCGCGCTTAAAAAAAATCCTTAAGGAAATGGATCCGGCCGGCCATCCGATCCCATGATCCTGCCCGGCGTGACAGACGCCCGGTTTTTTGCGCGCCTGGGCATTCAAACCTACGGGTTTACCCCGATGAAACTCCCGCCGGACTTCAGTTTTTTCAGTACAGTCCATTCCGGAGATGAACGAATTCCGGCAGATGCGGTTGAATTCGGCACAAATGCGATATTAAGGCTGATTCAGACATATAATTACCCGTAAATGCGTGCTTTATAAGCTATTGACCATGGGGAGCGCCCAAATTTTTCCTTGACTAATTTGAGAATGCGCTTATTATTGTGTAAGTTTTTGTTTTTGTTAATTAAAATCTAACGTTCGCGAAAATTTTAGAATAGGAATAACAAATGAGTGCCAAATCCAGACAGTTTATCGAAGAATTGTTAAACAGCGCCGGTGTCACAATTAACGGAAACAAGCCTTACGATGTCCAGGTCAATAACGAAAAGGTTTATGACCGTATCCTTACCGGCGGCACCCTTGCGGCCGGCGAATCCTATATGGACGGCTGGTGGGACTGCGAGGCCCTGGACCAGTTTTTTGACCGGATTTTCCGGGCCAGGCTGAACCAAAAGATTAAGTCCCGGCACGAAACCTTGTGGTACCTTCTGAAAGCGCGACTGTTTAATCTCCAGAAAAACCAGCGGGCCTACCAGGTAGGCGAGGAGCACTATGATGTGGGCAACGAGCTCTACAAAGCCATGCTGGACAAAGATATGACCTATACCTGCGGATACTGGAAAGACGCAGGCGACCTGGATGCGGCCCAGGAAGCCAAACTGGATCTGGTCTGCCGCAAAATCAATCTCAAGCCCGGCATGACTGTACTTGATATCGGCTGCGGATGGGGCTCATTCGCTAAATATGCCGCGGAAAACTACGGGGCAAAAGTCACCGGTGTCACGGTTTCAAAAGAGCAGGTGGAACTGGGCAACCGAATGTGCAAGGATTTGCCGGTGGACATCCAATACGAGGACTACCGAAACGTGAAGGGCCAATATGACCGGGTCATTTCCATCGGGATCATGGAGCATGTGGGCCGCAAGAATTACCGGACCTACATGGAAACCGCCCATGACCGGCTAAAAGACGACGGCATCGCGTTTATCCATACCATCGGCAACAATATCAGCACCGAGGCGGCCAACCCCTGGACCACCAAATACATTTTCCCCAACAGCATGCTGCCCTCCATTGCCCAGCTGGCCAGTGCCATGGAGGGCCTGTTTGTAATGGAGGACTGGCACAACTTCGGCCCGGACTATGATAAAACCCTGATGGTATGGTATGACAATTTTGAAAGGCACTGGCCGCAATTTAAGGACCAATACGGAGAGCGCTTCCGTCGCATGTGGCATTTCTATCTATTGTCTTCCGCCAGCGCCTTCCGTTCCCGAACTATCCAGCTCTGGCAGATAGTCATGACCAAGCCCGGCACCCCGCAGCCGGAATGCCGGCTTGTTTAAGCGCCTGGCGTGTCCGTGGAGCTGCGGAAATGATTGATAAAACAGCAATTATTGTCGGCGGCGGACCCGCCGGCGCATCCTGCGCCCGGCAATTGAAAGCCGCCGGCTTGGATGTTCTGATTCTGGATAAAAAACAATTTCCGCGGTTAAAATTGTGTGCCGGCTGGGTCACCCCCAAGGTGTTTCAGCTTTTGGGAACCCATCCAAGCGCCTACCCCTATGGCCTCATTCCTTTCAAACGCCTGATCTGCTATTTCCGGGGGATTCGCGTTCCTGTCAGAACCCGGCAGTACTCCATCCGGCGCTATGAATTCGATAAATGGCTTTTGGAACGATCTGGTGCGCCTATGGAGCAGCATGCGGTGCAAACCATCCGTAAAAAAGATCAATATTATATAATTGACGAGCGGTATCGCTGCCAATACCTGGTGGGCGCCGGCGGTACGGGGTGCCCGGTCTATCGGCAGCTTTTCAGCCGGATTTCGCCCCATCCGGAGGCATCCCGTATTGCCACGGTGGAAGAAGAGTTCCAATATGATTATACTGATTCTAACTGCTACCTCTGGTTTTTTGAAAACGGGCTCCCCGGGTATGCCTGGTATGTGCCGAAAGGCCGGGGGTGGCTAAATATCGGCATCGGCGGCAAATATGCGTCCATGAAAAAACAGGGGAAAACCATTAACGACTACTGGCGGCTGTTTCAGCAAAAACTGATCGCGAGCGGACTGGTTAAGCCCCGGCGGTTTAATCCCAAAGGCCATGTTTACTACATCAGGCATCAAACACCTGCGCTTCGGATGGACAACGCCTTTCTAACCGGCGATGCCGCGGGCCTGGCAACGGTTGATATGGGCGAAGGGATTGCCCCGGCCATTGAAAGCGGCCTTCGCGCCGCAAATGCCATCATTCATGGCAGGACTTATCAAATGCCGATTAGCGCCGGATACTCCTGGCCCGGCATTATCACGGCCGGGTTCACCGCCCTATTTGACGGCAAAACCTAAATTGGGTGTTCCAAATTTTAAAAAGATAAATAATGTAAAAAGGAGATTCGAGATGACAAGTTTTGTGCAACGGATGATCGGAGCGGCCAAACTGGATGTAAAAATCTACGAAGAAGTCGAGGCGGACAAGAATGCATTGGGGCAAGCCATGGGCGTAGTGCTGATCGCAAGCCTGGCCGCGGGCATCGGGACCCTGTCCAGGGCGGGTATGAGCGGCCTGGTGATCGGGCTGATCGCCGCGTTAGTCGGCTGGTTTATCTGGGCATTTCTCACCTACCTGATCGGCACCAAGCTCCTGCCCGAGCCGCAGACCAAGTCGGATATGGGGGAACTCCTCCGGACCATCGGATTTTCCAGTTCCCCCGGGGTGATTCGGGTCCTGGGCATTATCCCGGCCCTGGAGATGATTGCATTTCTCGTTGCCGGCATCTGGATGCTGGCAGCCATGGTTATCGCCGTCAGGCAGGCGCTGGATTACTCAAGTACCTGGCGGGCCGTCGGCGTTTGCGTGATCGGCTGGATCATTCAGGTCATCATCATGGGGCTTATTTTTGCTGTTATTGCCGGCCCCCAGGGGACGGGGTCCATGCCCCAGCCTTAATATGAGGCATACCGGGACCTAAATTTAAGCGGGAGTTAGGTGTTGGGTAAAATAGGGGGAAGGAAAAGGCTTTTTCACATGAACAGAATTTCATGGATGGCATTGACTGCCATCGCGCTGATCCTGGCGGGCTGCGGCAGCACCCCGAGATATACGGCATCAAAAATCCGTTCGGAATACCGGCAAATTTCAGAGGCCCCCGCAAAGCAGGCCCGGACAGAAAGCCAGGCCCGGCCTGAACAGCGGGGGGCATCTGATACGGATGCGCCTGATACAGATCCGGCTTTCCCCCTGACCCTGCCGCAAGTGATTGACATCGCCCTGTCAAACAACCCGAACCTGCAGCAGGCCGCCTATCGCGTGGCCAAGGCCAGAGCCATGAAGGATCTGGCGGATACGGCATTCTGGCCGATGGTGGGGGTTTATACCGAGTACACCCAGGGGGATGCTCCGTCCGCCTATCTCTTTAAAACCATTGACCAGCGAAAGCTCCCCCGCAATGTCAATTTCAATGATCCCGGCTGGTTTGAAAACTATGAGACCGGCATCCAGGCCCGCATGAACCTGTTTAACGGCGGCAAAGACTACCTGGGGCTGCAAATGGCCGAACAGGGATTAGACATTTCGGAACTGGACCGGCAATCCGTGGCAAATGACCTCACGGCCCAGGTCATCACCGCCTTCTACGATGTGCTGGCGGCAGAAGACTTTGTTGCCATTGCCGAAACTTCGGTTGATAAGGTCTCGGAGCAGCTCCGGATCATCCGGGTGCAGTATGAGGGCGGCAGTGCGCTTAAATCGGATGTGCTATCCCTTAAGGTCCGCCTGGCCCGGGCCAAAGAAAGGTTGGTACAAAGCCGGAACCGATATAAACTGGCCAGGGCCGCGCTTGCCAACCTCATGGGCATGGATCCGGCCGAATTTCCGGGAAGAAAAGATTGGCTCGCCAAAACCCAGGCGCCGCCCATCCAGGTGCCGGATACATATGCGGATGGCATCGTACATGCCCTCTCCCACCGACCGGAGCTGGAAAAAGTGAGAAAACAGCTGATTAAATCCCGAATGGGGCTTGACGCCGCAAAAACCGATTATCTGCCGAGCATTGACCTCATGGGCAAATATTACGTAGACGATCCATCCATGGATTATAACCGGGACCGGGAAAACTGGACCGCCGGCGTGATGTTTAACTGGGACCTGTTCACCGGCTTTTCCACAAACGCCCGGATCAACAAGGCGGATGCCATGGTAAAGGAAATGCTGGCCGCCGACCGAGAGGCTGCGCTGGGCATCAAACTGGATGTCAAAAACGCGTATCTCAACCGCGAAGCCGCGCAGGCCCGCTACAAAGTGGCGAAAAGCAGCGTTAAAAGCGCCGAAGAATCCTATCGCCTGGTCGCCGAGCACTACAAAGGCGGATCAGTGACCATTACCCGCTACCTGGAAGCCGAACTGGACCGAAACCGGGCGCGCATCCGCGCCACGGCCGCTTTTTACGACAAAATAAAAGCCAATGCCGACCTGGCCCGCGCGATCGGCAAATGGGCCGGCCCCAACCCGCAACCCTTTGAAAGATAGCGATCCATATGAAAAACAAAAAATGGATTCTTATTCCGCTGATTGTTTGCCTGGTGATTGCCGCCGGGATTCTCTTGTTCTGGTTTTTCTCAAAAAACGATATCCCTCCCGGCATGACCGGACCGGACAAGGCCCCGCCTGTAGAAGCAGCAAGCACTGTGCCGGCAAAGATTGAAACGGTAACCGAATGGTATGATGCGGTGGGTACGGTGCAACCGCGCACCCAGGCGCGGATCGAGGCGCAGGTATCCGGCCAGGTGACCGATGTTCGCGTAAATGCCGGGGATATGGTGGAAGCCGGGGAGCTGCTGGTCACCCTGGATGACCGGCAGATGCAGGCCAGGCTCGGGCAGGCCATGCAGTCTTTACAATCGGCCATGGCCCGGAAAGAGCAGGCCAGACAGGCGGTTAACGCTGCTCAAGCCGCCTTTGCCGAAGCAGAATCCGCCTACAACCGCATCAAAAGTTTTTACGCGTCAGAGGCTGCCACCGAACAGGATCTGGAACAGGTACGTTCCAGGTATCTTCAGGCCAAAGCCGCATTGAAACGGGCCCAAGACGGACTGTCCGGTGCATCTGCCGGGGTGCGGATGGCCGAGGAAATGGTCCGGGAGGCAAAAATCGGCCTGGGATATACGAAAATCACCGCGCCCACCGAGGGTAAGGTCCTCAAACGGCTGGTCGATCCCGGGGATCTGGCCATGCCCGGAAAACCGCTGCTGCTGCTCAAAACCGCCGGCGGCCTGCGGCTGGAAGCCTATGTGCGGGAAAGCCTGATCCAACAAATTCAGCCCGGTTCCAAACTTCGCGTGGCGCTTCCCACCCTGCAGCAAACAGTTGAGTCCGAGGTCGAGGAGTTGATCCCCTATGCAGACCCGCAGACGCGGACGTTTCTGGTCAAGAGCCGGCTTCCGGACATTGCCGGCCTCTACCCCGGCATGTACGGCAAACTGCAGATCCCTTACAAGCAGGTCGAGCTTGTCCTGATCCCCCGGAATACGGTTGATAAAGTGGGGCAGCTCGAACTTGTCGAGGTTAAAACTGAAGACGGATGGGCACGTCGCTATATCAAAACCGGCAACATATACGGGGAACAGGTGGAGGTGATTGCCGGGCTTTCCGGGGATGAAATATTGAAAATTAAGGAGCCGGGAAATGACGAATAACGGCGACACGCCAGGCGGTTTTATTCCCGGCATTGTCCGGCCCTTTCTTTACGGCCGGCCCGCGATCATCTTTCTGATTGTCGCCCTCTGCCTGGGGGTTGCCGCCGTTATGGTCACGCCCCGGGAGGAGGACCCCCAGATCGTTGTGCCCCTGGCCGATATTCACGTTCAGGCGCCCGGCGCCACACCAAAAGAGGTTGAAAAACTGGTGGCAACCCCCCTGGAGCGGCTCTTGTGGCAGGTCGACGGGGTGGAATACGTCTATTCCATGTCGCATAAGGGCCGGGCCATCGTCACGGTTCGGTTTTACGTGGGCGAAGACCGGGAGGAGTCCCTGGTCAAACTGCACAACCAGATCACCATGCACATCGACCAGGTCCCGCCTCTTGTCAAGGGATGGGTGATCAAACCCGTGGAAATTGATGACGTCCCCATCGTCAACCTCACCCTGTACTCAGAGCGCTACAATGACCACGAGCTGCGGCGGGTTAGCGAAGAAGTCTGCTGGCGGCTGTCCCAGCTTGAAGACATATCCCGGAGTTTTATAACCGGTGGCCGGCAGCGGGAAGTTCGCGTTGAACTCCTGCCCGAGCGGATGAACGGGTATAACGTCTCCCTGCTGCAGGTCCGAAAAGCCCTGCAGGGGGCGGATGCAGCTGTGACCGCCGGCCATATCGACCGATTCAACCGGAACTTCATGGTCAACACCAATTCATTTCTCCAGTCGGTAGGTGCGGTGGAAGAACTGGTGGTGGGCGTGCACAAGGGCCGGCCGGTCTATCTGCGTGATCTGGCGAAAATCACGGACGGCCCGGCCCAGGCTGAAAGCTATACCCGCCTCGGCCATTCTCACAGATACCGCCGCACCCATCAAATCCAGGATGCGCCCCTGGAATATCCGTCCGTCACCCTTGCCCTTGCCAAAAAGCCCGGTACGAATGCGGTGGATGTATCCAATAACATTTTAGCGGAGCTGGATGAACTCAGGCAGAGTATCATCCCGGCGGATATAGAAGTGGCTGTCACGCGCAATTACGGCTATACCGCCCAGGAAAAGGTAAACAACCTGCTCGTCTCCCTTGGCTTTGCCGTGTTCACCGTGGTGGTGCTGCTTGCCTTTACCCTGGGGTGGCGCGAGGCGCTGGTGGTGGCTGTGGCTGTGCCGGTCTCCTTCAGCCTGGCGCTTTTCATGAACTATCTGTTAGGCTACACCATCAACCGGGTAACGCTGTTCGCCCTGATCCTATCCTTAGGCCTGGTGGTGGATGATCCCATCACCAATGTGGACAACATCCAGCGGCACATCTTCATGGGCCGCAGAAAACCCTTTTTTGCCACGCTCTTTGCGGTCCACGAGGTCCTGCCGCCGGTCATCATCTCAACCATTGCCATTATCATCTCCTTTGCCCCGCTTTTTTTCATCACCGGCATGATGGGGCCATACATGGCACCCATGTCGGCGAATGTGCCGCTGACCGTAACATTTTCGACGCTCTGCGCCCTGACTATTGTGCCGTGGATGACCTATGCGCTGCTCAAAAACCGTCCCATCTCAGCCTCTCCATCCTCAGCGGACGAGCAAAAAGGCACGCCGCAATGGATTTTTACCACCTACCGAAAGATCGTCACCCCGTTTCTGGAATCCCGGGCTAAACGCTACCTGCTTTTAATTGCCATTCTCGTGCTCCTGGGATTCTCCGCCTCCCTGGTGCTTCTGCGGCTGGTACCCTTAAAAATGCTCCCCTTTGACAACAAAAACGAGTTCCAGGTGGTCATTGACATGCCTGAAGGCACGCCCCTTGAAGCCACTGATGCGGTGGTACGCGATTTTGAAAACTATCTGCGGCAGGTCAAAGAAGTTGAAAACTTTACCTCATACGTGGGCACCCCATCGCCCATGGATTTTAACGGCATGGTGCGGCATTACTATCTCCGCAAAGGCCCTCATCTGGCCGATATCCGGGTGAATCTGGCGCTCAAGGCGGAGCGGGCCCAGCAGAGCCATGCCATCGTGCTCCGACTGCGGAACGACCTGACGGAAATCGCCGAGAAAAACAATGCCAAGATTCAGGTTGTAGAAGTTCCGCCCGGCCCGCCGGTTCTGGCAACCATTGTCACGGAACTCTACGGCACACCGGATAAATCCTATGATGAGCTGATCCGGGCCGCGGATCATATCAAGGGGATCATGGCACAGGAGCCCAATGTGGTGGATATAGATGATATGACCGAGATGCCGCACGAGCAGATCGATTTTGTGGTGGATCGGGAGAAAGCCGCACTCCATGGCATTTCCACCCGGGCCATTATCAATGCACTTAAAATCGCTGTGGGCGGAGACACCCCGGCCACGGTGCATGTGCCGGATGAACGGCAGCCCCTGCATGTCAAACTGATCCTGCCCAGAAAAAGCCGGAGCAATATGTCAAGCCTTACCCAGATCCCCATGGCCACGGCAGACGGACAAATGGTGCCCCTGGCGGAGCTGGTT
The DNA here is from genome assembly GCA_034520365.1 of Desulfobacterales bacterium. Classification (NCBI taxonomy): domain Bacteria; kingdom Pseudomonadati; phylum Thermodesulfobacteriota; class Desulfobacteria; order Desulfobacterales; species Desulfobacterales bacterium. The sequence continues at coordinate 85,851 of JAXHNP010000003.1, forward strand.
GACATCGACCGCACCCCCAATGCCCAGACCATCTATCATAAGAATCTGGAGCGGGTAGTTTATGTGCTGGCCGAGGTCGCGGGCCGGGCCCCGGCCGAGGCCATCCTGGGCATGCAGGCCAAGCTCTCTGAAAATCCCCTGCCCTCCGGGATCCGGGCGGAATGGGCCGGTGAAGGGGAATGGAAAATTACGCTCCGGGTATTCCGGGATATGGGTATCGCCTTTGCGGCCGCCCTCATCGGCATATACATCCTGATGACCCTGCAGACCAACTCCTTTTTCATGCCGGTTCTCATTATGATGGCGATCCCCCTAACACTTATCGGCATCATGCCGGGCTTCTGGCTGCTAAATATTATCTCCGGCGGCGTGGTCGGCGGCTACCCGGATCTGGTCTTTTTTACGGCCACGAGTATGATCGGAATGATTGCCCTGGGCGGCATCGTGATCCGCAATGCCGTGGTGCTCATAGAATTTATCCAGGATGCGCTGAAAAACGAACTTCCCCTCAAGGAAGCTATTCTGCAGAGCGGCGCCATCCGTATGCGGCCTATTGTCCTAACCGCCCTCACCACCGCTTTAGGCGCCTGGCCCATCACCCTGGACCCGATTTTCTCGGGGCTTGCCTGGGCACTTATTTTCGGGCTGATCGCCTCCACACTGTTTACCCTGCTGGTGGTGCCGGTCACCTATTACGCCCTGTACGGCCAATCTAAAACAACCTAAATTTCCAGCTTCACCCTATCTACTGCAGCCATGGCAATGACCCCTGATCCAATTTTTTGTAAACGCCCTGGTAATGCCGGGTATAAAAAGCACGAACAGAGTAATCATGCCAGGCGGAGGAAAGCAGGGGGATATCCCCCTCCGCCATTTCCGGCTCAATTTAACACGACCCTCTACACGCCACATATGGACGCCCACAACATATAGTGGATTGCTAAAAAACTGGAAAATCAGGACTCTGTTTGAGAGTGCTTAGCGGTCCTAAAATTCGCATAGCTGAAGTTTATAGCCGCATGGTGCATTTTCTGAAATTTGATTACCCGGAAAAATCCAGTGCCTATTATTTCGATCCCTATTTCGATCGGGATAGACCAAGATTAATCTGTATATAACCGGCATTCGCCGCCTACTATAGCAAACCGGCCAACCAAATTCTGAAAATTAAAGAAACAAACTGGAGTTGTGACCATCTCGCTTTAAAACAGATAACGCACTTTGCTTTCCGGGGCGGGTACGGCAGGCGAGATTATCAAACGTTTCAGAACGTCAGAAGCCGGTGAGTAAAAAATCAAGTGCTGCAATTATCTCATCGCGCCGATCTTTAAGGGTGCCCGCCTTTTGCCCCATTGATTGGACCGAAATACCGGCTAACTCGGAGGTAGACATAATAACCAGGGTTTCATTGACCGTGAATTCGGGATTGAGATGCCGGAGAGGTTTTCCCGCAGCCGAGGCATTTATAAGAGGCACAACCACTCGTGTTGCCAGCGTATCGAGCAAGTCGGCCTGAACATCGAGCAAATAAGGAATTTCTTGATTTGTTTCCGGGTTGGAATTTCCATACACATCGAATTGAGCCATCAAAATTTCCTCAAGCCTTCACTGAAAACACCTTTTGTCTGGATGCGATGATTGTAGGCCTCAATTGCATCTCGATTCTCTTTCTTCCATTCATGCTGTTTTGCCTCGGCCAGCATTTCTATAAGATGATTTTCCAGAACATTTGAAAGGTTTATATGGAGCTCTTTTGCCTTCATGAGAAGATCGCTGTTGATGCTGAGATTGGCAGCCTTTTTTGGCGCGTTGGTGTTATAAAAATTAACTACTTTCATGTGACCTCCTTGTGCGCAAAAATTATGCGCATATTATATCCATATAAATGTATTTTGTCAAGATCTTGCTGTGAAAGTGCTGGAGATTCTTGAGTAGGAATAGTTATATTGGAAGGCTGGATCTCTAAAATCTGGGTCGATCAGAATCTCAGCCTTCCTTGCTAATATATTCATCAGCGGAGCCAGCCTGATAAATCAACATTGTAAAAAGGCACTGTCAGCTATGCGGTTGTAATGAAAAGCACAACATGTGGTGGGTAGCCTCCAATGGATCAGAGTCCCGGTTTACTGCCTTCTCTATTTGAGATTCCTGAGCGTTGCAATTGCTTGTATAAAGAGTTTTTGGGATTTCACAAGGGCTTGATAAATCTTTTTTTAGGATTCAAGGGCATGCTTGATTCTTAAGGGATTACGGCGCATATCTAAAATTCGATAAATTATAATTACGGATTCGGTTTCCATCCTGTAATATATGGCATAGGGGAATCTTTTGGACAGCATGCGGTGGTAACCGAAAACCTTTGCGTGAACTCCGCCATAAAGCGTTAGGGAATCAATATCTGAGAATAGCGAATCAAAGAAATACTCTCCGAGTCCCTCTTTCTGACTTTCATAAAACAAGCGCCCCTCATACAAATCCTCAATGGCTGAAGAGAGAAGCTTTATTTTCATTCAAACCGTTTCCGAAGTTCAGTCTTAGCATCTTGCCAATCCTTGATTGGCTCCTGACCCGCCTCTAAACGACGGCTTGTTTCCTCAAGCTTTTGTCGGTGCCACTCAGGAGATTCTATGAAATCCACTTCTTTTGTCAAATCCTCCCAAATGGCCTCCATCAACCGCAACTTCTCTTCCTTGGAGAGGTGTGTTATTTCAATTGTATTTGGCATTAGAAAAACCCCTTAATTTTATCTATAAATTTGCATTTATTGTAATTTTTGTCAAATGTTTCTCCAACAATAAACGGAGGCTTTTTTATGAAATGCGAGGTTGCGGAATCAGTTATTGCAGGAATGCACGGATCATTTATTCTGAAACGTAGCATATCCGAGCCTTGAATATCGCTCAATTTAGAGGAAGTTGACCTGATGCACCAGATGCTTCTGCCGGATCAAAGCCTTGACCTTTTCCTGAAGCCGGGCATCGGCGATGGCGGCTACCCGGGAAACCGGCCGGCCGGCATCATCGGTGGTATATCGATATGACCGGATGATCCCCGGCACCATGGCATAGGCGCATCCCCCGAATCCGCAGCAGGAGGAGTCAAAAATCGCATTACCCAGCAGATACAGCGCCTCTTCCCCATTGATTGGGAGCCTCCCCTCCTTGATGAACAGGTAACTCCCGCCGATGGCCGTAATCTGCTGATTGAGCTCGGGGTGGGGAAAATCCGTTGTTTTTTCAGTCAAATCAATGGCCACAGGATTTTTTCCTTATCTGCCTGTTTATTCAAATGCCACCAGAATTTTTCGACTCCCCGGCTGCATGGCGTGCTCAAAAGCTTTCTCAAATTCGGCAAACGGATAAACGGTATCCACCAGCGGGGCCACATTCACCCACTGGTTCGCCAGGCTTTTGACCGCAAACCCGATGTCCCCGCACCTTGAGCCGATCAGGGTGATCTCATTGACAACCATTGCCGCCAGATTCATTTTTGAGGGCTGATGGGAGGTGGTTTTGACCACAACGGTTCCTTCCGGCCCTACCAGTTGAACGGCCTGGTTAATCGCATCCGGATTCCCGGTCGCCTCCACCACCAGCTCAAAGAATCCCTTTAACCGCTGCGCTGCTGTTTCCGGATCCATTTCCGCGGTATTTATAATGCTGATCCCCTGCGAGGCGGCCATATTAAGCTTATCCGCATGCCGGCCGAGAACGGTCAGGTTGGAGGTATAACGATTCAGGGCAAATGCGCACAAAAGCCCCATTTTCCCATCCCCCATAACCGCCATCTTGGTGTCATGCCGGATATGGACCTGCTGGGCGATTTCAAGCGCGGCCGCCAAAGGTTCGGCAAATACCGCATCAATGGTTTCCAGCCTTTCGGGCAGTACGCTGAGGTTGGCGACCGGCAAGGCGCAGTACTCGGCAAACCCGCCATCCTTTCCCCGGATCCCAACGACCCGGCGCGAGGGGCAATGCCGGGTGTCCCCGGTGCGGCACTTCAGGCACTGGCCGCATCCGATATTGATATCCACGGCCACGCGTTTGCCGACCAGCTCCGGCGCCTGGGGCGCTTTTTCCACCAGGCCGACGAATTCATGCCCGGGGATACCGTGGAAATCCTGATAGCCGTTTAACAATTCAACGTCTGTGGCACAAATACCGGCCATCAAAATTTTTACCAGCGCCTCATGCTCGGAAATATCCGGCAGAGGGGCATCAATCATGGAAATCGTCTGATTGTGAAACCGAACGGCTTTCATCGGCATATCCTATCGCTGCATCCAGGTTATTGAAGCATAAAAATATAAAAGCAGCCGGCAGATGCCAACAGTTTTTTACTGTCTTTCTGATAAAATATACAATAAATCCATACAGGCACAAACATTTCTTAAAAGCAATGCACTTTCATGCCACATAAAAAAAGGCTTATGAAAACCCGCATCACAGAACTCTTGGATATCCGCTACCCGATTCTCTTATATTGTCCGATCAGGACGGCGTCCGGTAAAAATAGATGGGGTCATTCTGACGTGCCCCCGGGGGCCGCAGCACCTTGATGGGCGTAAAGGCCGGGATGGGAAAATTAAATGAGACGATCACAGCCCCGGGTTTTGCTTCGGCCCGAATCTTTTCCGCCAGTGCGGTCATAACATCCGGAAACAGGTAGCAGAAAATGATATCCGCCGCATCAATGGCTTCATGCCAGAAGTTTCGGTACCGGATATCAATGCCCGCCCCCAACGAATAAATCCGCGCCTTCACATAGGCCAATGGGTTGATTTCATAGCCGATGACGGAAATGTTGAAGCGCCGGCGGGCCGCCCGAAGCGCCCGGCCGTCCCCGCAGCCCAGGTCTATCAGCACCTGGCCGGGCTTTAAGTCGAGTTCATCCAATACCGCCCGGATGCGCGCCTGCGAGGTGGAGACATAGAGCGCCCCCTGGGTGTTTTTGATGGACAGGACCACGGCCGTCACATAGGCCAGCTTGATGACAAAAAGTCCCGCGGCCAGGCCGAGAATGATAAAAATCCATTGGCTCATTTAAATTCCATTTTTGGAAACGTCGCGCCCCCATCGGGAAATACCGCCACCCGGGCAGTCTTTTTAAGCTTCCGCGCGCCGCTGTCAACAACCGCCTGCGGGGTTTCGCAGTTTTGAAAGAATCCGAGATGCCGGATCTCCTCGGCTGACAGGCTCGGTACGTAGCAGAAAAGCTGATATTCCCGGATCAGGCGCATGGAGTAATAGGTGAGAAACCGCTCCTCCACGTTCAAACCTTTTTTGACCACATTTAAAAACTTCATGACATTGGATTTGCCGATCAGGCGCAGGATGGTTTTTAGCGCAAACAGCGGCGGGGGTTTGTCCGGCAGCGGTATGTCATCCAGGCCGCGCTCGGCCCGGAGAAACGCCATCACCACCCCGCCCGGTTTCAGGGCCGGAAGCGAGTTGCCCACGCACTTCATGCTCTGCTTGAAGTTGATCTCCATGGGGTAAGAATTAACGATTGCCCCATCCACCGGTTGATCCAGCCGAATGCCCGCATTTTTGACATTAAATGCGATGCCGGCCCGATGCGCTTCAATCGGGTCACCGGCAAACGCGGCCGTGATCTCCTGTTTTTCATCCAAGAGCACATTGAGGCAGAAAATATCTGCGGCAATGAAGTTGCGGATTTCCTCCAGGTCCTGCCGAAACAGATTCTCCTCCGGGGCAAGGCCCACCCGGTTAAACAGATACGGCGGTTCGGCGATCATGCCGTGATGGTGGCCAATCGCCTCGGCCGAAGCAAGACCGGGAAAAATGTTTTTCAGGCCCCCGCCGAACCCCGCCCACAAGTGCGGCTCGATCATGCCCACCACAATGATGATATCGCTTTCGAAAAGCTCTTTATTCAACACCACCGGCGTGCCCCGCCGGGTGTTGCCGAACTGATGGTGGGAATCGGCATCAAAGGCGTCGTGATTGGACCAGGAAACCCGCGCCAGGTTTTCGGGCCCGATTTTTTCCGCCATCTCGGCCTCGGTCATGGCCGTATGGATGCCGGGCGCCGGCATCACATGGATGGCTGCCGGATCCGCCCCCGCCCCTGTCAGCTGGTCCAGCAGCAAATGAAAGAACCGGCGGGCCGGCGTGGGCCGGGTATTGTCATCCACCACAATCAGAATCCGCCTGCCGGCAAGGGATTTTGAGGCAATCGGGCGGGCATTGATCGGATTGGCCAGAGCGTCCGCCACCAGGTCCGCCTCGCTTTTGCCCGTCGGCCGGGCCATATCCGCACGCTCCGGCAGAGTGACCTGCCAGCCGTCCGGAAGGGAAACCCCCAAAAAATCCTTTCCCCATGGCAAATTGATATCCATATCCAAACCTCCGAGAGAATTTAACTAGAAAAATCAGGACTTCTTCTTCCGCACCCGCCGGAACGGATTTATCCAGGTGATAAAGCCGGGCAGCTGACGGGTCTGGATCCATACCCGGCCCTTGCCGGAAAACCAGCAGACCAGGCCTTCGCCCGAGAAAAACAGGGATTTGTAGCCGCCCACGGATTTTACCCGGTAGTCCAGGCCTTCGGTAAAGGCCACGATATAGCTGGTGTCTACCACGTACTCCCCATCCACGTCCACCGGGATCATGGCGCCGAACGTGTTAAACCAGAGATCCCCGGTCCCGCTGCAGCGGATTAAAAACAAGGACTCCCCGGAAAAAAAGCCTTTGACCATCCCCTGCCACTTCGTCTCAATCGATACACCCATGCTGCTTGCCACGAATGCGGAGTTCTGCAGAAAAATGGTGTTGCCGTTCAAATACGCATGCGCCATATCACCGGCCGGCCCGGGCGCGATCCCGATCTCTCCGCTGCCGCCTTCTGCCGTGAATTCGTTGATAAACAGGGACTCGCCGGTCACCATCCGGCCGAAACCGCCCTTCAGCCGGGTTTTCATGGTGATATTCGTATCCATGGTGGCCATGGCCGAGGCCTCCACTTTCAGGGTCGTACCCTTGGCCATTTTAACCGTCAAAAAACTGAAATCCGGGCGTCCGTCAATGGTATAGGGAAATTCAGAATGTTCGCTTGCCATCATATCCTCCAGAGAAAAATTGAATTATGGTTCCTTGACAGTCTCGTAAAAAGTCGATTTAGAAATGGCAAAGCAAAATGTTCAAGATCGCGGCGCGCAAATCCCGCGGAATGCAGCGTACTTAATCGTACGTGAAATTCCGAGGGATGCAGCGCAACAAAGATATTGGACATTTTGCGAAGCCATCATGCTTTGCGCGGCCTTAGCATGGGCCCCAAAGCCTGGCCAAAACTGTATGGATTGTGCGACTGGCACCAGACCGTGCCCTTACCGGAAAATTTGCAGACCAGCGCCTCGCCGCCGAGAAAGGAACCGACCCAGGATTTTCCCGCCTTGGTGATGGAAAAATCAAGCGTCTCATTAAATGCCACAATATGGCCGGTATCCACAATATAGTCGCCATCCACCGAAACCGGATAAATCGCCCCGAATGCATTCAGTACGGCCTTGCCGCTGCCGGCCAGGTGTATCCAGAACAGGGATTCACCGGAAAACAAAGATTTAAATCCCTCCCAGCCCAGATCAATATCCAACCCCGACTCGGCGGCCACAAACGAGCCGCCCTGGACGATCATTTTTTCACTGGCCAACTCATAGGCCATCATATCCCCGGCAAGGGTGGGCGCCACCCAGACCTCCCCGCCGCCGGGGCCGGGCGTGAAATGATTCAGAAAAAAGGATTCCCCGGCAAACATGCGCTTGGCACCCTTTAATACCCCGCCGCTGCCCTTTTTATGGGTGGTGGTGTCAACCGACATATCATGGCTCATGGAAATCATGGCGCCGGCCTCGGCCGTGCATGTTTCGTTGGGGGCCAGATCTATTTTGGCCGCGGCATTGCCCGGGCCGCTAAATATCTCAACCTGCATATGCGCTCCTTTTAGTAGAGTTTCGGATTCAACCAGTTCGTAAGGCCGGCAAGGCTCCGGGTCTGGATGGTAATGTTGCCGCTTCCCTCAACCCGGGTGATCAGCCCCTCGCCGCTGAAAAAACTCGAAAACAGCCGGCCGGCAAGCTGCAGCTTCAGCTTGATGTCCGGGTCATAGGCCACCAGATGGCTGGTATCCACTATCATCTCCCCATCCACCCGGCGGTCCAGAAGCTGGCCGTAGGCCCCGTACCAGAGTTTTCCCGTGCCCTTGACCTTAAGCCGGAACAAACCTTCGCGGGCCATCCAGGAGCCGAACCCCGCCCATTGAACGGAGAGATCAAGCTCGGGGCTGGAGCTGATATAGGCGCCGGGCTGTAAGCAGATGGCTTCCCCGTTTAAACTGACCTCCCGGATGTCGCCCGGGGTGCGCTGGGTGAGCGTCACCCGGCGGGGTTGATCGGTGTTATTGATAAATTCATTGATGAAAAACGACTCTTTGCCAAAGAGCTTTTTCCCAAGGGCCGAAAAAAAATTGCCGTTTATTCGGGGCTTCATGTCCATATCCGCGGCCATGCTGCTCATGGCGTCGGACTCGGCCAGGATGGATTCCCCGGGGTCCAAATCCACATGGAGGTAGGCAAATGACGGGGCGCCATTTAGAGTCACATTCATAAGCGTTCTTTCCTTTCTTTCAGCACGGTTTGGTTAAGGTAAAAGCTCTGCTGCTGAGCCGCCGTTATCCGGCAGGCACTGCTTGAGCTGGTCAACATCTATCTCAAACCGCCTGAAATGCGTTTTTCCTGAAAGTTCGGCTGCTTTTTGCTTCAGGCGGGCGATCCGCTCATCCGTTGTCGGATGGGTGCTTAAAAATTCAAGGCGCTTCTTTAGCCCGACCGGCAGATCCCGGTCGGGCTGCCGGGCGTTTAATTTTTCAAAAAACGTGATCATGCCGCGGGGATCGATATCGGCTGCCATCAGATACTGCCAACCGGTATCATCCGCCTCCCGCTCATAGTCCCGGGAGTATTTAAGGTTAATCAGCCATTCGCTGTTTTCCACAATCACCGCCAAAAGCCCGGAGACATCGCCGAAAAATGCCTGAACCAGAATAAATACGCCGGCAGATCCGATTAACTGGCGCATGCTGTGCTGCTGGGTCACATGGGCGGCCTCATGGGCAAGCACGCCCAGAAGTTCCTCAATGGAATCCGCTGAGTGAATCAAACCGGTGTAGAGCACGATATCACCGCCCGGCAGGGCAAACGCGTTAATAGAGGGGTTTTTCACCACATGGAGCGCAAATCCGTATCCGGCATCCGGAATATTTTGGGAAAGCGGGGCAAAAAACGATTCAAGCAGGTCAAGGGGCTTTTCATCTTCGATAAACGGCTGCTGCTTTTTAAACTGGGCAATCATCATATCGCCCAGATTCTCTTCCCATTCGGCCGGTACCCGGGCGGCCACAGCCCGGGTGAGCGGGACTTTGAGTTTAAAAACCCCATAAGCGGAAGCCAAAATGGCGATAAAAACCATCATAGCAGCGGCGGCGGAGCAAAGCCTAAAACGGCGCCGCTCCCGGCGAATCTGCTGAACCCCCGGCAGATGGGCCAGTTGAAAATCCGTTAGAATAGACCGATCCGGCGTATACACCGTCCATCCGGGAACCTCCGGATGGTTGAAAAAAATCAAGCGCTTGCCCGCCCCGCCCGGCTTGACGGTTATACCGGAAAGCGGCAGGCGAATCGAGGCGGCCTGGCTTTCAAACAGCAAATAGCCGCCGGCCGCGCTTAGCGTGCCCGACGCCCGGCCGCCCGGCAGCTCCTCATTAAACGCGCCGGCGGCGTAACGCCCGTGCTGGCTGGATGGATGCATAAGCAGTTCCTGCCTACCCGGCCTTTAAAAGGATCAGCGCGGTGCCCAGAAACATTAAGAAAGCCCCCGCAAATCGAATAACGATATTATCCTCGCGAAAAACCATTCCCCCGTAAATGACCCCGAACAGGATGCTCAGGCGCTTGACGGAGATCATATACGCCGCTTTGGCAAGGGAGATGGCATATCCGTGAAATAATATGTGAAAATAAAGCAAAATACCGGCGATTGCCCCTTTTACCGGCATACGGAGAATCTTTTTCACGGAAACCACCCGAATGCCGGTAAACAGTATGATCAACACCAGACTCAGCGCGCTAAAAAAACTCATCTGGAAAAACATCACCGATGAATGAAGAATCGCCAGTTTGCCGATGACGGCTGAAAAACTGAAGATAAAGGCGACCAGCAGCATAATCCGGGAGCCGGCTTCCCGGCCCATGGCGCGGAACGGGTCCCATACGGAGCGCTGACCGCTCTGGATATTTAACACGTAGCTGCCGATACACACCGCGGCAATCCCTAAAATTCCCCAATGATCCGGCATCTCGCCCAGAAAGAGGTAGCCTGTGGCGATCATGAAAACCGGCGTAAAGGCGAGGTATGGCAGGGTCAAGGACAAGGGTGACTCCTTGATGGCTTTCATGTAAAGCACAAACGGAACGGCATTTAACGGGATGCTGGCCCAAAAACTGAGCCAGAAAACCCGATCCAGATCCGGGATCGGCACGAACACCAGAGTTACGGAGGTCAGCGGCAGCGCATAGGCCAGCGGATAGACAAACATTTCATAGGCGGTGAGATGGGAGAACCACTTCTTTACCCAGGCGTCCTGGGATGCCGCCGCCAAGGCCGTCAAGAGGGCAAAAATAAACCAGGTCATTGGGCTGTTTCCGGAGAAATCCTGGCGGCATCGGCATAGGCAAAGACCTGATCCGGCCGGCGCTTGGCATCATACATGGCCATGTCCGCCTTTTGGATATGATCCGCCGGCCGGCTCCAAAAGCCTTTATCGGAAGTTTTTAATATATCAGCCATGATACGCTTTTATTGTCCATAACTTTAGATCTAAACGATCGGTTAGAATCTATTTTCTAATCGAATTTGAAACACTTATCTATCAAAATTTTGGCGGACAAGAAATAAAAAAAATTGACAAATCCCTAATTTATTTTATTATATGATTATAAATGACCAAAAATTTGGAATGCTCAATTTAGGTTAATCCCAAAAAACCCTGACAAGGTCCCCGCTGATGAGCCAAAAAATAGACAGTGATCTGGCCCTGGTCACTTCAAAAATTTACGGCATCATTAACAAAATGCCGCTTGAAGAACGGCGCAACCTCTTGACGGAACTGGAACGTCATGAAAACGGGGAAAAAAGTTCCATCCGGCGGAAGCACCCCCGAAAAGATTATCTGATCAATGTGGATTACGCAGTCGGGGACAGACTCTACAACGGCCTGGCCATTAACTTCAGCGCCGGCGGTATGTATATTGAAACCGCTAAAAGCCAGTTACCCAAATTTCATCGGGGTAATCAATTAATCCTGACCTTTTCGCATCCGGAGACCAAAGACAATCTGAAAGTCACCGGTGAAATCGCCCGAATTGACGATAAAGGCATCGGCGTTAAATTTGATCAATCCATTATCGACTGGTGGTCGCCATAAACCGAAAAATCCATCCCCAACGCCCTGCCCGTATAAAACTTCTCTTTTAAACCCGTATCTCATGCGATAGTTTTTTTGAGCGGTTTTTTTTCAAACCGGATTCACAGACTCAAGGAGTTCAAGCACTTTGGATAAGGAGATTGAAAAATTCTTAAACGCCTGGCGAAGCGGCGAGATCTCTCCGTCGCCGTCGGCGGCTTTGATCGGCACAAAGATTCTAAACTTTGAGAACGGATCGGCTGACATCAACCTTACTTTGTCGGAACCGCATCTGAATTCATCCGGAACAGTTCAGGGCGGCATCCTTTGCTCTTTGGCCGATGTGGCCATGGGCACTGCGGTTTATACAAAGATTGAGAAAGGGGATCGATTTACCACCACCAACTTAAACGCCATGTTCTACCAACCGGCTACTTCCGGTAAGCTGCTGGCTGCCGCCCGCGTGGTGTATCCGGGAAAAACGCTGATGCATACCGAATGCGACATTACGGCCGATGGCCGGATGGTTGCAAAAATGAGCGCCACATTTGCCATAAAAAAGTATTCTTGATTTAACACCCAAATCGGTTAAAAAGAAAATGATTGACGTCAACGAAGCATCCCAAAAAGCCATTGACCATCTGACCAAACTCTACCCGGATGACAACCTGGGAAAAATCCTTTTTGAAGAAGCTGAATTAACTGACGATGACAAGTTCTGGCTGATAACAGTCAGCTACAAAAGCCCGGTGGCAGCCGGCGGCGTCGGCCAGTCCGTCTTTGTCGGGGACCGAAGCTACAAGGTTTTTAAAATTCTGGCGGAAACCGGCGAAATCCGATCCATTAAAAACCGACCCCTTAAATAATTTCCTTCCCGCTTAATCACCCCCGGCCGTGGCCGAGGTGACGGTAGTGGGCCAGCCGGATAATCCTTTGAGAACATTTCACGGTAAATTTGTTCTATCTATTTTTCAGGCGGGCACGGTGGCCCGCCCTACGCGACAATGCCGACATTTTGTAGGGTCGGCCACCGTGCCGACCTTACATGCGAACAACCCCATGGTTATGGGGTTGTTCGCCAGAACAAATTCACCGTGGAGAACATTTTGCATAGTTTGACATTTGGTCAATTTTTTAATAAAGGAGGCGTTTTAAATTTTTTTAGACTCGATCGAGACGGATAGATCTATGCAAATAAGCGTTCACCCCAAACCGACCAAATATATTGAACCCGGCATCCATCTTCAGCAGTCCGCCTTCTGGGGACGGCTCAAAAAACAGCAGGGCCGTCAGGCCCGGGCCTTTGCCATAACCCCGACGGATTTACCGACCGAAGAGCTGCCGGTGACAGAGACGCTGCACGGCGCGGCCCAGTGGGAAAAAGCCCGGGCAAGCCATGACATGCTGGTGGTAATTCGCTCACTTGGTGCGGCGGGCAGCATGGCCTATGTCCCCTTCGGCCCGGAGCGGCTTCCTGATGCGGATCGCCGGGGCCGCTGGCTTGAACAACTGTCTGAACGTATTCGGCCGCATCTGCCGGCGAACTGTTTTTTCATCCGGTATGATCTGCCCTGGGAATCCCCATGGGCGTCGGATGGAAGCCGGTATGCCGAAAATGACATATGGATGGGCAAACCCCGGACAGGGATTCGTGAGATGCGCATGAACTTTGACACCAAACGCTGGAACCTCCGCAAAGCGCCCACGGATCTTTTGCCCACGGATACGGTGATTCTGGATGTAACCACTGACCGGGACCGGCTGTTGAAACGGATGAAGCCCAAGACCCGCTATAACATCCGGCTTTCCGGCCGAAAAGGGGTGCGGGTGCGCGAAGCCGGTATCCAGGATCTGGCCGCCTGGTATGATATCTACTGTCAGACAGCGGCTCGGCACGGCATGATGCTAAACAGCCTGGACTATTTTAAAGCCGGGCTTGAAGTAAAAGCGGCAGACACCAGCTCTCCGGCAAGCATGCACCTGCTCTTGGCGGAAGTGGAGGGAAAACCTGTGGCCGGCATCCTCCTGGCGATCGCAGGCAGCCGGGCCACCTACCTTTACGGCGCCTCATCTTTAAGAAAAAGCCATCTGATGCCCTCCTATGCCCTTCAATGGGCGGCCATATGCAAGGCCAAGACTGTCGGCTGCTACGATTACGACCTCTTCGGCACAGCGCCCTATCCGGACCCCTATCATCCCATGTACGGCTTGTACCGGTTCAAAACCGGATTCGGCGGGGAGATGATTCACCGGCAAGGGTGCTGGGATTACCCCTATGATGAATCCCGCTATGACCTCTACCGGGCCCAGGAGATGGCAGGGCCCGCATTTGTTTCCTGAAAATTTTAAAACCCCTTCAGCGCCTCCTCTTTGGATGGATAGATATCGATGATCCGGTTCATCCGCACCAGTTCAAAGAGCCGCTCGACATTTTTCTGTACGCTGCACAGTTTCAATTCCCCGCCCCGGTCGCCCAGCTGCCGCAGGCAGGACAAAAGCGCGCCGCACCCCGAGCTGTCCACAAACTCCACCCGGGTCAAATCAATTACCACCTTGTCATGCGATTGCAGGGTCTCGGCCATACTTTTTTTAAATTGCTCGCTGTTGCTTGCATCCAGGGCTTTTTCCCGCAGGTCCACAACCGTCACGCCCATATAGGTGTTAACTTTCATTTTAACTGTCATTTGCCTGACTCCGTAGAATATATTGGATTGGATTATAGCATCTCATAAGTCATAAAAAAAACCGGCTAACACCAGCGGACCAGCATCCGGGCGCAGTTTTCCCCGTATTCGTTTCTGGAATAGGTAATATCATCCACCGACTGTTCAACAATATAGACCCCCATCCCTCCCTCTTTGGACCCGTCAAGCACCGGCGCGGGAACCTTGTCCGGGTCAAAGGGGTTGCCCCGGTCATAGAAAGAAAGCGTCATTTCCCGGGGATAGGCGATCGCCTCCAGGCGGACGGGGTGCCCCGGCTGGCTGTCATAGGCGTGGCGGATGATATTTGTGGTCAGCTCCACGGCGGCCAGCTCAATGCCCGCGATCCGGGGCTCATCAGAGGCCCGGCGCATGTATTTCTTCCCGAATATCCGAATAAACCGCCGAACCTTCTGCAATTCCTCCATGCGGCTGTCAAATACCATCGCCTGGCGGCCCAGAAGCTCAAGGGGCACGGCATTGGCCTCGATCTTGACCGGGATGCAGGTGAAATCATCCGCAAATTCCGATGAACCGGAAAAATCCCTTATCTCCCGGCGGATGGTTTGGACCAGGCCCTCCGGCGTATCCGCCGCGTGCGCCTCTAACAATGCGATCAAGCGCTTTTCGCCGAACATTTCGCCGTCCGGGCGGCTGGCTTCCGTGAGCCCGTCCGAGTAAAACAAAAACAGATCTTCAGCCTCAAAGGAGACATTAAACTGCCGGAACGGCTTCTTCTCCGGAAACCCCAGGGGCATGTTTTCGCCTTTGAGCAGGCTGACCGAGCGTGTTCTATGATGAAAATGGAGGGGACGCACGTGACCGCAGTCAACGAATGTCAGGCGGTTTTGCTTGGGATAGAATCTGGCGTAAAAAAGCGTGACAAAGGATTCCAGTTCCTGGAGCTGGGCGATCATGTGGCTGTATACGGAATCCACGATCTCTTCGGGCGCGATGTTGACCCGGCCCTCAGAGGACAGCCGGGCTTCATTGACCACGCGGAGAAAATAGCTCTTCAGGGCGGCCCCGATAAATGCGGCCCGAATCCCTTTTCCCATGACATCAGCCACCACCAGATCCATGGATTCCGAATCCAGGCGGATAAAATCATAAAAATCCCCGTCAATTGCCTGGGATGGAATGGTTAAGTGGGCGATTTCAAGCCCCGGAAAGTCCGCGGGCGGACGGCCCAGCAGCAGAGACTGCTGAATCCGGGAGGCCACATAGATCTCATTTTCCCGGGCTTCTTTAAGGCTTTCCTCCGTCTGCCGCAGGCGGATGGTCTGCTCAAAAGAGCGGACCGCATGGGTCACAAGCGCGGTGATCTGCGGGGCATGAAACGGCTTTACGATATAATCAAAGGCGCCATGCTTCATGGCATAGACCGCATCCGAAACCTCATCGCTGGCGGTCAGCATGATGGGCGACAAATCCGGGTAGGCCCGGTTGATGTAGTTCAAGCATTCAAGCCCGCTCATGCCCGGCATCTGGATGTCTAAAATCACCGCACAGATCTCATCTGACAGGTTTTCCACCGCTTCCGTGCCGCTTGCGACCGATATTGGCAGAAAGCCCGCCTTTTCAAGGGTCCGCTCCAGTATCCGGCGCGTGGTGGGATCGTCATCTGCAATGAGCACCCGGGGCGGGGATTCATCGGGCCTATCCGCTTCTCTGGTAAATGATTCAGATACCGTCATATTCGCAAAATTTTTTTCACATGGCGGCTGCGCTTTTATTTAAAACCATATCAACTATTTGCCAAATGCCCTACTTTTACCCGACTCCACCTAAGGGGTCAATCGATTTTCAATTCCGCCACCACGGTAAATTTGTTCTATCTATTTTTCAGGCGGGCACGGTGGCCCGCCCTACGCGACAATGCCGACATTTTGTAGGGTCGGCCACCGTGCCGACCTCACATGCGAGAAACCCCATGGTAATGGGGTTTCTCGCCAGAACAAATTCACCGTGATTCCGCCACAGCTCGTATTGACAGTTTAACAAATATTTCGTATCCAGATTTTGAGCATATAACCAATACCGGCGGCCAACAAACCCTGAATTCCTTGACCTGTGAATATAAAGCCCCCGGCTGAACTCAAAACCATTTTGGAGGCTGAGGTGAACAAAACCAGATACATCAAACATTTAATCCTGGGAATTGCCATTCTTGGATTATCCCTGGGGATGACGGCATCGCCCGGTCCGGCCCTTGCCGAGCAGTCGCCCCGATCGCAATGGGAGATCTTTCCAAGCGGGGACGTATTCTCCCCCCTGGTGGCAGACCCTAAAGAGCCCCGGTTTTTTCTCAGCATCAATAATTACGACAATGAATTCAGAAGCGACTTCACCGGTGCATCCGTCGGATTCGGCGAAAACTTCGGTCTGATCAGAAAACATCTTGGGGATCAGCATGCCTGGCAGTTAAGTTTAAAAGGCGGACTTTTCTCCCAGTTTGATCTGAACTCCGACTCCGACGATCTCCTTAATTCGGATTATAATATCGGTGTGACCTGGAATTACCGGATTGACGCCCTGTCCACCCGTCTTCGCGTCTATCACCAAAGCTCTCACCTGGGGGATGAATACCTTCTCAAGCATCCGCGGCTGGCAGATACCCGGACCAACTTTGACAATGAAGCCATTGACTTTCTGGCGGCGTTTACCTGGCAGCAGATCCGGACCTATGGCGGCCTCCATTTCCTGATAGAGCGCGATCCGGGAAATTTAGACCGCTGGGGCTATCAGGGCGGTATCGAATACCAGGGCACAGGAGAGCTTCTACCCTGGGGGGCATTGGTCGCAGGCCTTGACATCAAAGGATTCCAGGAGCTTCACTGGACCCCCGGCTACAGCGTAAAGACCGGGATCGCCTTCAAAGAGTTGGATCATCAGAGCCGCTATATTCAAGTCATGCTCGAATATTACAACGGATTCATCCCCTATGGCCAGTTCTATGACTATGACATGGAATCTTACGGGGCAGGCATCTATTTCGGCTTCTGATCCTTTTCAAACAGCTCGGCTTTTTTCACCACATCCCGGCCAAAGCGCCGGGTAACGGCGTCAACCGCACGGCCCAGCGCCTCCCATTTTAAATCCCCGGACGCCGGATCATCAAATAATGACATCTGAACGGGCGCGGTGTGATCAGATAAATCCGATGCGCCCATACCGATGAGCCGGACCGGCTGGGTGATTTTATACTCGGCCAGCAGCCGGCAGGCCGCCTTAAAAAGGGTTTCAGATGAGCGGGTCTGCCCGGCAAGCCCCATCTGCCGGGTAATCTGGGTGAAATCCGCGTGCTTTACTTTGAGCGTAACCGTCCGGGCTAAAAGTTCCTCCTTTCTCAGCTGCCGGCCCACGTCCTCGGCCTGCTTCAGCAGATAACGCCGCAAAAGCGCCATATCCCGCGTATCCGCCGGCAGGGTCTCCTCGCTGCTGACAGATTTTACCGGGCGAATCGTCCGGACCTCTGAATCATCAATACCTGCCGCCAGATCAGCCAGCCGCTTCCCGTATTTTCCAAACCGCCGGGTCAGCTGCTCTATCGAATACTTTTGAATATCCCCGAGCGTAGTTATGCCCAGCCGCTCCAGATGCTCCCGGGTATGGCGGCCTACCCCCGGGACCTTATTGACCGGAAGGCGGGCAATAAAATCAGGGACTGCCGGCTCGGCAATCACCGTCAGGCCATCGGGCTTATCCATGTCAGAGGCGATCTTTGCGAGAAATTTAAGCGGCGCAATACCCACCGTGCAGGTCAGCCCGGTTTCATCCCGAATACTTTCCTTAATCGCGCAACCGATCGCCTCCGGGGAGCCATGAAGTGTGCCGCATCCGGTGATATCCACATATGCCTCGTCAATTGAGACCGGCTCCACCAGCGGCGAAAAGCGGTCCAGGATGGTCATTACCATTTGGGATAACGCCTTGTACCGTTGACGCCGCGGAGGGCGGAAAACCCCGTGCGGGCACCGCTGTCTGGCCTGATACATGGGCATGGCTGAATGCACGCCGTACTTGCGGGCCTCATAGCTTGCCGCAGACACCACCCCCCGGCCGGACATGCCCCCCACAATCACACATTTGCCGGCCAGCCCGGGGTTGTCCAGGACCTCGACCGAGGCAAAAAAAGCGTCCATGTCCACGTGTAGGATCATTGGGTATTAGGTAAACAATCAATAAAGCCGATACATCCTTTGACTTCACCCTTTGAACTAAACTCCCGTCAGTCTGTCTGCCAGATCCGGCGGCCGAGCGCTGCCGCCGCCTGCATCGTTTCATCGGCATCCAGGCCGATGACTTCCCCGTTTCTGACCCGCGCTTCACCCCCGATAAACACATATTTCACATCCGCGCCCCGCACCGCATATACCAGATGGGATTCCGGGTGATACATAGGCGTCAGGTGGGGTTTTCGAATGTCCACAACAATCAAATCCGCCTCTTTGCCGCATTCAATGGAGCCGATCCGATCATCCAGCCCGATGGCCCGGGCCCCTTCGATGGCGGCCATGCGCAAAACGGTTTTGGCATCCATGACCGTGGGGTCATTGGCCATCACCTTATGGAGTTTGGCGGCGGTATCCATTTCCATAAACATATCCAGGTTATTGTTGCTGGCGCACCCGTCCGTGCCCAGGCCCACCAAAATCCCGGCGCTCAGAAAATCCGGCACCGGGGCCACCCCCGAGGCAAGCTTCATATTGCTCTCCGGATTATGCGAAACATTGACTTTTTTGGCGGCCAGGATGGCTGTATCTGCTTCATCCACCCATACGGCGTGGGAGATCAGGGTCTGTTCATCCAGAATGCCCAGGCGATCCAGATATTTCACTGGTGACAGGCCGTCTGCCCCCGCAATCTGATCCGCCTCGCCGCGGGTTTCCGCCACATGGATCTGGAATCGCACCCCGGCTTTGGCGGCCGCCGCCTTGGCCCGGACTAATGTTTCTGCCGAGCAGGTATACGGGGAATGGCAGAAAATCGATGGGGTGAGGCGATCCGACGCGCCCTGCCATCTTGATACATAGTCGGCGGCGGTTTCCACATTCCGTGCCGGATCGGGCGACCCGGGCGCCGGAAAATCAATGACCCCCTGGGCAAGCACGCCCCGCATGCCGGTCTCAAGCAGGGCTTCAGCGACGAAGTCCTCCATAAAATAACCATCGCAGCAGGTGGTGGTGCCGGACAAAAGCATTTCCAGGCAGGAAAGCCGGGTCCCGATCTTTATGGCGGCCTCGTTAATGTAGCGGAACTCCGCGGGGAAAATATGGTCATTCAGCCACTCGGAGAGCGGCAGGTCATCGGCCAGTCCCCTAAATAGCGACATGGGCAGATGCACATGGGTATTTACCAGTCCCGGCAGAATCAGACCGCCGGCCGCATCCACCCAATCATCCGCCGCATATGCATCAAAATTACGGGGCTTTTTTTCGACCCGGGTAATCCGTCCGTCCCGGATCGCCACCATCCCGTCATAAATAATGTCGAAGGCCGGATTGACGGTGATCACGCAGCCGTTGTAGATGATGCGATCATACGTCATAGAAAAACTCCAAGCCTACTTCCGGCTATCCCTTCCCGGGTTTTCGGACCGGCTGCCAGGGCTTGAATATAATAATCAGCCGGGGCAGAAGGGTCAGTGACGCCAAAAGGGCAATCAGCATGGCCACCCCGGTCATCAAACCGAAAATAATCGTGGGAATAAAGTTTGACAGGGTCAGAATGGAAAACCCCAGAACAATGACAATGGTGGTATAATACATGGCATAGCCGATGCTGCCGTGGCAGCGATGCATGGCCGCAATATAGTCCCTGTCCACACGGATCTCCTTTTTGAACCGATGGATGTAATGGATGGTGTTATCCACGGCGATACCGACACTGATAGCGGCGATGGTGATGGTCATGATATCCAATGGAATGCCGGCCCAGCCCATGACGCCTAAAACTACAGAGACCGCTATTAAATTTGGAAAAACGGCAATAAGGGCTAACTTAAGCGATTTGAAAAGCATGAAAAACATCAGCATCAAGGCCAGGAGCACAACCCCCAGGGTCAAAATCTGAGTTTCAAAAAGGGTTTGGAGCACATTGTTATAAAGCACCAAAAGACCGGTCAGCCGCACATCCTTCGAATCATAGCCAAACCCGTGGGTCAGTTCATGCTGGATATCGTTGATCAGCTCATTTCTGCGAAGCGTTGGGTTGGTGTCCTGAACCCTGGCCATAAACCGGATCTGGTTGTGCTCGATGGAGACAAAAGGCCTGACCAGATCTTTCCGGAACTTCTCCGGAATTTCGTTATACACCAGGGACAGCTCGAAACTGTCCAGACTTCTGCCATTATTGAGATCCCGGGCCACTTTCATCAGGGTGCCCAGGGAAAGCACCTTGCCGGTCTCAGGCAGACTGTCCAGATAATTATGAATCTCCAGAATCTTCTGCATCTTATAGGGAGTAAACCAATACTGATTGCCGCTATCCGCGGCATTGAACTCGGAGAACATATCAAACTCGCCGCCAGTATCATCGGCTTCGGGGCTGTTTGCCTCACCTTCTGTCTGCCCGGCACCTCCCAGATCGATCACCACATCCATGGGCGTGGTGCCGCCCAGCTTCTGGTCGATCACCTTCATGCCCTTGTATATTTCGGTGGATTCCTTGAAGTAATTCACAAATGAGTTCTCCACTTCGAGCCTGGAGATGCCGATGCCGCTTATCAGGAGCGCCAGAAGACTTAGAATCAAAATGAACCGGCCCCACTTTTCAGTAAACCTGCTCAAAAAAGTGGTTAAAAGAATGCTTCCCCCGCACACCGGCGGCGGATCGGTCTTTTTGAGCAGCACCAGCACCGCCGGCAAAAATGTGACGGTAATCAACAGAGATACCACAATCCCGCCGACCATCATCCAGCCAAAGGTAATCACCGGTTTTATATCTGCGAGCATTAGGGAGGCAAACCCGGCCCCGGAGGTAAGCGCCGCAAAGAAAATGGGGGTGAGCTTGAACCGCATGGTCTCCAGTACCAGTTTGCGGTGGTCTTCCTCCGGATGGTCGCATAACAGCTCACGGTAGCGGACAATCAGATGAACCGAAATCGCCATGGTGATAATCAGCTGCAGAGAGATAAAATTTGATGAGATCACCGTCACCTGCCATCCGAAAAGGCCCAGAAGCCCGACCATGGCAATGGCTGAAAGCCCGCAGCAGAGCATGGGCAGAATCACCCATCGGGGCCGCCGGAAAATGATGCCCAGAACGATGACCAGCAGGCAGACCACCCCCAGACCAAAGACCTTGAGGTCGTTTTTGATAAACCGGATCAGGTCATGGGCGATCATGCTCACCCCGCCCAGAAAGAGCTCGGCATCATCCTCGTATTTTTTCATGATCTCGCGGATCTGTTTAATATCCGCATCCCGCTGGGCGTTAAATTGATCGCGAAGATGCCGGATTTCCTCTATAATCCGGCTGTACTCCGCCTGCTCTGCGGCGGACAGGCCCTGCTCTTCAGCCTTTTTCTCCATTTCAACCCGCCGGACTATCAGATCCCGATAATGGGTGTCTTCTTCAAACGTGACCTGAATCCCGGTAGTCTTAAGATCCGGGCTGACCAGAAGATTCTGGTATATCGGACTGGTCTTAAGTTCCCTTCGGGCCATCTCCTTATTGACCCGATCCGACCGCAGAGTGGGAAGGTCCCCCGTCATCTCGCTTATCGCAACGGGCGGGCTCTTCAACAGGGGGGCATCCAAAAGGGTGACCACGGATACCACCCGCTTTATCCGGCTGATCTTCTCTTTAAGTTCGGCAATATCCTCTAACACCGCATCCGACAGGAGATCCGCGTTTTTCGGGGTATAGGCGATAAAGAGGAAATCCTGCACCCCATAGCGGTTGTAGATTTTCCAGGCGAACTGGATATCTTCACTGGTTTCATTGACCAGCGTATCCGCGGAGGCATCAATCTGAAAATCTTTGGCAAAAAACCCGAGGATCGCGATGATGATTAACAGACAGGCAATAATCTTGCGCGGATGGGAAAGGACAACCCTGTCATAGAAGCGGTTTATCAGCGATGACCGTCTCGGCATAAAACAACCCGTTTTAATTGGTTAGATAGAAAATGACGAATAATCTGCCGCGGATTACTCTGCCGCAGACGATTTCAGTTCCTCAAAAAGATCCCCGACCGTCCCGCTTCGCAGAATCTCATCGAATTGGGAGCGGTAGCTCTTGATCAGGCTGACGCCATTGATTTCAACATCATATACCTTCCACTGACTGCCGGCCGAATAAAACTTATACAGGACATTGGCGGTCGTATCCTCGGTTTCCACATCCATGGGGACATAAATTTTGCTCCCCTTTTTGTAAGCGGAATGATAAACAACCTCCTGATCCGCATACAGCGTGGTTTTATCAAGATAAGAGGCTTTTAAGCGCTCCACAAAGAGATCAATGAATTTCTCCTGCTCCGATTCAGACAGGCGCGCCCAGTTGGTTTTACCCAGCGTCAGCTTGGCCATCAACTCAAAATCAATGACCGGCTCCACAATGGCCATGATCTTGTCTTTTTTCCCCGCCTCGGCCATGTCCGCTTTTTCGAGCACTGTCAGCACCGCGTCAATTTTATTCTTCATCAACTGAGAAACATCCTCGGCGTCCTCAGCCATGACCGGGGCAGCCGCCGCACATGCCAGCAGCATAAAAACTGTCCATAAACAAATAAATTTTCGCATCTTATTCCTCGACCTCTCTTTTACGATTTTGTTCATACGCGTTACGAAATAAAATATACATATCCATGGCGTCCTTGCTAAAGCTTTCGTACTGACCAAGACTTAGCGACGTTTGGTTCACGATCCGAAAGACCGGGGCGCCTGCGGAAATATAAATATCCGGAACGTAATAGACCGGGTCCAGATAATCATCCGGCACCGCACCCAGGGTATCTCTGAAATTCGAAGGCCCCAGTAAGGGCAGAACCAAATGAAATCCCCCGCTTAGCCCGTAATGGCCCAATGTCTGACCGAAATCCTCTTCCTTCGGCGTTAAATTGAAGCCCTCTTTTGCCGGATCCATAAATCCGGCAATCCCCAGCGTTGAATTTACCGAAAACCTGGCTGTTTCAATACCGGCTGCCGCCAATTTTAACTGCAGCAGATTGTTGGCAAACCGGACCGGAAACCCTAAATTGTCGAAAAACCGGCGGATGCACTGTCTGGCAAACTTTGGCATCACAGCCCCATAGGCCCGGGCACTGGGTTTTAACACCCAGAAATAAAGCCGGTCATTTACCCGGGTCATGATCCGGTTATACCCGATCAAAGGATCAAACACCCCTGGTTCGTCTTCAGACTCAAACTCCTCGAATTCGTCAAACCCGCCGAATTCAGAATCTTTTTCGCCGCTGATCGCCGGCTCGGCTTGACTAAGGGGATCTCCTGACACTGTTTTCCAATGCCTGGGCGTCTCTTCCGCCACTGCGGGAAAGCCCCCCATGATAATGCTCCAGAGTGCTGCAAGCAGAACGAGTTTAGCGCCTATAGAGATAAACAGCTGCCATCTGCATTCGTATTCTTCTCGTATCCGCTGCCCCATGGATAACCCTGTTATTCGGTTTTCATCGATCCGTTTGGTATGATTATCATAATCATGTAAATCCCCGCGGTCCATTAATTTTTCGCTTCGCATGAGCCGGGGTTTTGAAACTCCCCGCACAGGCTTTGGGCATCAGCTGTTCCGCAGCTCATCGGCAATCTGATTCACATCCGCCATTGTTTTTTCAACATCCATTGCCAAAAGCTGCCGATCCTTCATAACCAGCCGGCCGTTAATCATTGTCGCAGCCACGTCGCTGCCGCCTGCGGCATACACCAGGTGCGAATAGATATTATACATGGGCGTTAAATGCGGTTTTTGGGTGTCAATCACAATCAAATCGGCTTTTTTGCCTGTTTCCAGCGATCCCGTGACCTGATCCAGCCCCAGCACCCGGGCCGCATCAATGGTCGCCATCCGGACCACCGTTTTGGCATCCATCACCGTGGGATCCAGGCGGCTGACCTTGTGAATCTTGGCCGCCGTATCCATTTCCGCAAACATATCCATATCATTGTTGCTGGTGCAGCCATCCGTGCCCAGTCCCACGCATACCCCGGCATCCAGGAGTTTGGGCACCGGCGCGATCCCGGAGGCCAGTTTCATATTGCTCTCCGGGTTATGCGATACTTTCACATCATTGTCTTTCAGCAGCACGATATCCGCATCCGACAACACCACACAGTGACAGGCCACCAGCCGGGGAGAGAGCACGCCGACATCGGAAAGATAGGCCACCGGGCTTTTGCCATACGCGGCGCGGATCTTCCCGGCTTCGCTTTCGGTTTCCGCCACATGGATAATGAGCGGCACATGATTTTCACGGGATATGGCCGCGGCCTTTTCCAGAAGATCGGGCGCACACAGATAGGTCGAATGCGGCTCCACAGCCACCGTGATCAGGGCATCATCCCGCCATTTGGAGATGAGATCTTCGGTATAGGCAAACCCGTTTTCAAGGACCCCGTAATTGGGCGACGGAAAATCATAGAGCACCTCGCCCACCACGGCCCGGACCCCTGCGGCTTTGGCCGCCTCGGCCACCGCATCCTCAAAAAGATACATATCGGAAAAACAGGTGGTACCGGAAAGTATCATCTCCGCGCAGGCAAGCAGCGCCCCGGCATAGACCTTGTCCGCATTCAAACGGGCTTCTGCCGGAAAAATATAATGGTTTAACCAGGTCATGAGATCCAGGTCATCGGCAAGCCCGCGGAAGCAGGTCATGGCCGCATGGGTGTGCGTATTGATCAGGCCCGGCATGATGATGCCGCCCCGGGCATCAATCCTTGTGCCTACTGCGGCATCCAAAAATTCAGAAGCCGGCCCGATATCGCAAATCGCGTCACCGGAAATGGCCACGGCGCCGTTTTCGATGACCGTATCCTGACCATCCACAGTCAAAACGGTGCCGTTTGTGACAAGGGTATCAATCGGTTTCATGGACTGAAAGCTCGCTTGCGATGGCTTGGATGATTTGCGCATGCCGGGGGGCGGCATTTCTGGCCACCTCGATGATCGCCGCTACAGTTGCCGGCTCCGGCTGGTCCGGATCATTGACATTGGTGATGGTGGAAAGGCCGATGATCCGCATACCGGCATGAACCCCGGCGATTGCCTCCATAACAGTGGAAAAACCGACCGCATCCCCGCCGATACGCCTTAAAAAGCGCGTTTCCGAAAGCGTTTCCAAAGACGGCCCCTTAAGGCCGATATAGACACCCTTTTGCAAAGAAAAGCCCTTTTCTTTAGCCGTTTTCTCGGCAATTTGCATGAGAGCCGGATCATAGACCCTTATCATATCCGGAAACCGGATTCCCCACTGGTCGACATTCGGTCCAATCAGTGGGTTTTCCCCGGTCATATTGATATGATCCGTTATCAGCATAATGTCTCCGTCCGAAAAATCCAGATTGATCCCGCCGGCTGCATTGGAGAGTACCAGGGTATGAACCCCCATGGCCTGCATCACCCGAATGGGAAAAGTAACAGAGGCGGGGGAATAGCCCTCATAGAGATGAAACCGTCCCTGCATGGCCAGAATCCTCTGGCCGTAGAGTTCGCCGGCCACGAGCTTGCCGTAATGGCTCTCGACGGTTGATACCGGAAAGTTGGGTATATCCCGGTAATCAACGGCGACAACCCCCTCCAGGTCCCGGATGCTTTCCCCGAGACCGGTTCCGGTCATGATCCCGATTTCCGCGCCTGATATGAATGATCGCAAATATCGGGCGGCTTCTTCAACCTGTGCTTGATAGGCGGACATACTTTATCTCCAGGAATCTAAAAATATTTATTTTAATTCGGGCATCCGGTTTCGTCAAGCAGTGTTTGTGTACGTTCCACGGCTAATTTGTTCTGTATCCAAATCGAAATCGAAATCGCTATCGGGATCGGGATCGAAATCGAAAAAATATGACCCTTAAACACGAAAAACTGGATGTCTATCGCCTTTCAATAGGCTACGTTGCATGGGTTTACGAGAAGGCCGACAGCCTGAACGGAGTCCATCGGCCCACCCGGGATCAATGGCTTCGGGCCAGCCAGTCGATACCGCTCAATATCGCCGAAGGTAATGGCAAGACCGCGGAAGCCAACCGAAGGCGTTATTTCGAAATCGCTCGTGGCTCCGCGCTTGAGTGCGCGGCGATTTAAGATGTGCTGGTTGTCGGCAAGGCGCTGGACAAGATGGAAAGCCGGAACCGCAAGGATGAACTCGACCGTATGGCCGCGATGCTCAGCCGTCTCGGCGGAAGAGGATACCAAGTTCGAGAGGATCAGGAAGTCTACAGTGTCGATTTCGATCCCGATAGCGATTTCGATCCCGATTTCGATCCCGATAGCGAAGAAAACGAATCCCAACCTTAGCGTTAACAGGACCGGGGGTATGGATTTGGCGTTAGAACAAATTAGCCGTGGTTTGCGTTCAAGTGCATAGACGAAGCCGGAACAAGGCGGAAACCGGAACTCTATTGACAACACCGGGGGATTATGGAAGAGGTATTAAACATATGAATATCGAAATATCAGTGGACATCTGTCAGGCGGCATGATAATTTTTGTACCTTTTAAATTTTATTTTCTCTTCAGCAACGGCCGTTTTGGATTCACCGTTTGCTGATAAGTTTTTTTCCAATATTGATGCGGGAGTGAGCCAATGTTTGAAGCGATTTTGATGATGGGCGGACTGGGGATAATCATCGGCTCCTGTCTGGCACTGGCGTCGAAAGTTTTTTACGTCTATGTTGATCCAAAGGTTGTTGAAATCGATGAACTCCTGCCCGGGGCCAATTGCGGGGGATGCGGCTATCCCGGCTGCGGCGCCAACGCGGAGGCCGTTGTGGCGGGCGAATCACCGCCGACTTCCTGTGTGGCCGGAAGTGCTGAACTGGCTGAACAGATCGCAGCGGTGCTCGGCCTGAGTATCGAGGCTAAAGAGCCGGATATTGCCCGGCCCGGCTGCACCTACGGAGTAGATGAGGCGGCACTCAAATACCGCTACCAGGGCCTTAGCAAATGCCAGGCAGCTGCCATGCTTTATGGGGGGATGAAGGAATGCCATATCGGGTGTCTGGGGTTGGGCTCCTGCATGACCGCCTGCCCGTTCGACGCCATTACCATGGGCGAGGATCACCTGCCGAAAGTGGACGAGAATAAATGCACCGGCTGCGGCACGTGCGAACGGGTATGCCCCAAAAATATTATCAAACTTTCCTCGGTGACGCGCCGGATTTTAAAGGAATACACCACGGAATACTGCACCACGCCCTGCCAGCGCGCCTGTCCGGCGGGCATCAACATCTGTGAATACATCCGCCAGATCACCCTTGGCGACTATCATAAATCCGTTCAGGTGATCAAGGAGCGCAACCCCTTTCCCACGGTGATCGGCAGAATCTGCCCGCGGCCCTGTGAAACCGAATGCCGACGCAATTTAGCCGATGAACCCGTGGCCATTAACTACCTGAAGCGTTTTGTGGCCGATTATGAAAGAGAAACCGGCACGCGGGTCCAGCCCTACAAAGCCCCGGCAACTCACCGGTCCATCGCTGTGATCGGCGGCGGGGCGGCGGGCCTTTCCACCGCATTTTTTGCCGCCCGACTGGGCCATGCGCCCACGGTTTTTGAGGCCACCGACCAGGCGGGCGGGCTTCTCAGAACCGCCATTGCCCAGTATCGCCTGCCGCCGGAAATACTTGACTGGGATATTGACGGGATTTTGGAAATGGGCGTCACCATGCAGACCAACCGGGTGCTGGGCCGGGATTATACCCTAGCCGGACTTTTGCGCAAGGGCTACGAAGCTGTCTATCTGGCTGCCGGCGGCTGGGACAGCCGTATTGAGCGGATCAAGGACGCGCCCATGGAAGAGGCGATTCCCGGCACCTATCTCTTGATTGATCTGATGAAAACAGGGCTTGATAATAAAAGCCGCCTTAAGATTAAATCCGATATGGTGCTGACAGATACCGGCCCGCTTACCGAAGAGGCCATCAATATCTGCCGCCATCTCGGGGCTGAAAATATCACCATCCTTTGCCAGGCCTCCCGGGATAAGGCCGGTATAGCGGAGGCGGCCATTGACTCGCTGGAAGCGGAAGGCGTTCATTTTGTTTTTAATTCAGCGGTGGCATCGCTTGTTGGCGAGGAAGACCGCCTGACGGGGATTGAATCAATTGCCCTCACCAGCAGGGAAACCCGGATAATCCCTGCTGAGACCCTGATCCTTGAATCAGGACGCCTGCCGGAACTGATATTTACCGTCCCGCAGCCGGAAACCGATGGGGAAACGCCGGCCGAAACACCCGAAGCTGAGGCTAAAACCGCCGGGCCGCTCAAATGGATCGGCATTCCGCCGACTAAAAATCCGATAGACGGCAAGCGCTCCATCGGCCTGCTCTCAAGCGCGGATGCGGTGACCGACTTTAGTGCAGCCATCCGGGCGATTGCCGCCGGGCGGCGGGCGGCGGCCGCCATTCACAAACGGATGTACGGGATTGAATTGGACCTGCCGGCGCATGTGATCAGCTGCGATACGATGCTGCAAACTGTCAGCCGGCTTGACGAAGAGATATCCCCGGCGGCCCGGCAAATTATGCCCATGTGCCGGGTCACTGACGTACCGGCCTATTGCCGGGAAATCGAAAAAGGATTTACGGAAGAAATGGCCCGGGAAGAAGCCAACCGCTGCCTTCAGTGCGGCGTCATCTGCTACTCCGGCGCCGAAGCCGCCGGATAAACAAACATCAATCCGAAAAACAGGCTGGCGGCGTCTCGTTATCTTCCGCCCGCCTGAAATATAAGGCGGAAAGTTTTTCATGGCTTTAGAAGAAGGCATTGTCACCCGGGCAAACGGGGAGACAGCCTTTATCACGACCCGACGAACCACTGCCTGCGAAGGCTGCTCCGAGCGCCATGTCTGCCACAGCACGGGCAATGTCAAGGAGATCGAAATCGAAGTGGCCAACCCGCTGGGGGCAAAACCGGGCGACACGGTATTGGTGGCATTCAAAACCAGCCAGCTCGTAACCCTCTCGTTTATGCTCTACGTCTTCCCCATCATCGCCATGGTGATTGGTGCGCTTTTCGGCAATTCCGTGGCTGAAAACTTTAGCGGCGATCCCTCCATTTTTGCCGCGGTCTTCGGGTTCCTGTTCTTCGGCATAGCCATGTCCGTCATTAAATTAAAGGACAATCAGGCCAAAAAAACCGGTCAGTATCGTCCGGTAATTACGGAAATCAAAAAAAAAGGCCCGCCCAAAGAAACCGACCCGCTATCCGGATGCACGGTGTGCCGCCCGGACTAGTGCCCATCACCCGGCAGCGGATATTCAAACACCACCCCGTCGTAATTCTTAACCAGTAGGCTGTCTTCGCGGATTTGCTTGATATACTCGGGCAGCAGCGGAATTTTGCCCCCGCCGCCGGGCAGGTCGATCATGTATTGGGGAACCCCCATGCCGGAAATCCGGCCCCTTAGCTCCCGCATGATATGAAGGCCGTCTGCAATGCTTGTCCGAAAGTGCCGGGTGCCTTCCACCGGATCGGCATGATGCAGATAATAGGGGCGGATGCGGTTTCTTAAAAGCATACGCATGAGCTGCATCATGGTTTCCGCATCGTCATTTACCCCTTTTAACAGCACAGTCTGACTGCCCAGAGGGATGCCGGCATCAGCGAGCCGCCGGCAGGCGGCCGCTGCCTCGGGGGTCATTTCTGACGGATGATTGAACTGGACATTTAAATAAAGCGGCGCATATTCAGCCAGAAGGCTGACCAGGGCGGGTGTGATCCGCTGCGGCAGGGTGCAGGGGGCGCGCGAGTGGATTCGTATAAGATCCACGTGCCCTATATGTTTTAAATCCGTTAAAATTTCCGCCAGCCATTCATCTGAAACAAGCAGCGGATCGCCGCCGGACAGGATCACTTCTTTGATGGCGGTCTGCTGCCGGATGTAGTCAAGCCCCTGCCCCACGGATTCCCGGGTGATCCGCTGATTTTTCCCCGTCCCGCGTTTGCGCATGCAGTGCCGGCAATACATGGCGCACTGATTCGATATCATAAACACCACGCGATCCGGATACCGATGGATGAGATGCGGCACCGGCGACTGCGGCTCTTCCGCCAGCGGATCCGGTAAAAGCGCCGGATCTTCATCCAACTCGGCCAAATCCGGCACGGCCTGCCGCCATAAAGGAGCCCCGGCGGATTGAATGACGGATAAAAAATAGGGGTTGATGCGCATGGGATATTTCTGGACCACCCGGCGCACCGCATCCGGATCAACGGACAGATGGCCGGCCAGGCGATCCGCAGAAGTAATGCTTTCCGCCAAAAGCGTCCGCCAATCAGAGGCATTGTAAATAGCATTCCGGCCAGCGGTCAAACCACCCCCAACCAATTTTTGAAAGGCATCGATAAAAAGGCTGACAAACGGGCGGTTTCAGCAAAAGGAATTATCTGCATAAGCCCACGCCATGAATAATCGCACCGCATTCCGGGCACTGGTTTCTCTGGATGCGGTTTTCTGATA
The DNA here is from genome assembly GCA_034520365.1 of Desulfobacterales bacterium. NCBI lineage: Bacteria > Pseudomonadati > Thermodesulfobacteriota > Desulfobacteria > Desulfobacterales > Desulfobacterales bacterium. Next base: position 116,676 of record JAXHNP010000003.1, read on the forward strand.
CAAAAAATCCCCGCCGATCCATCAGTCGGCAGCCGCATTGATAACAATATGTGCATTCGCCGGCCTCGCCCGGGACATTGCCGGTATAGACATACTTAAGCCCCGCATCAATCCCGATCTGCCGGGCTTGGAGAAGAGTTTGAACCGGGGTGGGCGGCCGGTCGGTAAGCTGGTAGCAGGGATGGAAGCGGCTCACATGCCAAGGGGTCTCGCTGCCCAGATCACTGGCAATAAATCCGGCCAGTTTTTCAAGCTCCGCCGGATCATCGTTTAGACCCGGGATGATAAGCGTTGTCACCTCGACAAAAATATCCAGGGTCTTCATCTGGCGCAGTGTCTCCATAACCGGCAAAAGCCTTGCACTGCATATGGATTTATAAAAATCTTCGGAAAATGCCTTAAGATCCACATTGGCCGCATCCAGATACGGACAGATCATCTCCAGCGCCTGTTCCGACATATACCCGTTAGTGACAAAAATGTTTTTAAGCCCGCGCTGATGGCCCAATTTGGCCGTATCCAGAGCGAGTTCAAAAAAGACGGTGGGTTCGGTATAGGTATAGGCAATGGATTTGCATCCCGCGGCCCGGGCCTCAGCCACCATCCCCTCAGGAGTGGCTCGGCTGCCGGCAATGCGGCCCTGATGGTCGCTGGCCATATGGGCAATATCTGCGTTCTGGCAGAACCGGCATCTGAAATTGCAGCCCGCCGTGCCGATGGAATAGGCCAAGGTGCCGGGGAAAAAATGAAACAGGGGTTTTTTTTCAATGGGATCCACGTGCCGGGCAATGATCCGGTCATAGACCCGCGTGCGTAATACCCCGCCCCGATTTTCCCGGACATTACAAATCCCCAGCCGGCCGTCCTTGATCACGCAATGGTGACGGCAGAGATAGCATTGAACCTTTTTGTCGTCTTGTTTTTCGTAGAGTTTGGCTTCCATCGGGGCTCCTCCGGGACAATAAGCCGGGACAGCACGCTCCCCGGTTATTCCGAAGACGCGGCCCTCTCCGTTTGGTTCGGCAGCCCATGGGTGCCGGTTGAATGGCCGGGACAGGAAACCACTTGCTTGGCGGGGTTGGCCCGGTTCGATACCACCTTCAGGGCAAGGGGGGTGGTTCTGAATTTAGGAACCGGCAGGGCCATAATGCCGGCAAACGCCCCGAAAGGAATCTTCTGCACCATTTTCGAGGACTCCAGCCGGTAAACAAACGGATGGGTGCGCCCGGGCAGCAGGCAAACCGTGCGCCAGAACATGGGCACATCACCGATAAGCATTCGAAACAGATGTTTGACGTCCCCGATGCTCAAAAACCGGGCCTGACTGTATACCGTCGGCCTGAATATGGACTTGATCCGCCGGTTGATCGATTTTAAGGCGTATTTGTTCAGCACCCCCACAAATACCCCGTCCTTTGCCACCCGGCAGGCCTCTGCCAACGCCTTCCTCGGATCATCGACGAATTCCAGGGTTAAGCACAAAACGGCATAATGAAAATAATTGTCGTCAAATGGCAGGTCTTCTGCATACGCCCGGTGGAGATCCACCCGATGGCCCAGCTTGGCGTGGGCAATATCGAGCATAGACGGGGAGGCATCCACGCCGGTTAAATAGGCGCCCTTGTCCATAAAAGGCAGCAGACTATGCCCGGTGCCGCATCCGATATCGATCAGCCGCTTGCCGCACAGGGGCTGAATCATCTCGAGCATCACCCGGTTTTCCAGCTCCAGGGTCACCTGGTTTTCCCGCTGGTTTAACCACTCATCGTAGGCCTGGGCCTCTTTATGATCAAAGACATATCCCATAATAAATCTTTGTAATGAAAACCCACGGCTTTTTCAAGACCAAACCCCGGGCTTCTAAGTAACTTCACGGGTTTTAGGTTTTGGGTATTAGGTATTAGGTGTAAAATTAAAGTGTTCAGGTTTCAGTGTTCAGTGTTCAGGCATACAAGAATTTTGGCTCGCTCGCATAATATTTCCTGAAACCTGAAACCTGAAACCTATTATTCTTTTTTCCCTCAGCGCCTTTAAAGTTACTTTTACGCTCGGGTCCGGGCAAACGGCCCGGGGAAATACCTCCAAAGTCCCGCCGCATAGCCTGTTTTTACTTTTTGCGCTTGTTTCTCCCCGGTTCTGTTGTTAGATTTATGGCGTTTGAATGAACCTGCGCCGCTTCGGCAGAAAGTGGAAATTCCATGCGATTTGATAAATACCACGGATTGGGAAATGACTACGTTGTAATGGATCCGGCGGAGTGCGGCCATGAAATGCCGGGCAGGCGGATTCGGCTTATCTGTCACCGGAACTACGGCCTCGGCGCAGACGGCATCCTGCTCGGGCCGTTTATGGATGAAGCCGCGGATGCCGGGGTCCGGATTTTCAACCCGGACGGCAGTGAGGCGGAGAAAAGCGGAAACGGGCTCCGCATTTTTGCCAGATACCTCTGGGATCGCGGCATGGTCAAAAATCCTCATATCACCATTAAAACCGCCGGCGGCATTGTGCACAGCCGAAAGGATGCTTCCGGGTTGATCAGCGTGGACATGGGCAAAATCACCTTTCTAAGCGATGAAATCCCCGTTGCCGGGCCATCCCGGGAAGTCATTCAGGAAGAAATCCGGATCGGGGAAACGCCCCTCACTATCTCCGCCGCCGGAATCGGCAATCCGCACTGCGTGATTTTAAAAACGGAAATCTCTGAAAAAGAAACACGGGCCCTGGGCCCTCAATTGGAAACCCATGCGCTGTTTCCCAATCGGACCAATGTGCAATTCGTAAAGCCCCTGGATCGCTCAAATATCCGGATCGAAATCTGGGAACGGGGGGCGGGCTATACGCTGGCTTCGGGCAGCAGCAGCGCAGCGGCCGCCGCCGTGGCCCACCGCCTGGGCGTCTGCGATCCGGATGTCACGGTCCATATGCCCGGCGGCAATCTAACGATCCACATAAATCCGGACCAGCAGGTCAGCCTGAAAGGGCCGGTCATCCGGGTCGCGGAAGGCGTCCTTCATGCGGAACTTTTTGACCAGCAGCTGCCGGAACAAACCGAAACCAGCCATATCGATTAAAAAATGACGGAATTCTTTCAAGTCACCCCCATTGAAACGGTTTTTGAATACATGCCCCGGTTTTCCGGGATGGATACGGAAAAGGTCCCGCTGTTTTCCGCCAGCAGCCGAATCCTTGCGGAAAACATAATCCCGGCAACCGATTATCCGGATTTTAACCGCGCCACCATGGACGGCTACGCGGTGAAAGCCGAGGCAACATTCGGCGCCTCCGAAGCCAATCCGGTGTATCTTTCTCTTGCCGGCAGTATCGCCATGGGTGAGACGCCGTCAGCCGGTATCCGCCCGGAGGAGACCATGGCCATCTCCACCGGCGGCATGCTGCCAAACGGGGCGGACGGTGTGGTCATGCGCGAATATGTCACCCAGCTCGATCATGCCACCATAGAAATCGTGCGAAGCCTTGCCCCCTGGTCAAACGTGATCGCCGCGGGAGAAGATATGAAGGCGGGCGAAACCGTAATCCCGGCCGGGACCCGGCTTCGGCCCCAGGAATTGGGAACCCTGGCAGCCCTGGGAAGAAACCCCATCCCTGTTTTTAAAAAGCCCTTGATCGGGATTATTTCCACCGGTGATGAGATACTTCCCATTGAAGCCATGCCAGCGTCCGGCCAGATCCGGGACATCAACACCTATACCCTGGCGGGCATGGTCGAAAACTGCGGCGGCCGCTTCCGATCTTACGGGATCATTGCCGATGATGCCCAAGCATTACACGACGTATGTCTCCGGGCAATGACGGAGGTGGATATGCTCCTGATCTCCGGCGGCAGCTCAGTGGGCACCCGGGATATAACCATCCAGGCCGTCTCTGACCTGCCGGATGCGGAGATACTCGTGCACGGCATTCCGTTAAGCCCCGGAAAACCGACAATTCTTGCCAGGTCCGGGCGGCTCCCGATCTGGGGCCTTCCCGGCCAGGTGACATCGGCCATGATCGTATTTGACCGGGTGGTCCGCCGGTTTATCGAATACGCATCCGGCCTGGACATGGCCCTGACAAACCCGGACATCCGGGTCCCGGCTACCCTGACCCGAAATCTCAATTCCACGCCGGGCCGCACGGATTATATACGGACCCGGCTTACGGCAAGTGATAACGGCTATATGGCCGAGCCCATCCTTGGCAAATCCGGACTCATCCATACCATGATCAAGGCGGACGGCCTGATTGAAATCGACATGAATACCGAGGGGCTTGAAAAAGGCGCCCGGGTTAACGTCATACTATTCAGATAAGAGATGTACTGGTTATGAGCAGCCACAAGCGAAACATTTATCTGCAGAAAAAACCCCTTGAAGACGCCAGAAAGACCATTCTGGACGCTTTTGCCGAAACATCCCCGGCCAGACAATGGATTCCGGTAACAGAATCCGTGGGCCGGGTGCTTGCCGAACCCGTATTTGCGGCCGTTTCATCCCCCAATTTTCACGCGGCCGCCATGGACGGGGTGGCGGTGAAAGCGGCCGATACGTTCGGGGCCGCCGAAACCCGCCCCTTGAAGCTTCAGGCGGGCCGCACCGCATTTCCGGTCAACACCGGCCATATCATGCCCGAAGAAACGGATGGGGTGATCATGATCGAGCAGATCAACTGGCTGGAAAATGACTGGATAGAAATTGAAGCCCCGGTCTACCCGTGGCAGAATGTCCGTAAAATGGGTGAGGATATTGTGGCCACCGAACTGGTGTTTCCCCGCAATCACAAGATCACGCCCCATTGTCTGGGGGCGCTTATCACTGCCGGAATCTCAAGTGTCTATGTCTTTAAAAAACCAACCGCCCTTATCCTGCCTACAGGCTCCGAACTGGTTGACCTGGCGGCAGTTGACCCGCCAACTCTGGCGCCCGGCAAAATTCTGGAATCAAACTCCCACATGCTGGGCCGGATGGTGGAAGCCTGCGGCGGGAGCTACCGGCGGCATGATATCGTGGCGGATGATACCCAAACCATCCGCGCGGCCATAGAGGATGCGGATAGCGCGGATATTGATCTCATCCTGATTCTGGGCGGATCATCGGCCGGCTCTGAGGATTATGCCCGGGCGGTGATTGAAGAGCTCGGATCTGTGCTGGTGCACGGGGTTACCATGATGCCCGGAAAACCCGTTATCGCCGGCAGCATCAACGGCAAGCCGGCATTCGGCATGCCCGGCTATCCGGTATCGGCCATTATTGCCTTTGAACAGCTGATCCGGCCCCTTATCCACCAGATGATCCGTCAGCCGGAACCCGAAACCCGGCGCATCCATGCGCTGTCCACCCGAAAGCTTGCTTCCAAGCTCGGCGTGGAGGAATTTATCCGGGTCAAACTCGGGCAGGTAGGGGACAATATCGTGGCCACCCCCCTGCCCCGGGGAGCGGGCTGCATTACAAGCTTTACAGAAGCCGACGGCATCATCAGAATTCCAAGCGCCGTTGAAGGCATAGACGCCAACACCCCGGTTCCCGCAGAACTCCTCCGGCCATTACCCAGCATCTACAACACCCTGGTCTGCGTGGGCAGCCATGACAACAGCCTGGATATTATTTCGGATATGATCCGGGAAAAAAGCAGCCAAACAAGCCTTTCCTCGAGTCACGTGGGCAGCATGGGCGGCCTCATGGCAATTAAAAAAGGACTTTGCCATATTGCCGGCACCCATCTGCTTGATACATCGGATGGAAGTTATAATATTTCATATATAAAACAGTATCTGCCAGAGCGATGCGTTCACCTGATCCACCTGGTAAAACGGGATCAGGGCCTGATCGTCCGGCCCGGGAATCCGAAAAAAATAAAGGATATCAAAGACCTTGCCCGCCCGGAGGTTCAGTTTATGAACCGCCAGGGGGGATCCGGCACACGGATTCTTCTGGATTACCGCTTAAATGAACTGGGGCTTAAGCCGGCGGATATCGCAGGCTATTTCAATGAAGAATATACCCATATGGCGGTGGCCGTGGCCGTTTTGAGCGGGGCCGCGGACGCGGGCTTAGGCATTTATGCCGCGGCCAAAGCCTTGAACCTTGAATTTATACCCGTGGTCACCGAATCCTATGAACTGGTGATACCGGATGAATTCATCGAAAAGCCGGAAATCCGGCTTCTATTTGACATCATCAATTCTGCGGAATTTAAATCCCGGGTGGCGGCGCTCGGGGGATATCATTTGGAAAACACCGGCACATGGATATGGAAAAACAGATGACATGATGCACTACGAATTGCTGGATCATACGGCGGATTTAGGGCTTCGCATCACCGCGGAGGATATCTACGAACTGTTTGAAGCCGCGGCGCACGCCATGTTTGACCAAATCGTGGACCGATCGGTATTAACCGGCGGAACAAAGGAGACCCTCACGGTATCCGGCATGGATAAACCGGATCTGCTGGTCAGTTGGCTGCGTGAGCTTCTGTATATCTGGAACGGCCGGGAGCGTCTGGTCAAGTGGGTCCATATTGAACAGATGGACGAGAGCCATATCGCGGCCAGCATCTGGCATGATCCGTTTGATCCGGCAACACATGAAATTTTAGCAGACATCAAGGCGGTGACCTATCACGGTGTTAATGTGGAACAGACGCCCAAAGAGTGGGTGGCCACTGTTATATTTGATGTATAATGTTATGGGTATTGGGGATTGGGTATTAGGTATTAGGTGGTAAAGATATGGAACTTATCCAAATTGATCCCTATCGCTGGGAGATAAAAAAAGCCGGCGCCATGCGGGTGCCCGCCCGGATTTATTCGAGCCGGAAGCTCATTGGGGCGGTTAAAAAGGATGAAACCTTCCGGCAGCTGGTCAACGTGGCCCAGCTGCCGGGAATTTTAAACGCAGCCCTGGCCATGCCGGATATCCATTGGGGCTATGGCTTCCCCATCGGCGGGGTGGCCGGATTTGACGTGGAAGAAGGGGTCATCTCCCCCGGCGGCGTGGGCTATGATATCAACTGCGGGGTGCGGCTGGCGGCCACACATATCACCCATGAGGAGATCAAGCCGCATCTGGAAACATTGATTTCCGCCCTTTACCAGAACATCCCCACCGGTGTGGGCGCCACCGGCCAGGTCAAGCTATCCAATACGGATCTGAAAAAAGTGTTGAAACAGGGCAGCCGATGGGCGGTTGCCCAGGGATTCGGCGAGGCGGCAGACATTGACCGCACAGAGGATCAGGGGTGCATGCCGGATGCGGATCCGGATGCGGTCACCCAAAAAGCCCTGGAGCGCGGCCGCAAACAGTTGGGCACCCTGGGATCCGGCAACCATTTTCTGGAAATCGGCGTGGTGGAAAAAATCCATGATCCGGCGGCCGCCGACGTCTTCGGCCTGGCCGAAGGATTGGTCACGGTGCTCCTGCATACCGGCTCCCGGGGGTTTGGCCACCAAACCTGCGACGATTTCCTGGCCACCATGACGAAAAACCGAACAATTGACGGCATGGAGCTGCCGGACCGCCAGCTGGCCTGTGCCAGGATTCAATCCGCGGCCGGGCAAAGGTATTACCGGGCCATGGCCTGTGCCGCCAATTTCGCCTGGGCCAACCGGCAGATCCTGATCCACAATACCCGGGAGACGTTTGAGCAGGTCCTGGGGATCGGCCCGCGGCAGTTGGGTATGCGACAGGTCTATGACATCTGCCATAATATCGCCAAATTTGAACAACACACGGTGGACGGACAATCCCGGCGCATCTGCGTGCACCGAAAGGGGGCCACACGGGCCTTTCCCCCAAATCATCCGGATCTCTGCGCAGAATACCAAAAAACCGGTCAGCCGATCCTGATTCCCGGGGATATGGGCACCGCATCCTATGTGCTTACCGGTACGCCAAATGCCATGGAAGAGACCTTCGGTTCCACCTGCCATGGAGCGGGGCGCGTCATGAGCCGAAAGGCGGCGAAAAAATCCGCCAGGGGCCGTTCACTTGAAAAAGAGCTTGCCGAAAAAGGCGTGATTACCCGGTGGACCGGTAGATCCACACTGGCTGAGGAAATGCCTGAAGCCTACAAGAATGTCACCGAAGTTGTGGATGTGGTGGCGGGCTCCGGGATATCGAAAATTGTGGCCAAGCTTCGGCCCATTGCGGTCATTAAGGGCTAAGGCGAAACAACCGAAAGACATACAAAGGAGGCATCAATGACACCGGAAATTTTCAGGGAGTATGATATCAGGGGCGTTGTGGACGAGCAGATCACGGATTCGGATGTTTTTCTGCTGGGCCGGGGCATTGGCACCTATCTGGCGGAACACGGCTGCCGGCATTTAACCCTGGGCCGGGACTGCCGGTTGAGTTCCGATCGATTCAATGAACAGATGATCAGAGGGCTTATTGCCAGCGGCTGCCACATCACTGATATCGGCGTCTGCCCCACACCGGTGCTCTATTTTTCAATCAGCCATTTCCAGCAGGAAGGCGGCGTGATGATCACGGCCAGCCATAATCCGCCGGAATACAACGGCTTCAAAGTATGCCTGGGCACAGACTCCGTGCACGGCCAGGAAATTCAGAAAATCCGGGAAATCATCGAAAAAGAAGCCTTTACAGACGGGGAAGGCAGCCGCAGCGAGGCGGATGCCATTACCCCCTATAAGCAGTATTTGACAGAGAACATCGAAGTGCCCAATACCATGCGCATCGGGGTGGATGCCGGCAACGGAACCGCCGGTGTTATAGCGGTCCCGATTTTAAAGGCGCTTAACTGTGAAGTGCATGACCTCTACTGTGAAATGGACGGCAATTTCCCCAACCATGAGGCCGATCCCACCGTGGCCGCCAATCTGGAAGACTTGATTGCCCTTGTCAAAGAGAAAAAACTCGACATCGGCATCGGCTATGACGGCGACGGGGACCGGATCGGGGTCATTGATGAAAACGGCGATATTATCTACGGCGATCAGCTAATGATTATCTTTTCGCGGGAAATCCTGACCCGCAAACCCGGCGCCACGTTTATCTCCGAGGTGAAATGCTCCAAAACCATGTATGATGATATTGAAAAAAACGGCGGCCGGGCGATTATGTGGAAAACCGGGCATTCGCTGATTAAAGAGAAGATGAAGGCTGAAAATGCCGAACTTGCCGGGGAAATGAGCGGCCATATGTTCTTTGCCGACCGGTATTTGGGGTATGATGACGCCATTTATGCCTCCGGCCGGCTCATCGAGATTCTCTCCCGCACCGGCCGGACCGTCTCCGACCTGCTCGCCGACGTGCCGCCGACTTTCAGCACCCCGGAAATCCGGGTGGAATGTCCGGACCATATCAAATTCAAAGTGGTCGAAAAACTCACCGAGGCGTTTCGAAAGGATTATAACGTGATTGATATTGACGGGGTGAGGGTCGTATTTGACGACGGCTGGGGCCTGGTGCGCGCGTCCAATACCCAGCCGGCGCTGGTGCTCCGGTTTGAAGCGCTGTCCCGGGAGCGGCTCGAAGAGATCAAGGATATGGTCGAAAAACGTCTCGCAGAGATTCAGGAATCTTTATAAATATATTTGATTATTACCATATTTATTTCTTGACGGCCTTTTGGAATTGAGGCAGAAAAATTGCTTTAAACATTATTCCATGAATGGACGATCTTTTATTTTGACAGGCAATTAACAGGAGAGGCCGGATGAAAGTCTTAATCAGCGACAATCTGGGACAGGCGGGAATTGATATCTTTGAAAACGAAAGCGGCATCGATGTGGATGTAAAAACCGGCTTGTCCCCTGAACAACTGCAATCGATCATCCCGGACTATGATGCCCTGGTGATCCGAAGCGCCACCAAAGTCACCGAAGATCTGCTGAGCGCTGCAACAAATCTTAAGGTGGTCGGCCGCGCGGGCATCGGGCTGGATAATGTGGATATCCCGGCAGCCACCAAAAAGGGCGTGGTGGTGATGAATACCCCCGGCGGCAATGTGGTGACCACGGCCGAACATACCCTCGCCCTCATGATGAGCCTGACCCGAAACATTCCCCAGGGAACGGCATCGCTTAAAGACGGCCGCTGGGACAAGAAAAAGCTTCAGGGCCGGGAAATCATGAACAAGGCCATGGGGGTCATCGGCTACGGTAAAATCGGCTCTGTGGTGGCGGACCGCGCCCGCGGGCTTAAAATGCGGGTCATGGTTTATGACCCGGTGGTCTCGCCGGAAACCATTGAGAAAAAAGGGTTTGAAGCGGTCACGCTGGACACCCTGTATCAGGAAGCCGACTATATCAGCCTGCATGTCCCCAAAAGCAAAAACACCACGGGCATGATCGATGCAGCGGCATTTGAAAAAATGAAGTCCGGGGTGATGCTTATTAACTGCGCCCGCGGCGGGATTGTGGACGAGGCCGCCTTAAAGGACGCGCTGGAGTCCGGCAAAGTCGCCGGCGCTGCCCTGGATGTGTTTGAAACCGAACCACCGCCCCCGGATCACCCGCTGCTCGGGTTTGACAATGTGGTGGTCACGCCCCATCTCGGCGCCTCGACCATTGAGGCCCAGACCAATGTGGCGGTGGCCGTGGCCCAGCAGATTATTGAATACCTGAAAAACAACAACATCCTCAATGCGGTGAATGTTCCGTCGATTCCGGGCAAGCTCCTGGAAAGACTCCAGCCCTTCCTCTACCTCGCCGACCGCATGGGCTGCATGGTGGCCCAGTTCACCAGCGGACAGCTAAAAGAGGTCCGGGTGGACTACACCGGGGATTTCAAAGATCTGGACATGTCGCCGGTGACCACCGGATTTTTAAAAGGGCTCCTGGATCCCATGGTGCCGGATGAGGTAAATGCTATCAATGCGCCCATGCTGGCCAAAGAAAAGGGGATCAAGGTATCGGAAACCAGCACCGCCGAGTCTCATGAGTTTACCAACCTGATCTCTGCGGAGGTGGTGACCACAGCCGAGACCTATCGGGTGGCCGGCACGGTATTCGGCAAATTGGATTCCCGGATTGTGCTGATCAATGATTTCCGGATTGAAATCGTGCCCCAGGGTAATCTGGCGTTGATCCACAATATCGACGAGCCCGGGGCCATCGGCAGCATCGGCAACACCCTGGGTGAAAACGGCGTCAACATATCCCGGATGCAGGTCGGCCGGGAGGCCAACGGGGAAAACAACATCATCCTGATCCGAACCGATACCCCGATCAATGCCTCGGTGATCGAAAAAATCCAGGCATTGCCAAAGGTCAAAAATATTCGCGTATTTGAATTATAATGATTCATGAGGTACATTATGTCAGAAGAACAGCGTCCGGACAAAAATTCCGCCGAGGACAAAAATTCCGCCGGTGGCGCCTCGATTGAATTGCCTCAGATTAATTTCTCCACTTTTATACTTTCGCTAAATTCCTCTGCCCTGGTCCATCTCGGACTGGAAACGGATCCGTCCACCGGCAGCCGGATGGCCAACCTGCCGCTGGCCAAACAGACCATTGATATTCTGGCCATGCTGGCGGAAAAGACCAGCGGGAATCTGACCCATGATGAACAGCGCCTCTTGACAAACATCGTTTACGAATTACGTCTTATGTATGTGAAACAAAAAGAGGCATCGACGTCTTAAAAGGAGAACAAATTTATGACAAAGTTTACATTTCCAACCGGATCGTTAATTAAGGCCATATTCGGCGTCCTGATCATTACCGGTTTGATGATGATGGGCTCGAGCCCGTATGTGACGTCAGCCGCCGGGGCCAAACCCGGCAAGGCCGGACTTGTTCCGGAAAGTTTTACCGAACTGGCCGAGAATGCGAGCCCGGCAGTGGTTAATATCCGGACGGTTAAAACCATTGAAGGCGGCGGCCGGGTGTTCCGCCATTTCTTCCAGGGCCCCCGCGGCCGCGGGGATATGTTTGATGAGTTCTTTAAAAAATTCTTCGACGAGGACCCCCGGGAATTCAAGCAGAAAAGCCTGGGCTCCGGCTTTATCCTTGACAAAAGCGGCTATATCGTCACCAACCATCATGTAATCAAGGATGCCGAGGAAATCCAGGTCAAACTCAAAAACGGCAATGAATATGATGCGGAAATCAAAGGGGCGGACTCTTCGACCGATCTCGCCCTGATCAAAATTAAGGCGGAGGAAGAACTGCCGACCCTTAAGCTCGGAAGCTCCGAAAACCTCAAAATCGGACAATGGATCATTGCCATCGGCAACCCCTTCGGCCTTGAGCACACCGTCACCGCCGGCATTGTCAGCGCCAAGGGACGCGTTATCGGGGCCGGCCCCTATGATGACTTTATTCAGACCGATGCCTCCATTAACCCGGGCAACTCCGGCGGCCCCCTGATCAACATGGACGGGGAAGTGGTGGGCATCAGCACCGCCATTGTGGCCGGCGGGGACGGCATCGGATTTGCGATCCCCATTTCAATGGCCAAGGACATCGTCAGCCAGCTCAAAAAAACCGGAGAAGTTACCCGGGGATGGCTGGGCGTCGGGATTCAGGACCTCGATTCCGAACTCAAGGAGTATTATAACGTCGATGAAGGTGTTCTGGTCACCCAGGTATTTCCCGGCGACCCGGCTGACAAGGCGGGCATTAAACCCCGGGATGTCATTCTTTCCGTAAACGGCCAATCCGTGGATTCTGCCAGGGAATTGTCCAAAGTGGTGGCTGATCTTTCTGTGGGCGAAGCAGCCAAAATCAAGATTAACCGCAAAGGCGACATCAAAACGATTAAGGTCGACATCGCCAAGCGGGATGAGGACAAAATTGCCGCCTCCATGCAGGGCGAGCCTTACGGAAAAGCCGAGGACGAGCTGGGCATCGAGGTCTCCAATATTTCCCCGAATATGGCGGAACGATTCAACCTGGACAGCCGGGCCGGGGTCATCGTGGTCAACGTGGCCGCAGACAGCAAAGCCGGGCAAGCCGGTATCCGCAAAGGCGATATTATTAAAGAGATAAATCATCAGCCGGTTGAATCGGTTTCGGATTATGAGGCCATAGTCGAAGAAGTGGCAAAAGGCGAGACCTTACAGTTCTATATCAAGCGCGCCCAGCGCGGCTATATCGTGATCAAAATGGCCAAATAAAAATTGTTTCAACGCTACGGTATAGGCCCCCATGGAGATCAAATCCTTTGCAAAGGTGAACCTATACCTTGAAATAACCGGAAAACGACCGGACGGGTATCATGAACTGATCACAGTCATGTGCCTGATTGATCTGCATGATACCCTCCGGATCGAATTTCAACCCCCCGTCACCCGACTTAGCTGCAATCATGCGGATGTGCCGTCAGATGAGGCCAACCTCGTCTTAAAAGCCGCCCGGACATTTTTTCAGGCCATCGGCCGAACCGACGCCCTTACCGTTTCTATCGATAAGAAAATCCCCGTGGGCGCCGGATTAGGCGGCGGCAGCAGCAATGCGGCCGCCATGTTAACGGCCCTAAATAATCACTATCAACAACCACTGGATAAGGCGGCGCTAATGACTCTGGCCGGCCGCATCGGGGCGGATGTGCCCTTTTTCATTTATGGCCGACCGGCACTGGCCATGGGCATCGGGGAGGATTTAACCCCGTTTGATAATTTATCCGAAAGCCCGGTCGTCCTGATCTATCCGGGCAAACCGCTTTCAACCGGTGAGGTGTATCAAAGGTTGAATTTTGGATTGACAAAATCCAAAAAAATCAATACACAAATTATTTTTAGGCATATCCGGAAAAAGGAAATTCCGGCGCTCCTTCACAATGATCTGGAGCCGCCGGCATTTGCCATGAACCCGGAAATCGCCCATGCAAAAACGGTTTTGCTGGGCGAGGGAGCCGCCGGCGCATTGATGTCCGGCAGCGGGTCGTCGGTATTCGGCATTTACCCTAACCCGGAAGATGCCCATAAGGCCTGCGCCGACATTAAGGCCGGGTACGCACATTGGGATGTCTTTCTTACGAAGCTGCGGACCGGCTGAAATGCCAATTTATCACAAACGGGCTTGCTGGGGCGTCGTCAAGCGGCAAGACACAGGATTTTGGTTCCTGCATTCGGAGGTTCGAATCCTCCCGCCCCAGCCAAATCAGAGGACAGGCAATCGAGAAAATGACAGTGGAAAACGATTACATTATATTTGCCGGAAACTCCAATCCGTTACTTTCCAAAGCCATTGCCAAATATCTGAACCGCACCCTTGGCGGAGCCGAGGTCAAACGCTTCAGCGACGGGGAGATTCAGATTGAGATCAATGAAAATGTCCGGGCCAAGGATGTCTTTGTCATTCAATCCACCAGCACCCCGGTCAATGACAACCTGGTTGAACTGCTGCTGATGATTGACGCGCTCAAACGCTCCTCGGCCAGGCGAATCACCGCAGTCATTCCCTATTTCGGCTACGCCCGCCAGGACAAAAAGGTCGCGCCCCGGGTGCCGATCAGCGCCAAGCTGGTGGCGGATTTACTCACTACCGCCGGGGCGAACCGGATTATTACCATGGATCTGCATGCCGGCCAGATTCAGGGCTTTTTCAACACCCCGGTGGACAACCTCTTTGCCGCGCCGGTGCTGATTGATTACATGAACAACCATTTTCAAGACGATATGGTGATTATATCGCCGGACGCTGGCGGCGTGGAACGGGCCAGAGCCTTTGCCAAACGGCTTGAAGCCGAACTGGCCATTATCGACAAGCGCCGGGATGCCCCGAACAAGGCCAAAGCCATGGCGGTGATCGGCCATGTGGAAGGCAAAAAGGCCATCATTTTAGACGATATGGTGGATACCGCGGGCACCCTGACTGAGGCCGCCAATGCCGTCAAAGAATTCGGGGCGTGCGAAGTCCATGCCTGCTGTACTCACGCGGTGCTCTCAGGGCCGGCGATTGATCGGATCAATGAATGCGCGCTTTCCTCGGTGGTGGTGACGGATACCATCGCGCGCTCGGATCAGGGGATTGCCTGCGATAAGATTAAAGTCCTCTCCATTGCCAACCTTTTCGGAGAGGCCATCATCCGCAGTCATACCGGCGACTCTGTCACATCCCTGTTTGTTTAAGACGAATAACTTTTAATGGAGGCGATAAATATTGGATCGACATCAAATAACCGCAAAACGACGTGAAAAAACCGGGAAAGGCATTGCCCGGACCCTTCGCCGGGAGGGTAACATACCGGCCGTGCTGTATGGGGCAAACATTGACAACAGCGTGCCTTTATCCGTGAACATCCATGAAATGGAAGTTCTGCTGAATAAAGTCAGCCCTAGCCAGGCCCTGCTGGATCTTAATATCGAAAACGGCAGCCGGGACAAAAAGACGGTCATGATCAAAGAGCTGCAGATCGACCCGGTTAAGTTCAAGTACCTGCACCTCGACTTTTATGAGGTCAAAATGGACCAGCAAATCACCACCACGGTGCCGGTGGTGACCACAGGGACCTCAAAGGGAGTTGAAGAAGGCGGCATCGTACAGATCATCCGCCGTGAACTCGAAGTCTCCTGTCTGCCCGGTGATATCCCTGAACAGGTGGAAATCGACATCACCGATCTGGATGTGGGGGACTCGGTTCATGTGGAAGATATCGACCTGGGCGAAAAAATTGAAATCCCCTATGATACGAACTTCACCATCCTGACCGTGGTCAGCCCGGCCATGGAACGTGAGGAAGAGCCCGAGGCCGAGGGTGAAGAACTTGAAGAAGGCGAAGAAGGTGAAGCAGGTGAAGCGGAAGCCGGCGGCGAAGTTGAAGAGGAATAGCCACTTGCCGGCTTTTTTTGCGGACGCCGGTTACTTTTTCGGAAAATGACACCCATTCGCCCATGGTTAATCGCCGGCCTGGGCAATCCCGGCCGAAAATATGGGTGGTCCCGCCACAATGCGGGGTTCATGGTCATTGATCATTTGGCCGGGGCCAACCATGTGGCGTTGAGCCGGCAAAAAAAATTTGACGCGGAATACGGCCGTGGAAAAATCGGCCCAATGGAGGTCATCCTGTTAAAGCCCATGGCGTATATGAACCGCAGCGGACTGCCAATAAGCCGGACCGCCAATTTTTTTCAAATAGATTTGGGTCATCTGCTGGTGATCCATGATGATATTGATATGGGTTACGGAAACATTAAAATCAAAGCGAAAGGAGGGCATGGAGGACATAATGGCTTAAGGTCTATCATCGATGCCGTTGGAAGCGGGGATTTTCCCCGGATGAAAATCGGTATCGGCCGCCCCGAGGGACCGGTGGACGTCAGTGACTATGTCCTCGGAAACTTTACCGCTCAAGAACGGCGGGGGCTTGAACCGATACTGGATAAAGCAGCGGAAGCTGTGAGGACAATTCTAATGTATGACGTCAACGAAGGTATGAACCGCTTCAATTAACGTTTAACTTTGTTTTATTTATTAACTAATTAGTTAAGGGAGGGTTAACATGGAATGGATATTGAGTAATATTCCGCTAACTTGCACAATCGTCGGAGTTATTGGCATTCTTTATTCGCTGATTGTGGCGGGCGCGATCAAAGGCGCCCCCACCGGTGATGCCAAGATGGGCGAAATCGCCAGCGCCATTCAGGAAGGCTCGGTTGCCTACCTGAACCGGCAGCTCAAAAGCATGGCGATTGTTGGTATTGTTATTTTTATTGTTATTTTCTTCGGCCTGGGCGCCAAAACCGGTGTTGGTTTTTTGGTGGGCGCGGTGGCCTCATTTTTAGCCGGCTATATCGGCATGCGGGTATCGGTTCTGGCAAATGTCCGGGTGGCCGAGGCCTGCAAAACCGGACTGGCCGCAGGCCTCAGCCTGGCCTTCAAGGGCGGCTCTGTGACCGGCATGCTGGTGGCAGGCCTGGCGCTGACCTCGATTGCCGGTTTTTTCACCTATATGACCGCTGCCATGCCCCCTGACACAGCCCTGGTCGACCTGGTCGTACCCCTGGTTGCCCTGGGTTTCGGCGGCAGCCTGGTCTCCATCTTTGCCCGTCTCGGCGGCGGTATCTTCACCAAGGGTGCGGATGTTGGCGCTGATCTGGTGGGCAAGGTCGAAGCCGGCATTCCCGAAGACGACCCCCGGAACCCGGCCACCATCGCTGACAACGTGGGCGACAACGTGGGCGACTGCGCCGGTATGGCCGCAGACCTTTTTGAAACCTACGCGGTTACCGTTGTGGCCGCTATGCTGCTGGGTGCGCTGCTTTTCTCAGACAACGTCATGGCGGTTCATTTCCCGCTGGTCCTGGGCGCGGTCTCCATTATCGCCTCCATTATCGCCACCTTCTTTGTCCGCCTGGGCAAGAGCGAATACATCATGGGCGCGCTTTATAAGGGAATGTTCGGGGCCGCCATTCTGGCTGCCATCGCGTTCTACTTTGTCACCACCCGACTGTTGACTGACATGAACGGCATCCCGGCCATTAACCTGTACTATTCCGCGCTGGTCGGCCTGGCACTGACCGTTATCATCGTTATTATCACCGAATACTATACGGGTACATACAAACCGGTTAAGGGCATTGCGGAAGCTTCAACCACCGGCCACGGCACCAACATCATTGCCGGCCTGGCGGTCAGCCTGCAGTCCACCGCAGCACCGGTTCTGACCATCTGCCTGGCTATCGGCATCTCCTATGGATTCGCCGGCCTATACGGCATCGCGATCGCCACCGTGGCCATGCTCTCCATGACCGGTATGGTTATCGCCATTGATGCCTATGGCCCGATCACGGATAACGCCGGCGGCATTGCCGAAATGGCCGGGCTCGATGACAGCGTGCGCGCGGTCACCGACCCCTTGGACGCGGTGGGCAACACCACCAAGGCCGTGACCAAAGGCTATGCTATCGGATCTGCCGGACTGGCGGCCCTGGTGCTGTTTGCCGCCTACACCCAGGAGTTTGTCCTGCGTGCCAAGCATGCGGCGGAAATCTCCGGTGAAGCGGTACAAAATATCGCTTTTGATTTAAGCGATGTGAACGTGATCATCGGCCTGTTCATCGGCGGTCTGCTGCCGTTCCTGTTTGCCTCCATGGCCATGCAGGCGGTGGGACGCGCCGGCAGCGCGGTGGTTGACGAAGTTCGCCGCCAGTTCCGGGAAATCCCGGGCATTATGGAAGGCACTTCCAAACCGGATTATAGCAACTGCGTGGACATTGTGACCAAGCACGCATTGAAGGAAATGATGATTCCCGCGCTGCTGCCGGTTGTGGCCCCGCTCCTGGTCGGCTTCCTGCTGGGCAAAGTGGCGCTGGGCGGTCTTCTGATCGGCTCCATCGTCACCGGGATCTTTGTGGCTATCTCCATGACTACCGGTGGTGCGGCATGGGACAATGCCAAGAAATACATCGAAGATGGCTTCTTCGGCGGCAAGGGCAGTGATGCCCATAAGGCCGCGGTCACCGGTGACACCGTCGGCGACCCGTACAAAGATACCGCCGGTCCGGCCATTAACCCGATGATCAAGATCCTGAATGTTGTGGCCCTGCTGATGGTGCCCTTCCTTCTGTAATTGATTCTTCGGGTCCCTGGACCCTGTATAAATGCTGAAAAAGGGATTGGCGAAGGTTTTTCGTCAATCCCTTTTTTTGTTGAATGCCTGCCTGAAAAATGGTATATATATTTTTTATGTTCCAGAATGATAAAATATTAAATATATATTGGTGATATTATGGCGAAAAAAGCGGAAGTACAAAAAGAAACGTTTAAATCAAAATCTTTTCAAGTGGGGGATCTGGCGGTATATCCGGCCCATGGCGTCGGCCGGATCGAATCCATCGAGAGCCGAACCATCAACGGGGCCAAACATGATTTCTACATCATGAAGATCCTGGATAATGGCATGGTGATCATGATCCCGACCATGAATGTCGATTCCGTCGGACTCCGGGAAGTCATTCCGGAAGACAAAATCCATGAAATCTATTCGATTCTGCAGCAGAAAAAGGATGACATCTTTGACAACCAGACATGGAACCGTCGCTACAAAGAGTACATGGACAAAATCAAGACCGGTTCGCTCTATGACGTGGCCGAAGTCTTCAGGGACTTGTTTTTGTTAAAATTGATCAAGGACCTCTCGTTTGGGGAGCGCAAACTGCTGGATACGGCCAAGGGCCTGCTTTTGCGGGAACTCTGCACAGCCAAAAACAGCGATGAAAATATTGTTTGGGATGAAATCGAGTCTTTGTTTAAAGCAGTGCACTAACTTTCTTTGACCCCTTTTATGGCCAAGTCATGGTCAATTGATTTTACCATCACCTTATCGGAAGTCGGCATTCGCCTGGATACGCTTATTTCCGACAGACACCCTGAACTTTCCCGAAATGCCGTCAGCCGGCTGATCCGGGAAGGCGCCATCCAGGTCAATAACCAGCCGCGCAAACCGGCTTTTAAACCGGCTTCAGGCGATCATGTGACCGGAATGATCCCGGTAGTCCCTGACCCAGCCGCCGAAATCCTGCTGCCGGAAGCCATTTCCTTAGATATTCTTTTTGAAGATGCCGCCTGCCTCGCCCTTAATAAGCCCCCGGGCGTAGTCGTCCATCCGGCTCCCGGCCATTACCGGCAGACACTTGCCAATGCGCTCATCCACTATCGGCCGGAACTTGCCGGCATCGGGGACACTCCCGGCCGGCCGGGCATTGTGCACAGGCTGGATAAAGACACCTCCGGCATCCTCATTGTCGCCAAAACAAAGAGCGCATTTCGCCACCTCGCCGCCCAGTTTAAGGCGCGCAGCATTGAAAAAAAATATCTCGGTTTGGTCTACGGGCAACCGGAAACCGAGGCCGGGCGCATTGATCTGCCCATCGGGCGGCACACAGTAAACCGGAAAAAGATGTCTGCTACCCGATACAGCCGGGCCCGATCCGCGGAAACCAGCTGGCGGGTCAAAACCCGCTTTGAACGGACAGCGCTTATGGAATACGTCATAAAGACCGGGCGAACCCATCAGATCCGGGTTCATAGCGCGGCGATCAAATGCCCGATCATCGGGGATGCGGTTTACGGAATAAAACGGCCGCATAAATTTCTGCAGGGAGATCCAATGCTAAGACAGGTAATCGCCGGGGTTCACCGCCAGATGCTCCATGCATGGCAGATGACGTTTGCGCATCCGGATACCGGCGCGCCGGTTTTTATCGAGGCGCCTCTGGCACCGGACATGGCCTGGGCGATTCGGCAGCTGCACGCTATTGCCATTTAGGTCCGGGTGACAGCCAATTCAATGATCTACCCTGATACAGAGGCGATGTCACTTACTTTAACCCTTCCGCTTGAGTTCAAGGGTACATTTCTTCTTGTTTTTATCAAAGGTCAGGACGATATCCTGGTCATCGCCCTTGCTTCGCGATAGTTCCTGGTAGCGGTTTTTAATCCGTTTTTCAAATTCCGCTTCAGACTCCTGGATGCCGGCGCCCAGTTCATTTAGCTTCTGCTGCTGAAGTTCATAGTAGGAATGCAGGGAAGATCGGGATGATTTGCCGGATTCAGCCGCATGGGCCGGCTCCCCGGGTGTGGTGCTGCCAAATGCCCGGCCCTGACGATAGGCGGCCTCCGCGTTTTCCCACAGCTGCTGCCAGGCCTTTCTATGATAAAAGACCTTCCACTGCAGATTATCCAGCAGGGTTTCCAGGTGCTTGGTTGAAATCGCCGGCGGAATCCGGTAGAGCTGAATTTTCTCGACCAAATCATGATGGCGCGGATGGGGCTTGTTCTGACGATCCGCCAGATAGGCCCGAAGTTTCGCGTCCATGGCATGCACCTCGCGGTCCAGTCGACTGAGCTCATTTTCCACTTTTTTCCGCTCTTGTTCGGTTGATTCGGCCATAGATCATACCTCTAGGCGGCCTGATGATCCGGATTATAGCAGAGACGGCAGCAGTTCAAACACCGGCCGGCTTCGGACAGCGCATTCGCCTCGCTGATGACCAGATCCACTTCTTCAAAAGTTTTAATCCGCTCAGCCACCGGCAGTTCCTGCATTTCCACCCGCTTTGACTTTTCCACCCCGGGAACCGAATCAAAAAGCGTCTCTTGGATATGCTTATTCAAAATCGCCTTAGGCTGAGGCGCCACCGGCTTGCCCCTTAGAAACAGGTCGATGGAGCGGGCGGCTTTCCGGCCGCCGCCGATGGCATCCACCACCAGCGCCGGCCCGGTGGCGGCATCGCCGGCAGCGAAAATATACGGGACATTGGTCTGATGGGTGGCCGGATCCACCTCAAAGGTATTCCACCGGGTCCAGGAAATATCATCCAGCCGGTCCCCTTTCCCCCGGAATTCGGCTGAGGGGGACTGCCCAATGGCGGTAATGATCATATCCACATCCAAAACCGTCTCTGAGCCTTCAATGGCGACCGGCCGGCGCCGGCCGCTGGCATCCGGCTCTCCCAGCTCCATTTTCAAATATTCAAGGCCGGTTACCCGTTCTTCATCATCATCACCCACCACCCGGTTGGGCGAGGCCAGAAAGACAAACTCGATCCCCTCTTCTTCCGCTGCGACAATCTCAACCTCATTGGCCGGCATTTCATTTCTTGTCCGCCGGTACACCAGGTAAACCTTTTCACATCCCGCGCGCACAAGGGTGCGCACACAATCGATGGCGGTATTGCCCCCGCCGATGACTGCGGCCCGCTTACCAATCGGAACCGGCTCATCGTTTCCGATACGGGCAAGAAAATCAATGCCGGTATAACAGCCGGCCAAATTCTCGCCGGGGATATTCAGCTGATAATCGTTCCAAGCGCCGATGCTGAAGAATACGGCGTCAAACCCGGCCGCAATCAGGGCGCCGAATTCAAAATCCCGCCCCAGGCGGACATTGGTATGGTATTCCACGCCCAGATTCAGGATGCCGTCAATCTCCCAATCAAGCACTTTTTTGGGCAGCCGGTACTCCGGGATGCCGTATCGCAGCATACCGCCCATCTTGGGCATGGCCTCAAAAATGCTGGCGTAATGGCCGGCCCTGCGCAGGAAGTAGGCGCAGCTCAACCCGGCCGGCCCGCCGCCGATAACCGCCACCCGTTTTCCGGTATCCGGGGCCTTATCAATGGGAATCCGCTTGCCGGAGTTCATTTCATAATCGGCGGCAAACCGCTTCAAATGGTTAATGGCCACCGGATTGTCTTCAATCCCGCGGCGGCACCAGGATTCACAGGGATGCGGACATACCCGGCCGCAGGCCAAAAGCAGGGGGTTTCGCTCACGGATGGTATTGACCGCCGCTTCATATTCGCCGTTTTTAATATGCTGAATGTATAGGGGAATATCGATTTCAGCAGGGCAGGTCTGGGTGCAGGGGGCAAGCGCATCATCTGCGGCATTTAAATGCAGCAGCCGCTGGCTCATGGTGCGCACTTCCAGAATCGGCTTCGGGCAGACCCTCTCACAGGCGCCGCAGCCCACGCATTTTTCCTTGTCCACGACCGGATAGCCGTTTTTT
The DNA here is from genome assembly GCA_034520365.1 of Desulfobacterales bacterium. NCBI lineage: Bacteria > Pseudomonadati > Thermodesulfobacteriota > Desulfobacteria > Desulfobacterales > Desulfobacterales bacterium. The sequence continues at coordinate 139,100 of JAXHNP010000003.1, forward strand.
TCGCCCATATGAATCGCATCAAATTTGCAGGCCCGAATGCAGTCGCCAAACCCGAGGCACCCTATGCTGCAGTCCCGTTTGCCCCCATACATGGCTGCCACGGCCCTGCAGCGGTTTAGGCCGTCATAATAGAACCGGTCGGTGGCCCGAGCTCCGCCGTCACAATCATTAAAGGATTTCAAGGGTTCGGCGGACCCGGCCTCAAGGCCCATAGTTGATGCAATTTCGTAAATATTTTCCGAGCTCGTCAGCATACATACCGTAGGCGGGGCTTCGCCGTTGACAATCGCCTCTGCCGCCGCGGAGCATCCGGTATACCCGCACCCCCCGCAGTTAGCCCCGGCCAAAAGATTCTCGACCTTGGCAATTCGGGGGTCTTCATAGACATAAAAAATACGGGAAGCAAAGCTTAATGCCAGCCCGATGATTAAACCGAGTCCCAGGGTAAAAAGAACGGATTCAAGCACAACTTACCTCTTTATATTTAGAAACATTGAAGTCTGATCTTAACAGAATCTTAATTAGTAATTATTCAAAATAACCCGGTCAGGATAGTAGCGGCCCGTTACACCATTCCCTTGAAGGCAAAAAAGGCCAGGGAAATGATACCCGCTGTCACCAATCCAATAGAGGTATCCTGCAAAGGTTTGGGCACCCTTCCCAGCATAACGCGCTCTCGCACGCCGGCAAACAGGATCAGCGCCAGCCCGAAGCCAATGGCATAGGCAATTGCGGAAATAAGGGCTTGTACAAATGTATTTTCCTCCTGAATATTGATGAGACAAACGCCCATAACCGAACAATTGGTGGTGATCAATGGCAGAAATATGCCAAGGCCGGCATAAAGGGCGGGAATGCTTTTTTTGAGAAACATCTCCACAAACTGGACAAGTGAGGCAATGACCAGAATAAATGCAATGGTGCGTAAAAATTCAATACCAAGGGTGACCAGAAAATAGGTGTTGATAATCCAGGTGATGACCGCTGCCAGCACCATTACAAATATCACCGCCATGGCCATGCCTGCCGCTGTCTCCATTTTTTTGGAGGTCCCCATAAAGGGGCAGACGCCCAGATACTGAGCCAGCAGGATGTTGTTGATAAAGATACAACTGATAATCAGAACAAAAATATCGCCCATAACCTCGACTCCTGTTTGTACTTATGCAACCGGTTTATCGACTGCCGGCAAGATTCATCAAGCAGAGCAACAGGCCTAAGCAGACAAACGCCCCCGGCGCCTCGACCATAAAGGTAAAGGGTTCAAAGGACGATCCAAAAACCTGCATACCGTAAAAGGTTCCCTCGCCCAGGACTTCCCGGACCGCTCCCAGAACGCCCAGAGACAGGGTGAAGCCAACGCCGATGCCAAGGCCGTCTGCGATGGCGTACACCGGCTTATTCTTTGAGGCAAATGCCTCGGACCGGCCGAGCACGATGCAGTTGACAACGATCAGGGGAATAAAGATTCCCAGCTGAAGATAGAGCGGATAGGCAAAGGCCTGCATCAAGAGTTCGACGACAGTTACAAAGGTCGCAATAATAATGATAAAACAGGCAATGCGTATCTTTGAGGGAATAACATCCCGCAGGAGTGAAACCAGTAAATTAGAAAAAACCAGCACAAATGTGGTAGCTATTCCCATTCCTATGCCGTTTTGAACGGATTTGGTGACCGCCAGCGTCGGGCACAGCCCGAGCACCAGTCGAAACGGCGGGATCTCTTCCCATAAGCCTTTGGTAAATTCCTGAGCCAGTGTTTTTGCCATAATTTTTGCTTTCCTTTATCCGGAAAAAGTTGACAGCTTTTCTGAAATTTTCGGCTTCACCCTCTCAAAAAGCTCCCCCGCCCGGCTAACCGCCTTGCATACCGCACGGGAAGTAACGGTGGCGCCGGATAAGGCCGTGATATTGCCGCCGTCCGGTTTGACCTTGGGTTGAGACCCAATGGGCACGCCCTGGAACTGGCTTTTGAAATCCTCATCCGTTTCCACCCGAGCCCCGAGACCCGGCGTCTCATTATGCGTGGTGACGCTGACCCCGCGTATTTTTCCGGTTTCAACATTTACGGCCACCATAACACCCACATCGCCGCCATAACCGCTGCCCTTGGTCTCAAACGCCACAACTTTGGGCTCGCCGTCAAATACCCCCACGAAAAAGTTTTTTTTCGTATCATCGATTTGGATCGCGAATCGATCCGCAATGGGGTTATTAGCGGCACCTTCCATTATTCTTTGAATGGCCGGGCCCTTTACAAACTTCAGCACCTGACTGTCGATCCGGTCCTGCGTATTATTGCGGATGGCCGCCAGCAGGCCGCCGGATAAACTGCTGAGCAACGTCAGCACGATGACCATTTTTACCATTTCACGCATAATTGATCACCTTTCGGGAGGTCTTGGGTCTGATTTTATCGATTAATGGATTGGCCAGGTTGATGACCAGGATGGCAAAAATTACCCCGTCAACATGGGTACCGATATTGCGGATCAGCACCGTCAAAAACCCGCCAAGCGCTCCATAAATCAACATGGGAATAAAATTGACCGGTGAGGAGGAATCCTCGGTGGCCAGGAAAAAAGCCCCGAACAGGGAATAGCCCGTCAGCAGATGAAAGCTGCCGCTGGCATAGACATCCGGATTGGCCTGATGGAAGCAAAAAGCGGTGACAAACATCCCGGCAATAAATGAAATGGCAATTTCCCAGCGGATATAGCCCCGCAGCATCAGATAGATGCCGGCGATAACAAGGCCCAGCCCAAAGGAGGTGCCGATGCCGCCGACCTGGCGGCCGAGCAGCAGATCAGCGTTACTGAATCCGTCCACAGCCCCGGCGCCAAAAGATTTAACCAGAACCAGCGGATAGATTGGGTTGAAGTCAAACTGATAATTGACCAGCGCCTCGTTAAAATCAAAATAGCCGCCCCAGGACAGCATCAGCACGGCCGCGGCCAGCACAGCGGGATGAAAGGGGTTGCCGCCAAGGCCGCCGTATATCTGCTTGCCGATGACAATGGTAAAAAAGGTCCCCACAATTACAACCCACCAGGGGGTGGTGGCCGGCAGCATCATGGCAAACAGCATCCCCAAAAGCGCGGCGTTTCCATCACCGATTGAAACGGGCCGGCGGGTCAAATAGTTCATGGCCAGCTCCCATAACATGGCCGAGGAAATCGATAAGGCCACCACGGACAAGGCAGGGAGGCCGTATTGCAAGAGGCCGGGAATCACTGCCAGGAGGGTGACTGCCAGAATATTATAATTCTTAACGGAAATCTGACTGCCATTATGCCAGAACGGGGCATGGGAAACGGTCAGTTTGATGGACTCAGCCATGGCTTTCCTCCGCTTTCATCTGCTCCAACGTATGTTTGGCCAGTTTAATGTGTTGAAAAATGGGAATCCGGGTTTCACAGACAAACGCACACAGGCCGCATTCAATGCACGCATCCAGATCGGCCTGCGCTGCTGCCGCCTCATACTGTTCGGCTTCCAGCAGCCGGACTAAAATGTTGACCGGAATGTTGACCGGACAGACGCGGACGCATTCCCCGCAGTTAATGCAGGCCACATCGGCTGTCTCGGGGATCAAAGCCCCGTCCTGAACCATGATCGTATCCGTATCCGCCTGAACCGGATGCGCCGTTGAATAGACCGCAACCCCGGTCATAGGGCCGCCGAAAATGATCCGGTCGCCTTCCCGGACCGATTCGTTAAAGGTCTCCAGGACATCCTTGAGCGGGGTGCCGATGGGCGCGGACACCAGACGTTTAGTCCCGTTTTTGGGAATAAATGTGAACAGTTTCTCCATGGGCAGCTCGCCCGTGTTAAACGCCGCACCGATGGCGGCTACCGCCTCCGCCGAAAAAAACGCCGCATCCGCCTGGGGGGCCGCATCCCCGCCTTTTAACTCACCAGCCAGCATATGTCTTATGATCAGTTCGGGGTTGGCGGCCGGGTATTCCGAATCCACGGTTTTCACCCCTGCTCCGGCGGCGCCGGCCACCTGCACCAAATGTTCGGGGGCGGCCAGGATAACATTCTGGATGCCGGTCATTTTGCGCAGAATATCAATGCCGGTTTTTATGGATTCAATGCGGGTTTTGACAAAATACTGGTTGGTAATTGAAGGCAGATCCTGATCCGTGCCCAGCACCACAATGGCCTTGATTCGCCGGTCAGGATCAAAAAATGGGGAAAAATCCGGTTTTCCGGGAAGTCCATGCAGAAACCGGGTCGCATTCTCAAGTGTGGGCATTTTGCTGATTTGCTTGAATTCATCATCGGCCACCTGATGCGCCTCTGAATCCACAGTAATCGATACGGCGGCCATCTCTGCCTGCATCATGCCCAAAAAAGGCGTTATTTCGGAGACTTGGCCGGAAAGACTGGCCAGGGCATAGTCTTCGGCCGTCTGGGTGACCTGGATGCGCTGGCCGGCTTTCACCTGTTCCCCGACAGAGAGCATCAAATCCTGTGCCCTTTCAAGCGGTGTGTCCAGAAGCAGCTGGATTTCCCTGGATGCCGGCACGGCGGCCGGTTCAGCTGCTGCATCCGTAATGGCCGAATATGTCAGTTTCGGTTTAATAAAGCCAAAAAACGATCTTTTCATGGATTACCCTTTAACCGTGTTATGCGGTTTGCAGATATATGGAGCGTTCGCGGCAAGCTCTACCGGCTAATACCCGTGACACTGATTACAATCCGACTGGGTCGGGCCGACGCCGAAATCCTCATGGCAGTTCATGCATTGATCATGAAATGCCTCGGTCCGGTTTCTGGGCGCGTGGCAGCCGGCACAATCGGTTTTCCCCGGCATCACCCCAAAATCCTCATGGCATCCGATACACTGCTGATGGAAGGCATCCTTCCGGCCGGGCATCATGTCATCGCCCATCCCCCGCTGATGGCACGCGGTACAGTGCTGGGGCGGTTCCGGATCGCCCTGCTGATAGTTATGGTGGCAGTCATTGCAGTACAGGCCGTATTCCTGGGCATGGGCGTCGTGCTTGAACATGCCCTTGTCGCCCAATGCCGGCTGATATTTGCCATCCGGCTGATGGCACCGGCCGCATGAATCCGGCATCTCTTTTTCTAATTCCCGGTAGGCATGGTGGCAGTCTTCGCAATAAAGCCCGTAGTTGTCGCTGTGGCTTTGATGGTCAAACAGCACATCCCCGCCTGTCGTCTTATACATTTTACGGATCGGAGATTCCGGTGATTTCGCCGGAAGTACGCTATACCCCAACAATCCGACCACCAAACAGGCGACAAGAATCCCATACGCCAATTTCAATTCTTTTTTCGAAGTCATGCGATTTGATTCCTTTCAACAGCCCAAAACCGACTTTTCATCCGTCTATTTATATTTTATATTTATCCGGTATATCTATCTGATTTATCAGTATGGCTGATTCATCCGTATGGCGGGCGGCCAGCTCCATCAACATTTGCTCATTTCACGGCATTTGAAGGTTGATTAGACGCCGAACCTGCCAGTCGTTCAATTGCAAAAAATTAAGGTACCCTTCCTATTAAGTTAGGAGGTGTTTGTCAAGGACTTTTGTCCCTTTTTAATGAGCCGGACCTGTCGCAATGGCCAAGATCCCAAGATCGGGCAGGCCGGATGGGCTTGGGCGGCACACGCGAAAAATCGCCCGATTTAAATGGAATGAAGCCTTTCGGAGGGATATGCGGCAACACAAAACAGCCGCCCCATGACCGACCGACGGCTTCAGGTTTCAGATGGTCGGAAAAAGACCGGTTAGAGTCCGCCGTCTGAACACTGAAACCGCCGGGGCATGGTCATCTTTAAACCCGGAACCCGCAAAAGTGCATCTAAATATAGAAATGAACCAGTAAAACAGAGCGCCGCGCCTTTATATCATACTAGTCGTTAATCCGCCTTCCGGCGCAGAAATGTGGGGATATCCAAATCCGTATCATAGTTGAAGCTGCTGTTATGGGTACCGTCCTTTTTGGCCTTTCGGCCGATTTTTTCGCCAAAACCGGATTTCTGACCATCGCCGTTGCCATTGCCGTTGCCGCCTTTCTGCCGGCTGGCCTCGTTGCGGATGACCGTTGGAATATCGTAATCATCCAGTTTCAATTCTTCATCGGTCAAATCCCGGACCTTGCCGCGCGGTTTGAAGCCGTCTGACGGAAACCTGTGGATGTTGTCCTTTACATGCTGCATGTCCCGATCCCCGATGCCGGTGGCGATAACGGTAACCCGCATCTCATCGCCCAGAGAATCGTCCACCGCGGTTCCCCAGATAAGCTCCACATCCTCATTGTTAATCTCATTATAGATCCGGTCGGACGCCTCCATGGTCTCTTCCATGGTCAGCTCGGAGCTGCACGTGATGTTCATTAACACCCCGCGGGCGCCCACAATGGAATTGTCCTCTAAGAGGGGATGGGAAATGGCCCGCTCGGCCGCCTCCAGGGCCCGGTTCTCTCCACTCGCCCGGCCGATGCCCATGATGGCCATACCCGCCTTGGACATGGTGGTCTTTACATCCGCGAAATCCAGGTTGATCAGGCCGGGATGCATAATGAGATCCGTGATCCCTTTTACCGAATGATGCAGGATTTCATCGGCCTTCTTAAACATCTCGATCAGGGTGGCTTTCTTGGACGCAAGCCCCCGCAGTCGATCGTTAGGAATGGTAATGACCGTATCCGCCACCTCCTTTAACTTGGCAATCCCCTCATCGGCGTGGCGGGTGCGCTTTCTGGCCTCAAAAGCAAACGGTCTGGTGACCACGGCCACGGTTAATGCGCCGAGTTCCTTGCATATCTCGGCAATCACCGGTGCGGCGCCGGTGCCTGTGCCGCCGCCTAAGCCGGCGGCGATAAACACCATATGACTGTCGCCCAGCGCCTCCCGGATCAGTTCGGTGGATTCGATGGCCGCCTCCCGGCCGATGTTGGGATCCGCCCCGGCACCGAGTCCCTGGGTCAGGGCCTCGCCCAACTGAATCTTGGTGTTGGCCTTGGCATTGGCCAGGGCCTGGGCGTCGGTATTGGCCGCAATGAATTTGATCCCTTCAAGGCTTGCGTCGATCATGTTGTTAATGGCGTTGTTGCCGCCACCGCCGACCCCGATTACTTTGATTTTGGCTGAATTGTCATTGTCCACATAGGTAAAGTTCATGGGTTCACCTCCTTATGCTGTTTCGGGTTTGAAATATTTTCATATGGATTAAATGATTTCCTTAAACCAGGTTTTCATGCGCTTCATGATCCGATTAAATATATTGTTGTCCCGAATCCGGAATTTCTTCTTTTCTTGATTTTTGGCCCCATAGAGCACCAGGCCGACGCCCGTGGCATACATGGGATTGTTCACCACATCCACCAGCCCGGCAACACCCTGGGGCCGGCCGATGCGCACCGGCAGTTCGAAAACGGATTCCGCAATATCGGTGATCCCTTCCAAAAGGGATGCCCCGCCTGTCAGCACCAGCCCGGAGGAGACGGCATTCTTCATGCCAGCCCGGTAAAGCTCGCGCTTTATAAGGGTAAAAATCTCCTCCACCCGGGGCTCCAGGATTTCCGCCAGTATCTGACGCGGCAGTTTCCGGCCGCCCCGGCCGGAAAGATCGGAAATCTCGATGGTTTCATCATTTCCGACCTGGTCCGCGATACAGGTGCCGTATTTGAGTTTTATCCGTTCGGCCTCGGCCATCGGGGTGCGCAGGCCCACGGAGATATCATTGGTCATATTGTTGCCGCCCAGTGAGAGGACAAAGGTATGCTTGATGTTGTTTCCGTTAAAAACCGCCAGATCTGTGGTGCCGCCGCCAATATCCACCAGTGCGGCGCCCACCTCTTTTTCCTCAGCGGTTAGTACCGACTCGCAGGAGGCAATCGGCTCCAGGATGATATCGCAGACATCCAGCCCGGCCTTATTGGCGCATTTAACGATGTTCTGGGCCGAGGTCACGGCGCCGGTCACGATATGGATTTTGGCCTCAAGCCGGACGCCCGCCATACCCACAGGATTATGAATACCGCCCTCGCCGTCCACGATAAATTCCTGAGGCAGCACGTGGATTACCTCCCGGTCCATGGGAATCGCAACCGCCCGGGCCGCCTCGATCACGCGATCCACATCCGACTGGGTAATCTCATCGCCCTTGATGGCGATGATGCCGTTACTGTTAAACCCTGTCATGTGTCCGCCGGCAATGCCCGCATATACGGCGGAGATTTCACAGCCGGCCATGAGTTCGGCTTCCTCCACCGCCTTTTTGATCGAATCCACGGTGGATTCGATATTGACCACAACCCCTTTGCGCAAACCGACTGACGGATGGCTCCCGATACCGATGATATTAAATGTGCCGCCGCTCATCTCCGCCACCACCGCGCAGATTTTGGTGGTGCCGATATCTAAACCGACGACAATCTCTTCCTTTCCCTTCACCTTAGACCTCCTTTTCTTCTTCGCTGGTATTCCGGGCAATTGGGGTTGCGACCATCCGATTCGGGTTATGCGCATCCATTGACTTAATCTCCGGAAGATCGGGATCTGTCTCTATCCGGGCAAAAACCCGGCCGAGCCGCTCGAATTTCTTTTCATATGCACCGTATCCCATATGGACGGATGCCACCGGCGTGCTGACAAGAAGCGTGAGCCCCGTCTCCGTATCCACTGAAATCTCATGAACGCCCGGGCTGCCAAAAATGCCGGCATGTTTATCAAGCGCCGCCAGTATGGCCATGACCGCCCTATAGGTTTTGGTTTCCGGGCTCTCCGGGGACTTCCAATCCGCATAATCAATGCCCGCGATAATCGGCAGGCCGCTCATCTCAGCCGGGGCGGCTTCTTTGAAAATATCGCCGCCGTAATCGATTAAAAAGCATCTCCCCACATCCAGCACGGCCAGCGGCTTGTGCTCATCAATCCGGATACTTATCCGGGACGGCAGCTCGCGCCGGAGCCCGGCATTTTTGATCCAGGGCTCTGCCACCAGGCGCTTTCTCACCCGGCCAAGGTTAACGGCCAAAATATTGTCCCCGCATTCAAGCTCGGCCGCGTCAAGGATCGCCTGCTCCGAAAGGCGGTGTTCGCCGGTTACCGTAATGACCTCCGCCCGGAAATAATCGCACTGGGTCAGGGCGTCATAGCCGAAGATAAAAACCACACCGGTCAGGCAGAAGCCGGCGGCCCCAATCAGGGCCTTGGCCCATATCCCGGCCTTCCCCCGGGCAGATGCCTTTTGGGCGGCCTTTTTCTTTTTATACCGGTTCTTACGAGCGGGCTTAATCGCCGACAATTCTGACCTCCGGGTCAAGCAAAACCTGAAACTTCTCGTAGACCGCAGCCTGAACCTTTTCCATAAGCTGCAGGATATCCGCTGCCGAGGCCCTGCCCCGGTTTAAAATGAAATTGGCATGCACTTCCGATACCTGGGCATCCCCGTAGGACACGCCCTTCATCCCGGCCCTATCAATCAGGGCCCCGGCCGGCTCACCGGTTTCCGGATTCTTAAAGAAACAGCCCGCACTCGCCCCGCCTTTGGGCTGCCCCGCCTGCCGCTGTTTAAGCAAAGCCTCTGCTTCGGCCGCCAGTTTATCACGGTTTGCGGGATACAACTGAAAGCTGGCGTCCAGAATTATTGGGGAAGGGCTCGCCGCTTTATGTTCAGGAAGTTTTAACCCCCGGTATTCGAATTCAAGCAAGGCTTCTGTGAGCGCCCCCACGCGGCCGTCCGGGAACAACACCGTGACCTGGACCAGTACGTTTTCCATAGCGCCGCGAGCGGTACCCGCGTTCATCATGACCGCTCCGCCCACGGTTCCGGGAATTCCTATGGCGAAATTCAAGCCGGAAAGCCCCCTGTCAATGGCAAACCGGCAGAGCCGGTTTAAGTGCTCGCCGGCCATGGCCCGGACCCCCGTGGAAGCTGCTCCCTCGTCGCTCACTGATACCCCCTTAATACCGGCCGACGTATCAATCACCACCCCGCGGACCCCTTTGTCCCTGACCAGAAGGTTTGAGCCCCCGCCGATCACCACATAGAAAACATTTTCCGCAGCCAGCCACTTAACCAGGGAAACCAGCTCATCGGCGCTTTCCGGGGCCACATAGACATCTGCCGGTCCGCCCACGCGAAACCAGGTATGCGCGGCCATAGGCTCGTCAAAGGCAAGCTTTCCCTTGACCCGCTCTCTGATCGCCGCTCTGAATGCCTGCTGGTTATCCATGAACCGCCTTACTACCCCTTATCTCTTGCATTCGATTGCCCCAATTGCTCAAGCAGCGTCTGGCCCACCTGCCAGACGTTGCCCGCGCCAAGGGTCAGGATGATATCACCTGCTTTGGCATTTTCCTTAAGGTATGAAACCGCCGCTGCTTTTTCATCAAAGCAGAGCACATCCTTATGCCCGTGATGGCGCACCCCGTCAGCCAGCCGGTGATGATCCACCCCCTCGATTTCCGGCTCCCCGGCCGAATAGATCGGCAGCAGCATCAGCAGGTCCGACTGATAGAAGGACCGGGTAAAGTCATCAAACAAAACCTTTGTCCGGGTGTAGCGATGGGGCTGAAAAACGACCTTCAGGCGGCGGCCGGGCCAGCTTTTCCGCACCGCATCCAGGGTGGTCTTGATTTCTGTGGGATGATGGCCGTAGTCATCTATGATCTGGATACCTTTTGCCTCTCCCCTAATTTCAAGCCGCCGCTGCACGCCAGCCAAATTTTCCAGGGCCGCCTGAATCCTCTCAAACGGTATTTCAAGCTCCATACCCACGGCAATGCTGGCCAGGGCATTATAGATATTGTGCAGACCGGGCAGGTTCAGAATCACCTGGCCGGCCAATTGGCCCTGGCTATAAACGGAAAATCGGCTCCGGACCGTTTCATACCGGATATCCGAGGCCTGGATATCGGCCTGGGCGCTTAGCCCATAGGTAACATAGCGTTTCTTGAGCTTCGGAATAATCTCCTGAATATGCTCATTATCCAGGCAAAGCACCGCCAGTCCGTAAAACGGCACCCGATCGATGAAATCCAGAAAAACGGATTTGATAGTATCCAGATCTTTGTAAAAATCGAGATGCTCCAGATCGATATTGGTGACCACCGCCATGGTCGGGCTAAACTTTAAAAACGAGCCGTCGCTTTCATCCGCTTCCGCCACGATAAATTCGCCCTGACCCAGGACCGCATTGGTGTTTATCTGCTTTAACTTTCCGCCGATCACCACCGTGGGATCAAGCCCGCCCTCGGCAAGCACACTTGCCAGGATCGAGGTGGTGGTGGTTTTGCCATGGGCACCGGCCACAGCAATGCTGTATTTTAACCGCATGAGCTCAGCCAGCATCTCCGCCCTCGGGATCACCGGGATACCGGCATCGAGTGCGGCCTTGACCTCGGGATTATCCTTTCCAATGGCCGATGAAGTGACCACCACATCCGCACCATCCACTTGCGCCGGTTCATGGCCCTTATATATTTTGCCGCCCAGACCGGTCAGCCGTTCGGTAGCATCAGAGGCTGCAATGTCCGAGCCGGACACGGCATAGCCCAGGTTTAACAGGAGCTCTGCAATCCCGCTCATGCCGATGCCGCCGATGCCGATAAAATAAATATGGTATTTTTTTTGATACATGGATGCCCGTCAGTTTATTGACAGGACCGTGCGCCGGCCCCTGGGTTTAGACTTTCGGCTCTCCAATGCCCCGGAAATATCCGCCGCTATTTCCGCCGCCGCCTGAGGCATGGCAAAGGCGCCTATTTTGGCCTGCATTTCCCGGCGAACCGATTCATGTCTGGCATAATAGTTGACTCTCTCCGCCAGGTGCGCTCCATCCAGCGCCTTCTGTTCGATCAGTTCGGCAGCCCCGGACTCCGACAGACTTTTGGCATTAAAATACTGATGGTTGTCCGCCGCATAGGGGTATGGGATAAAGATGGCCGGCAGACCGGCAGCCGCCACTTCAGCCACGGACGTAGCACCCGCCCGGCATACGGTCAGATCCGCCGATGCATAGCAGGCGGCCATATCATCAAAAAATGCGGACACCCGGGCTTTTATGCCGGCTTTTTCATAGCCTGCCTGGACTGTCTCCACATCCGCCTCACCGGTTTGATGGATAAACCGGAACGTATCGGCCCCGGCTAAACGGGAAAGCGCCTCTAAAACCGCCATGTTGATCGCATGGGCGCCCTGGCTGCCGCCCAGAATCAGCACGGTAAAGCCGCCGGCGGATCCGGATGTTTTTTCTTGTGACAGTTGATCGGCGATTTCGGTGCGGATGGGGTTTCCGGTAAGCCGCACCTTGTCCGCGTATCCCCCCATGTCCGTATCTGCAAACGACACATAGATGCGATGGGCATATTTGGCCAGAAACCGGTTGGTCATCCCGGGAATCCGGTTCTGTTCATGGATGACCCGGAAAATACGCATCATCCACGCAGCCAGAATAACCGGTGCAGCGGAATAGCCGCCCATACCGATCACCACATCCGGCCGGAAACGGATAAAAAGGGCCAATGCGGCTAAAATCCCGGCAGGAACCTTAACCAGGGCGCCCAGTTTTCCGGACACCCCTTTGCCCTTGACCCCGGCCGCGGGAATCCGGGCCGTCCGATAATCCGTGCGGGAAAGCACGCGGGCTTCAATCGGCCGGCCGGTGGTGATAAACAACACCCGGCTGTCTGCGGCCCGCTGCCTGAAGGCCTCGGCAATGGCAAGTCCTGGAAACAGATGCCCGCCGGTGCCGCCGCCGGCAATAACAATGCGCAGCCTACGTCCGCTGGTCCCGCTGTTTTTTGCTATGTGCCGCCCTTTGCTCATTTGGCCCTTGTCATCCCGATGTTCATCAAAATTCCGATCAAAACCATATTGATCAAAAGCGAAGTGCCGCCGTAACTCAAAAACGGAAGCGTCAGCCCCTTGGTCGGAAGCAGACTCAAATTGACCCCCATGTTGACTACCGCCTGCAGGGCAATGGCCGCGCTGATCCCCAGGGCCAGAAGCGAGCCGAAAAAATCCGTCCGTGCGCGGGCGATTTCAATGCCCCGCCACAAAATGATCAGGTAAAGGCCCAGTACGATCAGAATCCACAACCATCCGCCCTCTTCGCCGATCACCGACAAGATAAAATCCGTATGCGGGGTGGGCAGGTAAAACAGTTTCTGATACCCTTGGCCGAACCCTTTTCCCAAAAGCCCGCCGGAGCCGAAGGCCATAAGGGAGTGAATTATCTGATAGCCCTCATCCAGCGGATAGCGCCATGGATCCAGAAACACGAGGAACCGCTTCAGCCGGTATTCCGAGGAAACAATCAGGTAGGTCGCCACCGGCAGGATCATCAGAATCGTCACCGTAAGATGCAGCACCCGCACCCGGCCGGCAAACATGACCACCCAGGCCAGCATCCACATAATGGCGATGGAGCCGAAATCCGGCTGCAAGATGATAAGGCCGGATAGCAGACACAGGATCAAAACATGCGGCAGAAAACCGATATTTAATTCTTCAATCCGATCCTGTTTTTTGCTCAGGGAATAGGCCATAAAGATAATCAGCGCGAGTTTGGCAAATTCCGTCGGCTGAAAAGAGACCCATTTCAACTTGAGCCAGCGGGTGGCCCCGCCCGATGCGTGCCCGACCCCGTTGATCAAAAGCACGGAGAGCAAAACAATGGCCGTGATAAAAATTAAATAGGTGAGCGGCCGATAGACTCTGTAGGGGATAAACCGGATCATCAGCATGACCATCACCCCGAGGCCGGCAAATATGAGCTGCTTTTTAAAAAAGTAGTATTCATTGCCGAACTGTTTTAACGCGATTTCACAGCTTGCACTGTAAATCATGGCCACCCCGATGCCCACAAGAAGCAGCACCGGCACCAGCAGGGTATAGTCACAAACAAAACACGGCCCGGCCGCTTTTTTTCTGCTCTGTTCGCTTCTACCCATTGCCGCCTGCTCCTAATTGCCGTACCTGTTCCGCAAAATCCTCGCCTCGATGGGCATAGCTCTCATACATGTCAAAACTGGCGCATGCCGGGGAAAGCAGCACCGTATCCCCGGATTTTGCCGTCTCCCAGGCCGCACGGACCGCCTCCGTCATGGAAAAAACATGGCTTATCATCGGCGCCGCATCCCCAAGTTCGGCCTTGATCGTGTCCGCCGCCTCGCCCATAACGATCAAATGCTTGACCCGATCAGCTAAAACCGATTTTAAGGCAAAATAGCCGCCCATTTTATCCCGGCCGCCTAAAATCAGGATCACGGGTGTGTAAAATGAAGCAAGCGCGCGCACCACGGCGTCTACGTTGGTAGCTTTGGAATCATCGATAAACTGCACCCCGTTGATCGCGGCCACCGGGCTCATCCGGTGGGAAAGCCCGCGGAAATGGCTGATGGTTTCCTGGATACTGAAAATGGGCGCGCCCGCAGCAGCGGCCGCCAGTGCCGCAGCAGCGATGTTTTCCCGGTTGTGCGCCCCCAAAAGGGGAATATTCCGGCAGTCCAGCCATACCGCATCCGCTCCCGGCAGCTTAAGCCGGATACTGTCATCTGCCGGCCATGCCCCATGGACAGCCGTATCATCGGCATTAAACGGCAGCACAGTCGCCCGGATATCCGGCAGCAATTCTTTTATGGCCGGGTCGGCCGCATTTAACACCGCGGTATCCGCCGGTCCCTGGTTTTCAAAAATCCGGGCCTTGGAGCGGACATATCCGGCAAAATCGTCATACCGGTCCAGGTGATCGGCCGTAATATTTAAAAGTACCGCCACACTTGGCTGAAACGTCTCAATGGTATCCAGCTGAAAGCTGCTGATTTCAACCACGGCGAAATCCGCAGTCCCGCCCTGATCCGCAAACTCGATGAGCGGGGTGCCAAGGTTTCCCCCGACAAACACTTCATAGCCGGCATCCTTTAACATCTCGCCCGCAAGAAGCGTGGTGGTCGATTTTCCATTGGTGCCGGTGATGGCAATGATCGGGGTTTTTAAAAACCGGTAGGCCAGCTCAATCTCGCCGGTTACCGGTATATTTTTCGCCTGTGCCTGCCGCACCGGTTCAATGGTATGAGGCACCCCCGGACTTAAGACAATCAAATCCGCGGATAAAAATGTTTCGATCCGGTGCCCGCCGAGCTCAAGCGCCACATCCATGTCGCCCAGGGCCGCCAATACGCCCGCGAGCCTTTCCGCATCCGCCTCGTCTGTCGCCGTCACATGGGCGCCCCGGCGATGCAAAAACCGGACAAGCGCGCCCCCCGTCTTTCCGAGGCCGACCACCAGGATATGTCTGTCCTTAATCTCCACGGTTTGTTTATCTCAGCTTTAGCGTGCTAACGGCAATCAGGGCCAAAAGAATCGAAATAATCCAGAATCTTACGATTACCTTGGATTCCGCCCAGCCTTTTAATTCAAAATGATGATGGAGCGGGGCCATCAAAAAAATCCGCCGCCCGTGGGTCAGCTTGAAATAAGCCACCTGAATAATCACGGAAAGCGCTTCTATAAGAAAAATCCCGCCCACGATCATCATCAAAATTTCCTGTTTGGTAATAACCGCTATGGTGCCAAGCGCCCCGCCCAGGGGCAGGGATCCCACATCGCCCATAAAGATCTGCGCCGGATAGGCATTAAACCACAAAAATCCGAGTCCGGCCCCGGCCATGGTTCCGCACACGATGGTGACCTCGCTGCTGCCGTAAACAAAGGGAATCTGGAGATACTCGGCGATGCGGCTGTGCCCGGCTACGTAGGCAAACAGCATATACGTGGCCGCCGTGATGATCACCGGCCCGATGGCCAGACCATCCAGCCCGTCCGTCAGATTGACCGCATTCGAAGTTCCGACAATCACCACTGCGGCAAAAAGGATGTATCCGATCCCGAGATCCGGGCGTAACCCCTTGAAAAAAGGTACGGTCACCCGAGTGTCGAATTCCGGGGAAATATAAATCAGAACGCCGGCCGCCAGGGCAATCACCACCTGAAGCAGAAATTTCTCCCGGCCGGTGAGCCCGCGGTTTCGCTTCTTGATCTGCTTGAGAAAGTCATCGATAAACCCGATGGCGAAATAGCCGGCTGTTACCAAAAGGATAATCCAAATATAGGGGTTTCTTAAGTCCACCCACAGCATGGCCCCCGCAAAAATGGCAGCCATGATCAACACCCCGCCCATGGTGGGCGTGCCGGCCTTATCCTGATGGGCGGCCGGGCCGACCCGGCGGATATACTGGCCGATCTGCTTTTCACTCAGCTTTCCGATGACCCAGGGGCCCAGCAGAAAACAAATCAAAAACGCGGTGAGGCTCGCGTAGATGGTCCGAAACGTGACGTAGCGGAACACGTTGAAAAATGAAATGTCCGCATGCAGGGCGTAGAGTAAATGATAGAGCATAATCAGATCCCTCCCTGCCCGGATTGCGACGCTCCCGGATGAAGCAGCATTTGAACGATCTGCTCCATGCCGGTGGTTCGCGAGCCCTTTACCAGCACCCAGTCGCCGGGAGAAACCGCTTCTGAGAGTTTCTCCAGGATTTCAGACTTGCTGCCCACAAATACCGCTTGCTCCGGCATCCCCCCGGAAACCGCGCCGTTTGCCGTATATCGGGCAAAGCTGCCGGTCAGGTACAATTGATCAATGCCGTCCGCTGCCGCTGCCCGGCCGATTTCCTCATGCATTTCAGCCGAGGCTTCGCCAAGCTCCAGCATATCGCCTGCCACAAGAATGGCCCCGTGCCCGCCCTTTAATGTGGAAAGCGCATCAATGGCCGCCTTCATGGATCCGGGATTGGCATTATACGCGTCATCTATAACATGAACCCCGCTTCGGGTTTCCGTGTGGGCCATGCGGCCGGCCACGGGCCGGAAAGCCTCGATGCCCGCTTTTATGGCCTCTATTGAAACCCCCATGGTAAAACTTGCAGCCGCCGCCGCCAGGGCATTGGCCAGCATGTATCTGCCCGGAACGTGCAGGGTAACCGGGATTTGCGCGTCCGGCAGAACCAGATTGAATTCGGTCATCATGCCCGCCTGCCGGATCGCTTCAGCCCGCACATCTGCGTGATCCGCCTGTCCGAAACAGACGACCCGGCTGCTCGCCATTTCCGCCAGCCGGCGGCCGAATGCATCATCCGCATTTAAAACCACGGCGCCGTCAGCGGAAATATACTCCAAAAGTTCCGCTTTTGCGGCCATCACATGTTCGATATCTTGCAACCCTTCCAAATGGGCCGCCCCGATATTGGTGATCACCCCGATATCCGGCCGGCTGATTTTGGCAAGCCTCCGGATTTCCCCCGGCTGATTCATCCCGAGCTCCACCACCGCCGCCTCATGGGCCCGGCTCAGCCGGAACAGCGTCAGCGGCAGGCCGATTTCGTTGTTCAGATTGCCCTGGGTCGCCAGGATGGTTTTTTCCTGGCTGACAATCGATGCGGTCAGCTCTTTGGTGGTGGTTTTTCCGTTGGAGCCGGTAATGGCGACAACCGGAATGCCCGCCCGCTGCCGCTGGAATGCAGCCAGATCGCCGAGCGCCCGGGTGGTGTCTGCCACCATAATGCAGCATCCGCCGGCCTCGGACCAGTCAATCAGCTGATCGCAATCGGGCAGAGGCTGATGGATCATAATCCCCTTGATGCCCCCGGCCATAAGTTCCGGGACAAATGCATGGCCGTCATATTTAGCGCCCCGAATGGCCACGAACAAATGGTCTTTGGGAATGATCCGGGAATCGATCCCAATGCCGGCAAATTCGGCGGACATGGGGCCGGCCACCAGGGTTCCCCCCGTGGCTTGCAGTAGATCCTCTATATGCCATGTCATTGGCGTGTGCATCAGTTTAGCGACAGTCCCTGTTTGGCAATTTGGCGATCATCAAAATCCAAAACCCTGTTGCCGACGATCTGATAGGTTTCATGCCCCTTGCCGGCGATCAAAACCGTATCTCCGGGTTTTGCCGCCCGGAGCCCCAGATAAATGGCCCGTTTACGGTCCGGCTCCACCACATACCCTGTTTGCGTCCATCCCTGCTCAAGCGCATCAGCTGCCATCTGTCTGGGCAATACCGCCTGCGTGCCGCGGCGGATGGCCTCAATAATCTCCAACGGCGCCTCGGTCCGCGGGTTATCCGATGTGATAACCACCAGATCGCTGAGCCGCCCGGCGATCTCGCCCATCTTGGGCCGCTTGTCCGGATCCCGGTCCCCGCCGCAGCCGAAAATGCAGATCAGGCGGCCGGGGTTTGCCGCGCGCAGGGTTTCCAGCACATTTTCCAAGGCCTTGGGGGTATGGGCATAATCCACAAACACATGGCGCCCGCTCGCATCGGAAATCCGCTCCAGGCGGCCGGGAACATTTTTAAACGCCGAGATACCATCAGCGATCCGGGCAAGCGGCAGAGAAAGCGCAAGCCCCGCGCCGACCGCGCACAAAATATTTTCCAGATTAAACCCGCCCACCAGCTCTGAATTTATGGCCGCTACCCCGGCCGGCGTTTGAATTTCGGCCTGAATGCCGGTTTGATCAAATGCGGTTTGGATGGGATAAACCTTCTCCTCCGAGCCCGCGCCGACAGTTATCACCGGGCAGTGATAAATCTGTTCGGCCACTTCCCGACCCTTGGGATCCATGGTGTTAATGACCGCGCACGCACTTGCCTGATTTTTTCCGGGCCGGAGATAATCGGTGAACAAGCGCTTTTTGGTCTGCCAATAGGCCGCCATGCTCTGGTGAAAATCCAGGTGGTCCTGGCTCAGGTTGGTAAACACCCCGACATCAAAAAGACAGCCATAGATCCGATCCAGCGCAATGCCGTGCGAGGAGACCTCCATTACCACATGGGTCACCCCGGCATCCCGCATATTCGAAAGAATCTGCTGAAGCTCCGGGGCCTCCGGCGTAGTAAGCGGATTGGCGAACACCTCGCCCCCATAGCGGTAATTGATGGTACCGATTACGCCAGCGGACATATGCTGACTTTCCAGGATCTTCTCAATCAAAAAGGCCACCGTGGTTTTTCCGTTGGTCCCGGTGATGCCGATCATGACCAGCTGCTCCGCGGGATTGCCATAAAAATGCGCGGCGGAAAGCGCCAATGCCTTTCGGGCATTTTTTACCCGAATAACCGGAAAATCCGACGCGGCCGGCACATCTTCCTCAGCCACAACAGCGGCCGCGCCCCGGGCAATGGCATCTGCGACATACTGATGGCCGTCGGTGCGAAGCCCCTTTATCGCCACAAACATCCCGCCGGGCCCCACCGCATCCGAGCGGTAATGGATGGCCGAAATCTCCGCATCCGCCTCAGGCGGAAAATCCGGACAATCCTTGGCCAGGTCAAGCACCGGCTCCATGGCATCTATAAGCACAGACAGCTTCATGCGCCCTTCTTCTCGGGTTTGACTGACACATTATAATTTTTTCTTTCCGAATACGGCGCGATATCCATATAATTAAACGATTCCAGCATAATCTGCCTAAATGCCGGGGCTGCCACCACACCGCCGTAATGATGCTTCTGCGGCTCATCAATCACCACCACGGCCGCCAGCTTTGGGGCATCCTTAGGGGAGAATCCCACAAACACCGCATTATACTCGCAGTTTTCGTAGGTTCCCCGGGCATTTATCTTCTGCGCGGTCCCGGTTTTGCCGCAGACCGTATATCCGGCCGGCACCGCCCGGCTGCCGGTGCCCTCCTCCGAGGTTACCGAGAACATGATATTTTTAAGCATCTTTGCGGTTCGGGCGGAAATCGCCCGCCCCCGGGTTTCCGGCCCATGGGTTTCAATAATTTTTCCGTTTTCGTCGCTGATAGCCTTGACGATGCGTGGCTTCATGACCACGCCCTGATTGGCAATGGCCGATATCGCCGAAATCAGCTGAACCGCGGTAACGGACACACCCTGACCAAATGCGATGGTGGCATGATCAATCTTCCGCCATCCCTGATAGTGCCGCAGCCGGCCGGATGTTTCACCGGGGCAGTCAATGCCCGTCTTTTCCCCGAAGCCAAAGGCGCGCAGCGTCTCATAGAGTCTTTCGGGGCCCACGCGTTCGGCGATTTTCGTGGCGCCGATGTTGCTTGAGAACTGAATCACTTCCTTGAGGGTCAGATGCTCGTGCGGATGGGTGTCATGGATGACATGGCCGCCCGTGTAGTAACTGCCGTTCTCGCAGTCCACCATGGTATAGGGGGAACAAATGCCCGACTCCAATGCGGCGGCGGCCATAAAAACTTTCATCACAGAACCCGGCTCAAACGAATCGGTAATCGCCCGGTTTCGCCATCGGTCCTGTGAATAGGATCCGAATTTATTGGGATCAAATGACGGATAATGGGCAATTGCGCGGATAGAGCCGGTCTGCGGCTCCATCACAACGGCCATCCCGGATTTGGCCCCGTACTCTTTCACGGCTGCCGAAACCGCCCGCTGGGCGATAAACTGAACATTGGCATCAATGGTAAGAATGAGATTTTTTCCCGCAGAATCCGGACTGGCGCCGGACTCGGTATGAAAAATCCGGCCCAGGGCGTCTTTGATAATGGTGGACTGCCGCTGGTTACCCCGCAGATAATCATCATAAAAATATTCCAGCCCTTCCAGACCATTGCCGTCCACCCCGGCAAAGCCGAGGACCTGGGCCGCCAGCTTTTTATTGGGATAGACCCGGCAGAATCCGGGGATAAATTCCAAACCTTTAATATCAAGGCTTTTAAGGGTCTTCGCCTGAAGGGGAGAGGCATCCCGGTCAATCCATACAAATTTGGCATCCCTTGACAGCCGATTGCGCACCGCTGATTCGGAAAGATCCAGATGCTTGGAAATACTTCTGGCCTCGCGTTGCGGTGCCTCGATCTTCTGGGGATGGGCGCCGACAGAAGTTATCCGGGTGCTTACCACCAGTTCCTTCATGTTGACGTCATAGATTATCCCCCGCCGTCCCGTGCTTTTGACGGCTTTTGTATATTCGCCGGAAGCCTGCTTAGACAGATCCGCATCCTGGATGATCTGCACGTAAAAGGCTTTTACGCCGATAATGAGATAAAGGACCGAAAACACCCATCCGATGACCAGGATCCGGCGGTTTCGGCGCTTAATGCGATCTTTTGCGGTTGCCGTCCGGTTCATGGCATCACCACCACCTGCTCGGGACTCGGGGTCTCAAGACCGAAACGGGCCTCGGCAATCCGGCCGAGATTCTGGGGCGAGGTCAGCCGGGCCAGTTCGATTTTTAAATTCTTTTTCATATCAAGCAGGGCTTCCTGATGTTCCATGGCGTCCGTAATTTCATAGCCGGTGCGGATACACTGAACGCCGCACCAGGTCCGGAAGAAGAATTCAAAAATAAAAATAAACAGCAGCAGCAGACAAATCCCGATGACCCGGGAAGTTAAGCCCCCACTTGCTGCGCTTTTGCCGTTTTTGCGTCCGCTAGTGCCCAAAAGGTTTTCACTCCCTGCAAACTCGGGCTTAAAGTTTCTCCGCTGCCCTCAGACGGGTGCTTCTGGCCATTGGATTGTTTTCAATCTCTGCATCGCCCGGCCGCCGGACTTTCCGGGTCAACACGCGCACCACGGGTTTTTTGCCGCAAACACACTGCGGAAAATCCCGCGGGCAGGTGCATGGGTTCGCGAGCGCCTTCAGCCGATGCTTAACAATACGGTCCTCGAGCGAATGAAAGGACAGGATACAAAGGCGGCCACCGGGCTTTAACGCATCAACGGCCGCGGAGAGAAACTGCTCAAGCCGCTCCAGCTCGCTGTTGACCGCAATTCGCAGCGCCATAAACACCTTGGTGGCCGGGTGGATTTTCCGCTTGCCGAGCACGCGGGCCGGGATGGCCGCATAAACCAGATCCACCAGCTCCCGGGTGGTCCGGATTTGCTGATGCTTTCGGCGCTCGACAATTTTTCCGGCAATGGCGCCAGCCCATTTTTCTTCACCGTAGGATTTAAAAATATGTTTCAGTGTTTCATGTGATGCTGAATTAATAATATCTTCAGCCGTGTTGGAATAATCGGTATTCATTCGCATATCCAGCGGCTCCTCGCCTTGAAAGGAAAACCCCCGGCCGCTGGATTCAAGTTGATACAGGGACAGCCCCAGGTCGGCAAGAATGCCGTCCGCGGCGCTGATATTCAAACGCATTAGAATTTCAGGAAGATTGACAAAATTGTCATGAATAAGATGAACATTATGTTTATGAGCAGAGAGTTCCCTGGATGCCGCCTCGATCGCCGCCGCATCCTGGTCGATGCCGATCAGCAGTCCATCCGGCATGATGGTTTCGATAATGGCCTTTGCGTGCCCCGCCCCGCCAACTGTGCAGTCGACGCAGATTTGTCCCGGCTTGCAGTTCAAAAAGCCAAGGATCTCTTCGACCATCACGGGGATATGGCGGTATTGCATAAGATCAGAGCCCTAGTTTGGCAATTTCGCTTTGTACCTCCTCATTCTGCATATCCTCTTCTTCCAGCTTGAGATTCTCATCATCCCATCGCTGTCTTGACCAGATTTCAAAATGGTCCAGCACGCCGACCAGAACGATTTCTTTTTCAAGTTTCGCGTAATTTCTTAATTCAGGCGGAATCAGAATCCGACCCTGCTTATCCAGCGGGCAGTGCTGGACCGCACCGATGAAAACCCGTCTGAAACGGCGCATGGCCTCGCTCTTTTCAGCCAGCGAATGGATTCGTTCTTCAATTTTCTCCCACTCATCAAGCGGATATGCAAACAGGGCATTGTCCAACCGGGAAATCATGAGGGCCTGGGCGGTTTTTTCCTGAAGGGGCTCCCGGAATCTGACCGGAATAATTATCCGCCCCTTGCTATCGATTGTATGATAAGAACTTCCCCGGAACAATGGCCCTAAGCTCCATTTATATCCATTTTACTCCACTTTTAGGGTCATGATATCTGAAAATTGCTTCATGTCAATAAAAAAACTAAATTTTTATATTTTTTTTTCTAATGATTATTAAGAGTTAATTTTAATCCAGCCCGCCTCAAGCCGATGTGGATATTTGTGGAGGGCATTAATATTGAAGGTTTCATAAAAAATCGAGTTTGGGATGGCAAAGCAAAAAGCATGGATGGTCGGCACAGTGGCCGACCCTGCAAAAGGCCGGTATTGCCCTCCTCTGGCAGGCCACCGGCCTGCCAGAAAAACAGATAGAACAAATTTGCCGTGTCCGTTTATCCGCCGGCCTTGACGATAGGTGAAGGGGCCGTTAATTTATTACAGATATGGATCGATCGGCGGAATTTTTGTTGAACCTAACTTGAGCGATTTTCAAGTTTGAAACGTTCAATTTAGGTTGAAATGGGGCGGGACACTGAGGTATGGAAAGCGACAGCCGAACAAAGGAATTCTAAATCTTTAATAGACAGGGCGGAGGCAAACATGGCCGTTATTACAATAAGCAATGAATTCGCAACACAAAGCCAAAAGGTGGCGGCCGGGGTGGCAGAAAAACTCGGCTATGAATATATCGGCGATCAGCTGCTGGCACAAATCGCCAGAGAACTCAACCTTTCCAAACATGAGGCCGAAGCCTTTGTTCAGACATCCAAATCGTCCATACTGCGTTTTGTGGACCGCTACACCTGCTCGATTGTTCAACGGGTGGTGGATGGCGAGCACGGATGTCTCGATGACCGAACCTATTATGAAAAAACCCGCGAACTGGTCGAGCAGATCTATGAGACGGGCAATGCCATTATTCTCGGCTGGGGCGGACAGTGTATCCTAAAGGACAAGCCGCACACACTGCATGTGCGGCTGAAAAAGGATCCTGCGCTAAAAACGAAGGAACTGATGGAAAAATACGAATACAGCGAGAAAGCGGCTGAAAAAAAGGTAAAACAGGCAGAAGCCGATCTAAAGGCCTATCTCAAGGAATATTTTCATCAGGACTGGAACGATGCGCGCCTTTATGATCTGGTCATCGATATGGGCAAAACCTCGGTGGACCAGGCGGTTGAAATTATTTGCGAGCACTTAAAGCATCGCGAGCTGCTCGCTTAACCGACACCCAAACAACAAGGTTTCAGTGTTCAGGTTTCAGGATACCGATGCCGGCCTGAACACTGAAACCCGAAACCTTTCCCGGCTCATTTCTCTTCGATTTCGCATTCAGAGGCCCCCTCCCCCGTTGACGTTTCACACCAGTCGCAGACATTGGCGAACTCGTCGATCCAGGTTTTATGCCACAGATTCACCCGGCTGCAGTAGGCCGCCCGGCCGATCAGGTGGGCGGCCACGGGGGCGGTTAGCAGCAGAAAAAACACTGTGGCCAGCGCCCGAAGGGTAGTGCTCAACTCCAGATAATAACAGGCCAGGGCAATAAAGATCAGGCCGGAGCCCAGCGCGCCCGCCTTCGTGGCCGCGTGCATCCGGATAATGGTGTCGGGCAGGCGAAGCATGCCCACCGACGCGATAAAGGCGAAAATGCCGCCCGCAAGCAGGATCAAAGCGGTAATAATTTCAACCATACACTAATCCCTCTCTTCGGATTTTTGGCTGTCAGTGCGTTTTGCCAGTCGTTCGCGGAACCGGGCCAGCGCCACAGTTCCCAGAAAGGCGATCAAGGCATAGGCAATAGCCACATCCAGAAAGGCCTTTTCCCCGGTATAGATGGAAACCGCCCCCAGGTAGGCGACAATCAAAACGGAAATTAAATCCAGGGCCACAATCCGGTCCGCCGGGTCCGGCCCGATTGCCAGCCGGATAAAGGCGAAGAGAATGGCCAGTGTCAAAAGAACAAGCACCAGTTCGGTGGTAAATTTTAAAAACATGCTTTCCATATCCATCAGCGAATCGCCTCCAGAACCCGCTTTTCAATCCCCTGTTTAATCTCGCGGCGGGCTGCTTCAACATCATCCAGAAACATCATATGTACAAAAAGGGTTTTTCTATCATCCGAGACATCCAGGCTGAGGCTCCCCGGGGTCAGGGAAACCAGGTTGGCCACCATCATGATTTCAAAATCGGTTTCCGCATCCAAAGGCACTGCAATCACCCCGGGCTTGCTGATATGTTTGGGGGTAATCACATCCCAGAGCACCCGCAGGTTGGACACCAGCAGCTGCCAGATAAAATAGCCCGCTAATTGCAGAATCCTGGCTACCCGCATAAAATAGGTACTCGGCCCATAGAGGGGCCGCGTAACCCATAGGGCCAGATACCCGATGGCATAACCGGCCAGAAAACCGGTCAGATTCACCTGTCCGAGGATCGCGCAGAACCCCGCAGCCAGAAAAATATTTAACAGAAAAAGATTGCTCATGCGCCCCCCAGCACCGCCTTGACATATATATCCGGATTAAGCAGCTCATGGGCCGCCTGCTCCGCCAGGGCCAGAAACGGGCCGGGCACCAGGCCGAGGACCATGGTAATGATGGCCAGCACGGTAATCGGCAAAAGAAGCCAGATTTCGCCTTCAGACCGGGCGGGCGGCAAGCTTTTTCCAGCCTCGGCGGAAGGCCGGGGCTTCCAGAACGCCTCCCCCCAGATTTTGGTCATGGAATAGACTGTGAGCAGCCCCACGCCGGCCGCGGCCCCGGCCACTGCATAGGCCTGGACCTCAAGGCTTGCCCGGATCAGGATCATCTTGGCCCAGAACCCGGAAAGGGGCGGAAACCCGGCCAGAGAAAACGCCGGGATGAAAAACAACAGCGCCAAAAACCCACGATGACGGTAAAGACCGCCTATCCGGGAGAGTTCAAATGACCCGGCGGCATTGCGGGAGACGCCGGAAATCAAAAAAAGATTGGCTTTGACGATCATATGATGCAGCAGATAAAATACCGCCCCGCTAATGGCCAGGGGCGTAAACAGGGCCAGCCCGAGGACCATATAGCCCACCTGGCTGATAATATGAAATGAGAGAATCCGCCGGAATTCGTTGTAGGCGGCCGCCCCCAGCACCCCCGTAATCATGGTAAGCACCGCGGCAATCAAGAGCAGCCCGTGCGTGTAGGCCACATCAAAGGTAAAAATCAGAGTAAACATCCGAATCAGCGCATACACCCCGACTTTGGTCAGCAGCCCGGCCAGAATGGCGGAAACCGCCACCGGCGGCGTATGATAGGAAACCGGCAGCCAGGAGAACAGGGGAAAGAGGCCCGCCTTAATCCCGAAAGCGGTCATGAAAATGGCGGCCACGGCGGTGAGCAGGGCTTTATCCTGCACCTTCTGGATCTCCAGGTGCAGATCCGCCATATTGAGCGTGCCGGTCATGCCGTATAAAAGCCCCAGCCCGCTGATAAACAGCAATGTTGAGAACAGGTTGATCATCACATACTTTACGCCGCCGTCCAGCTGTTCTTTTTCCTGACCCAGCACCAGCAGGCCGAAGGAGGCCATCAGCATGACTTCAAACCAGACATAGAGGTTGAACAAATCCCCGGTGAGAAATGCCCCGCAGACGCCGCCCAAAAGAATATGCATCAGGGAATAATAGCCGGCCGCCAGCATGCCGGGCCTGATCTCGGCTTTGGAATAGACGATACTGGAAAGCCCTAAAATGCCGGTCACCGCCACCAGAATAACGCTTAGATGGTCGGCCACCAGGGTGATGCCGAAGGGTGCCGGCCAGCCGGCGACCTGCATGGTGATCAAACCGGTTTTATAAACATGGGCCAGCAAAGCAAGGCAGGCTGCCAAATGCAGCAGGCCGCCCAATATGCCAAGCTGCTGCTGCATCCCCGCATCCCGCCGGAACAGCAGGCAAAGTGCGGCAAAGGCAAACGGAATAAGAATCGGCAGCACCAGCAGCCAGTTCATTTGCCGTCCCCCTTTCGGGCCGCCTCATCCGAATTTTCACCATCCGGTTCTGCAAACCGCATCTTTTCGGTATCCACCGTGCCCAGGGACTGGTATGTCCGGTAAAACAGAATAAAGACAAAGGTTAAAAGCGCAAACCCGATCACAATGGCGGTCAGAATAAGCGCCTGGGGCAGCGCATTGGCCAACGTCTCAGACGGAATTGATACATCATCCGGAATCAGCGGCGGCCGGTGACTGGAAAGCCGGCCGGAAACAAAAATCAGAAGATTGACCGCATTGGTGGCAATCACCAGGCCGAAGATAAACCGGATGATATTGCCGGAAAGCATCAGATAAATGCTGGCCGCGGTCATAATCCCGCATAAAAAGGCCAAAACGGTTTCCATATCAACTCTCTTCCAACGCCAGGATAAGGGTCAGAATCGTTCCCAGCACAATGGCATATACGCCCACGTCAAAGAAAAACGGGGTCCCCAGCACCAGTCTGTAGTCCGGCAGTTCGGCCACCGTCCACCACAGGCCGGTTAAAAAGGGTTTTTCCGAAAATGCGGCCGGCAAACCGGAGGCAAGCGCCAGACCCATGCCAAAGACGATCAAATCCCGGGGATCAATGCGGATGGCCCGCCGAACGGAGGCCGCGCCTTCGGCAATGGCATAAAGGGCAAAGCCCGTCCCCGCCACCAGGGCCCCGGAAAATCCGCCGCCCGGCGAGTTATGGCCGCGAAACAGCAGATAGACGGAAAACACCAGTATCAAACTGGCCAAAAGCCGTGTGGCGGTTCGCAATATCAGGGACTGCATCATATCATTTGTCCCGCTTTTTCTGTATTAAGGCGTATCCGGCCAGTCCGGCGGTCGCCACCACAATGATCTCACCCAATGTATCCATGCTGCGGAAATCCACCAGGATCACATTGACGATATTCTTGCCGTGCGCGGCCAGATAGCTGTTTTGCTCAAAAAAGGCCGTGATGGAGCGATCCAGATCGGTTGACAGAACCGCCAGCAAAAGTGTCGTCACCAGCACGCCGGCGCCCACGGCTAACAGCGCATCCAGCAGACCTCTGCCCGGGTGCTGCCGGGTTTGGGACCCGAGCCCGGGCAGCCGGAGCAGAATAATGGAGACAATCACCACCGTAAGGGTTTCCACCAGGAGCTGTGTAAGGGCGAGATCCGGGGCGCCGTAGCTTAAAAAAATGATGGCCAGCCCCGCCCCGACAACCCCTAAGGCGCAAACCGCCAGCAGCAGAATCCGGGTGGCCAGCACAGTTAGCACGGCGGCTGTAATCGCAATAATCAGCAGCCACTCCCGCAATGCCAGAAGCGGCAGCCCGGGCAGCGGAAGCGCCCCGGCCCGGCTGAAAAAACTGTACCCCGTGACCAGCACAAAGGTTGCGGCCACAATAAAAAAATACCGATGCAGGGATCCGTTCTGAATCAGGCGGGTCTGGAGTTTGCCAAGTCCCGCCACCCCTTCTAAACACCACTCATAGATTTGGGATGCGGTGACCGGCATTTTATTGGTCGCTTTAGCCACAAAGTCGTGGATTCTTCGGTGGGTGAGATAAAAACAAACCCCCAGGGTCAGCGTAATGATACTTAGCAAAAGCGGCATATTGATACCGTGATACAGATGAAGCTTGATATCTTCCGGTGAAAAATGAAATGCCCTTACCGCCGGGGCCACCAGCCAGTGCCCCACCCATTCCGGAAAAATACCGAAGAGAATATCCAGTCCGCCCAGAAACACCGGGCCGCACCACATGAAAAACGTCGCCTCCCGAACCGGTGACGGGTAATGGCCCGGGCCTTTTAAAAAGGGGCGGATGATCAAAACCCCGCCCACAGCCGTCATCAGGGCATTGGCCAGGACTGCCGTCCCGGCGGCCAGCTCCGGGCACATGACTTCAGCCAGGGCCCCCTTGTACATGATCTCCTTTCCGATAAACCCGAAAAACAACGGAAACCCGGCCATGGACAGGCAGGCGGCGGCGGCGGCGAAGGCGGTAAACGGCATAAACCGCAAAAGCCCCCCCAGTTTTTCCAGTTGGCGGGTACCGGTTTGATGGTCGATAATGCCTGCCACCAAAAACAGGGCGGATTTATACAGGGCATGCACCAGCAGAAAGGTCATGGCCGCGGTCAAAGACGGCGTTGCGCTGCCGCCCAGAAACATGGTCATGATCCCCAGGGCGGTGATGGTCGTGTAGGCCAGGATCTTTTTCAAATCCGACTGGCCCATGGCGATTATGGCCCCGCCCACGGCCGTAATCGCCCCGATGATCATCAGCGGGCACATCCAGGCATTTGTTCCGCCCAAAATCGGATAAAACCGGGCCAGCAGATAGATCCCGCCCTTGACCATGGTGGCGGAATGCAGAAACGCGCTGATCGGCGCCGGTGCGGCCATGGCGTTCGGCAGCCAGAAATGAAACGGGAACTGGGCGGACTTGGTGAATGCCCCGAGAAAAATTAAGACCAGGACCGCCCCGTAAAGCGGATGCGCCTTTAAATGCGCGGCAAAATCTACCATCTCGGATATTTCGTAAGTCCCGGTAATAATTCCAAGCAGCAGAAACCCGGCAAGCAGGGCAAGCCCCCCGGCACCGGTAACCAAAAGGGCCTGGCGGGCGCTTTTCCGCGAAGCCGACGCTTCATGCTCAAACCCGATCAAAAGGTAGGAGAAAATCGTGGTGAGCTCCCAGAACACAAAAAGCGCCAGTACGTTATCCGCAGTGACCAAGCCCAGCATGGACAGCATAAATGCATGCAGGAAGACAAAAAACCGGCCGATCTGCGAGTGGCCATGCAGGTAATCCACGGCGTAAATGGTGACAAAAAAACCGACGACGCTGATGATCAAGGCAAAAAGAAGGCTCAGGCCGTCAATCATAAAAGAGAGCTCAACGCCCAGGGCGGGCACCCATGACAGGGAAAACCGGTAGGCTTCGCCGGCTGCGGTTTTCGGCAGCAAGCCACAGACGGCCAAGACCACCAGCAGCGGGAGAACCGCGGTGGCGCGGCCGATCCATTCAGTAAGCGGGTTGCCGGAGCGGGTCATAGTTAGATGTAGATTTCCTTCTTGTCTGTGCTTTCCATGGATTTTTTAAGTGCCTCGTAACTTTCCTGCAAATCTTTTTTCATTTTTTCCCAGGCCTCAGCAGAATTCTTTTTCATTTGCGAAAGTTTTTCCTTCAGGACCTCGCGTTTTTCCTTCATTGTTTTCAGGGTTTCCTCCGCCTTCTCACGCGCCTGCTTATCCATTTCATCCCACCTGGACTGCATCTCCTGCCTGAACGATGAAATCCGTTGATCCGCCTCGTCAAGCGCTGTTTTGGCCTTATGCATGAATTCATCCTTCTGCTGACCGGCATAATTTTTCACGGCTTCCGCCGCCTCATTCGCCTCCTTCTCCACATCCTTCAGGCTGGTTTCAGGGGCGGCTCCCTTGCTGGTTTGTTTCTCGGATTCGGCATTGCTGCACCCTGAAAAACCAACCCATAAAACCAAAAAAACAATAACGCCTGCCAAAAACGTACGCCTCCATTGCCTGCCCATTTTCAGTCTCCTGTCAAATTGTGGATTTAAATTTAATTGCCCTATAAGATATCCTCAAAATACAAACTTTTCAAGAAATCGGCGGCTTGTTTCCACGGCTAATTTGTTCTAACGCCAAATCCATACCCCCGGTCCTGTTAACGCTAAGGTTGGGATTCGTTTTCTTCGCTATCGGGATCGAAATCGGGATCGAAATCGCTATCGGGATCGAAATCGACGCTGTAGACTTCCTGATCCTCTCGAACTTGGTATCCTCTTCCGCCGAGACGGCTGAGCATCGCGGCCATACGGTCGAGTTCATCCTTGCGGTTCCGGCTTTCCATCTTGTCCAGCGCCTTGCCGACAACCAGCACATCTTGAATCGCCGCGCACTCAAGCGCGGAGCCACGAGCGATTTCGAAATAACGCCTTCGGTCGGCTTCCGCGGTCTTGCCATTACCTTCGGCGATATTGAGCGGTATCGACTGGCTGGCCCGAAGCCATTGATCCCGGGCGGGCCGATGGACTCCGTTCAGGCTGTCGGCCTTCTCGTAAACCCATGCAACATAGCCTATTGAAAGGCGATAGACGTCCAGTTTTTCGTGTCCAAGGGTCATATTTTTTCGATTTCGATCCCGATCCCGATAGCGATTTCGATTTGGATACAGAACAAATTAGCCGTGGGCTTGTTTCTTTGCTTGCCGGTAATAGGCAAACAATGATAATTTAGATTGAGGGATAAGGTTTTTAAAGATTTGAAACGCCCCACCTGGGCAGGATTTTCTCAGACAGGATTTTTTTTTGATGGGCACTTCACAGCAACCTGAGACCTTTGATGTGGTTATCGTTGGCGGCGGACCGGCCGGCCTGTTTGCCGCCTATTACCTGTCCATCCATTCAGACTCAAGCGTTCTGCTTCTGGAAAAGGGCAAACCGCCCCGAAACCGGAAATGCCCCATGGAAAAATCCGGCGAATGCCTGAAATGCGAGCCGTGCCAGATCCTCTCCGGTATCGGCGGCGCCGGGCTGTTTTCGGACGGAAAACTCAATTTTATCGCCAAACTCGGCAAAACCGATCTGACCCAGTTTCTCCCGGTCAGCCAGGCGGATGAACTGATCCGGGAAACGGAGACGATTTTTAACATCTTTGGCATGGACGGGCCGGTTTTTCCATCAAACATGGACGCCGCCCGGGTTATCCGGCGGGATGCCAAAAAACTCGGGATGGATCTCTTGATTATCAAGCAGAAGCACCTGGGCAGCGACTGTCTGCCGGGCTATATCAGCCGAATGATGGCGGAACTGGAAAACCGGGTGACGATACATACCGCAGAGGCGGTAACAGAGATCGGGATTTTAGCGGACGGGAAAAAACAGGTCAGCACGGACAAAAATGAATATATTGCAGACAATGTAATTCTTGCCCCCGGCCGGGTGGGGGCGGAATGGATGGGAGAGACGGCCCGGAAATTCAGCCTGGGCATGAGCCAGCGCGGTATCGAGGTGGGGGTCCGCGTGGAGGTGCACGGGGACATCACCCGGGACCTCTGCAGCATTATCTATGATCCGGTCTTTTTTGTTCAGACCGGCAAATACGACGATCAAACCCGGACCTTCTGCACCAATCAGGGCGGCTATGTGACCCAGGAATTCTACCGGGACTTTGTGTGCGTAAACGGCCATGCCTATTCGGATAAAAAGTCGGAAAACGCCAATTTTGCCTTTCTCTCCAAGGTGGTGCTGACCGATCCGGTAACAGACAACCAATCCTATGGGGAATCCATCGGCCGCCTGGCCACCCTGATCGGCGGCGGCAAACCCCTGCTTCAGCGGTTCGGGGATCTAAAACGCGGCCGCCGGAGCACCTGGCCGCGGATTCGGAAAAGCTACATCGAGCCGACCCTTAAAAATGTGGTTTGCGGTGATATCGCCATGGCCCTGCCGGAGCGGCTCCTCACCAATGTCATAGAAGGGTTGGAGAAGCTTAACCAGGTGGTGCCCGGGGTGTCAAATGACGAGACCCTGCTCTATGCGCCGGAAATCAAGTTCTTTGCCACCCAGATTGAAACCTCCAGGGAACTTGAAACCCGCATTCCCGGACTTTTTGTGGCCGGCGACGGCCCGGGGGTCGCCGGAAACATCGTATCTGCGGCCGCCACAGGGCTTATTCCGGCCAAAGCGATCACCCGGCGGATGTCAGATAACCCAGAATCCCGTTGATGGAATTCCGGGTAAAGTGACGCTCGCGGTCATAAATGGCCGGCGGCAGTTCATGGATTTGATGATAAATGGGATCCCGCGCCGTCAGGTCCTCGATAATGGCCTCCATATCCGGATTTTGCGCGTGCCCGCGGATAATATCGATCCATAATTGGAGCTGATCCCGGGCCAGGCACAAAATTTGCATGCCGTCCGGGTGGTTCCCGTAATGGGCGAACCGGAGGGTGCGGTGAATGTGCGGCGTAATTTCATCCATGGATCTAAAAAAGGCATCCGCGACAAACCGGGGCGGGGTGGCCGGCCGCAGATAAATCCGGCCGCCCAGATCCTGGAAAATCCCGAACAGCTCGCCGCAGAAAAGCTCGTCGTCAAACACGAAACAAAGATGGTGCGGGGCATGGCCGGGGGTGTCAACGGCCCGGATGCCGCCGGCGAAATCAATCTGGTAATCCGACGAAACCCGATCCTCGGGCACCGGCTTGATCTCGCCGTAAACTTCCGCCACATGGCCCAGGGTTTTAAGTGAGCCTTCCCACAGACGGGCCGGATCGATCAGGTGCGGCACCGCCTTTTCATGGCAGACGATCGTTGCCTCCGGAAACCGCTCTGCCATATGCCCGATGCTTCCCGCATGATCCATATGGATGTGGGTTAAAAGGATCAGATCCAGTTTGTTTACGCCCCGCGCCGCCAGAGCCTCGCACAGACGGTCAACGGTGCAGGTCGGACCGGGATCGACCAGAAAGGCGCCCGCCCCGCCCTGATAGACCCAGGCGGAAATAAACCGGGTATAGCCCAGGGACGGTATGTCGAGATCAATTAAATTAAGCATAAGCCGCCATGGCCTCCTTGGCCGCCTCCTTGACCAGATCCGAGTAATCACCCGCCAGCACGGCTTCTATCTTCGGCCGGGCTTCCGGATGGGCGGTTTCGCCAAAAAGATAAAGGATATCCGCCTTAACCGGTTCATCAAGCTCTTCAAACTCCTCCCACAGGGCGTTTACCACCTCAGCGATCAAATCCTGCCGGTGTTCACCCAGATATTCCACCGTGGCCATGGCCCCCAGCCGTACCGGCCACTCCGTATGGGTAAGGAGGCTGTATATGCCGGGAAACACCTTGCCCCAGTCCGCCATCATTTTGGCCAGATCCGAGGCTTTGCCGTCATAGAGGATCTGCTTGAGCGTCTCGCTGCTAAGCTGGGCCGGATCCCGGTTGACCAGAATATCGATGAGTTCCGGCAGCTCCACATTGCCGGCCCAGCGGAACTGATCATCCAGAAACACCGTGGGCACGGAACTGACTTTATCTGCAGCCGCTTTTTCCGGGAACATGGTCCCGTCAATTATCACCAAATGGATCATTTCCTGATGCATGGCCAGGGAAGCCAGCGATTGGACGGTCTGGGGACAGAAGTGACATTCCGGGCTGATATAGACTTTTAAGATCGCCGGCATGCTGATTTTTTCCAGAACATCCGTGTCCGCGAGATGCCGGGCCTGGGCTTCTTTGGTAAGGCCGGAAAGAATTTCAAGAAACGGCTTTAGTTCATGGCCCTGCGGCACGGCCTGATAGGTAATATTCGGCTGTATCCGGATTTCGGGCAGTGAATCATCCGCCTCATATTCGGTCCCGATCCGGACCGCCGGGGCCAGGGTTTCCATCCGGTCCGCAAACTCCCGAAAATCCTCGCTCCGGTTGTCCTGGCTTAAAAATATCCGTATGGAGCGGGGATTTTCCGTTTGCCGGGCCCATTCCGAAATGACTGTCTCATCGTTTGCCATTAATTATATTCCTTGTTTTATTCCAAAATATTACGCCCCTGTCATTCCGAGGAGCGTAAGCGACGAGGAATCTTAAGGTTTCTCGCTGCCGCTGTTCCCGGTAGCTGTAACGAATTTCCGGACAAATGACAACATGAATGTTTCGCAGCCACCCGGTTAACAAGCTATTTTATAGTTTTACATCGCCGGCATAAATGTTATTATATAAAAATTTAGCAAGGATTTATCTATAAGGAATCTAAAAAGTGACTGCCCAGTTTGAAGGACCGGAAAAAAAACTCGAAATCATCCTGTCCCGGCCTATCGCGGGGCTGCGCAGCAATGCGGACGGCCGATGGGATCGGATCGTCAGGGCGAGCGGCTCCTGGATTATCAGCACCGCCGCCACACCGGTGATGGATGCCTATCTGCTGTCCGAATCCAGCCTGTTCGTCTGGGAAGACCGGATTCTTTTGATCACCTGCGGCCAGACCAGCCTGATTGACACCATCCCGGAAATTTTACAGATGGTGGACAAATCGGATATGGCCTTTGTCTTCTATGAGCGCAAGAACCTGATGTATCCGGAATCCCAGCTCTCGGATTTTGAAATCGAGGCCGCCTGGATTTCCAAGTTTTTTCCCGGTAAAAGCTATCGGCTGGGACCGGCCAATGATGATCACGTGCATATATTTTACTCATCCCATGCATCGATCACCACAGATGAGGATATTACCCTGGAACTTTTGATGCATGATCTTAATCCGGATGCCATGCGGGTTTATACACCGGAAAACGGACAGACCGCTGATGGGGTTGTCAGGCAGACCGGAATGGACACCCTTTATCCGGACATGAGCATTGACGCCTATCTGTTTGACCCCTTCGGCTATTCTTTAAACGCGATTGCCGGCAACTCATACTTTACGATACATGTCACGCCACAGTCCACGGGCTCTTACGCAAGCTTTGAGGCCAACCGGGTGGAGGGCGACTATATGGAGCTGGTCAAGCGGGTGCTGGACATCTTTCAGCCCGCTAAATTCAGCTTTGTACTGACCAGTTCGGTAACGGACCAGCATCTGTCCGCAGCCGCCCCGCTGCCCGACCGCATCAACGGGTTCCGCCCGACAGAGAAGAGCATATATGAACTGGACTGCGGGTATCAGGTCAGATATTCAAACTTCATCCGTTCACAGGAACAGGTATAATGGACACACTTGATTTATGGGTCAGGGAGACCCATCAGGACGCGGTGGCACTTAGTTTTAAGGTGGAGGAAACGCTTTTTTCCGGCAAAAGCCCCTTTCAGCAGGTCGATATTGTCAAAACCAAAGACCACGGGGCCATGCTTCTAAATGACGGCATCATCATGGTCTCGGAGCGGGATGAGTACGTTTATCACGAAATGATCGCCCATGTCCCGCTGTTTGTCCATCCAGACCCCGCCCGCGTGCTGGTCATCGGCGGCGGTGACGGCGGAACGGTCCGCGAGGCGGTCAAGCACGATGCGGTCTCCCGGGTGGTCATGGTGGAAATTGATGAGATGGTGGTTAATGCCTGCCGGCAGCACATGCCGTCGATCAGCCATGCCCTGGATGACCCGCGGGTGGAGCTCATCATCGGCGACGGGGTAAAATTCGTGGCATCCACGGATGAAACATTCGATGTGGTGCTGATCGATTCCACCGACCCCATCGGCCCGGCCGCGCCCCTGTTTGACCGCCAGTTCTATCAGAATGTGGCCGCGCTGCTGTCAGATAACGGCATCATGATCTCACAGGCGGAATCACCGTTTTACGATTTTAATATCCAGTCTTCCATGCTGGCCAATCAGCGGCCGTTTTTCAACCGGCTGCACATGTACACCTTTACCAACCTGACCTATCCCGGCGGTCTCTGGAGCTTTGGATTCGGGTCCAAAACCCTTTGCCCGCTGGCGGATTTCGATCCGGCCCGAACCGGGAACACCGCCATCCAAACGCAATACTATACGCCGGAAATTCATATTGCCGCATTCATGCTGCCCCGATTTGTGCAGCAGCATCTATCCGGGCGGCTGGATCCGCTGCCCCCGATTCAAGCGGCCGCTATTTAAAAACCCCAAATTTAAGGAGGCCACCGCCTGACGGTGAGATAATTTTATGAGCATTAACACGGTGCGTACCATCGACAACCTAGTGCCGGTTAGGCACATACTGGTCAGCGTATCAGACAAAAACGGCCTGGACACCCTGATCCCCGAACTTCTCCGGCTCTGTCCGGAAGTAAAAATCCTGTCAACCGGCGGCACTTACAAAAAAATCGCGGCCCTGCTGGATGATTCCGCTGCCGGCACCCTGATTCCGGTGTCCGAGTATACCGGCCAGCCCGAAACCCAGGGCGGTCTGGTAAAGACCCTGGATTTTAAAATCTATCTGGGCCTTTTGACTGAAACTTACAATGATGCGCATCAGGGCGATCTGGCCCGAACGGGCGCCGTGCCTGTTGACATGGTGATCGTCAACCTCTATCCCTTTCAGCAGACCGTCGCCCAGCCGGATGTCACGGTGGAATCCGCCCGGGGCAACATTGATATCGGCGGTCCCTGCATGATCCGGGCAACTGCCAAAAATTTTATCCGGGCGGCGCCGGTGGTGGACCCGGCGGACTACCCCATGATTCTGGATGAACTCCGGAGCACCCGGGGCCAGACGACTCTTGAGACCCGCGCCATGCTGGCCAAAAAGGCGTTTTCCCATACGGCCGAGTATGACCACGCGATCACCGAATACCTGCGAAGCTGCTCCATTGATGAAATCAGGCAGGCGTATCCGGATATTCGATGATAATAGAGGCACTAAGGCACTAATATTTGGCAGCCTTGCGACAAACACCCAATGGAAGGCTAAAGCCTTCCGCTACATAGTTTCCGGCAATAAACAAAATCTGTATAATAATTGTTGGGGCCATCGAAATCGAAATCGGGATCGCTATCGGAATCGACGCATCATGACGCTAGGACACGAGAGACTTGACGTTTACCGTCTATCGATCAGCTACGTGGCCTGGGTATACGAAAAGGCCAAGGGGTTGAACGGCGTCCATCGTCCCGCACGGGACCAATGGCTTCGCGCGAGCCAGTCGATCCCGCTGAACATCGCCGAGGGCGACGGCAAGACCGCCGACGCGGACAGGCGGCGCTATTTTGAGATTGCGAGGGGCTCCGCGCTAGAATGCGCCGCCATTCAGGATGTTCTGGTTGTCGGCAAGGCGCTGGACAAGACCGAGAGCCGGAGCCGCAAAGACGAACTCGACCGCATGGCGGCGATGCTCAGCCGACTGGGCGGAAGAGGATACCAGGTTCGGGAGGATCATACATTCTATGGCCAGGAGGCTACAGGCGATTTCGATCCCGATAGCGATAGCGATTTCGATTTGGACGGAGAAGGAAAGTAGTCCCAACCAAGCGTTCCAGGCGACGCTTGACAGCGCGCCTGAACGCATAGGTTCTAACGGTGAACGGTGAACTGTGAACTGTGAAGTATGAACGATAAACAGGAGTGAATAGATATGACTAACGATATCAAACAGATGTATAAAACCATCATGGATGATCATTTTCCGCCCCGGATGGAGATCAGTTTTGTGGACGACAATAACCGGCAGACCCTTTATTACGAAAAGGTGGACTGGGTAATCGAAAACGTCCGGAAAGGGCTGCGCTACGGGGAAAACCCGGGCCAGGAGGCCGCCCTGTACCGGCTGATAAACGGCAATCTGGTTCTGGGCGAAACCCGGAGCATTGCCCCGGGAAAGCATCTGGTATCTGATGCCGAGCTTCTGCAGTCCGGCAAGCATCCGGGAAAGACCAACCTCACGGATGCGGATAATGCCTTAAACATCCTGCGGTATCTCACGGACAAGCCCGCGGTGATTATCGTCAAGCACAACAACCCCTGCGGCGCGGCCACATCCGGGAATCTGGCGGATGCCTATCACAAGGCCTACATGGCCGACCGGGTGGCGGCATTTGGCGGCTGTATCGCCGTTAACCGGGCTCTGGATACGGAAACCGCCGCAGCCATCGCCGATCAGTATGCCGAAGTAGTGGTGGCCCCGGAATTCGAGGACGGCGTAATCGACATCCTCGCCCGGCGCAAAAACCTGCGGGTGATCCAGATTCAAAACATCGAACAGCTCCAATCCTTTGCCGCCCAGCGGGTGGTGGAGTTTAAAAGCCTGATTGACGGGGGGCTCATTACCCAGTGGTCCTTTGTCCCGAATGCCCGCTCCAAAGCTGACATGCAGCTGGCCCAATGCGAATACAAGGGCACGCATTACAAAATTTCGCGGGAACCCACGGAACAGGAATATGCGGATATTCTTTTCGGCTGGCTGCTTGAGTCCGGGGTGACTTCCAATTCCGTGATTTATGTAAAAAACGGGGTCTCGGTCGGCATCGGCACCGGCGAGCAGGACCGGGTGGGGGTAGCGGAAATCGCCCGCGACAAGGCCTACCGGAAACTGGCGGACCGCTATTGCTTTGAGACCCACGGGCTTGCCTACAACAACCTGTCAGATCCGGATAAAAAGGCGGAGATTGACGCCCGCGTAAAAGACGAAAACGGCGGATTGATCGGGGCGACCATGATCAGCGATGCCTTTTTCCCCTTCCGGGACGGGGTGGATGTGGGCCTGCGGGAAGGGATAACCGCCGTTGCCCAGCCGGGCGGCTCCTTAAATGATTACCAGTCCATCGAGGCCTGTAACGAGGCCGATGCCACCATGGTCTTTACCGGACAGCGAAGCTTTAAACACTGATGGCCTGGCAGAAAGCTAAAAAATTATTTATTCCTTTTTACCTGCTCCTTATCCTGCTGCCGTCCGCCTGCAACCAAAACGACATCGTGGGCACCAAGCAGTGGATGTTCCAGACCGGCGGCGCGATCCGGTCGTCCCCGGCGGTCGGCACGGACGGCAGCATCTATGTGGGCTCAGACGACAAACATCTGTATGCACTAAATCCCGACGGCACACTGAAATGGACGTTTCAAACAGGCGGCCAAATCCGCTCCTCGCCGGCTGTCGCCGATGACGGCACCATCTACTTCGGCTCCCGGGATCAGTTGCTTTACGCGGTAACGCCAAGGGGCCAAAAGAAATGGACGTTTCAAACCGGCGGCTTCATCCACTCCACACCCGCGATTGCAGCGGACGGGGCCATCTATTTCGGCTCCACTGACAAAAACCTATACGCCCTGGGCCCGGACGGCGAGAAAAAATGGATGTTTCAAACCCAGAGCGGCATCGTCAGTTCACCGGCCATTGACCGGGATGGCACCATCTATATCGGTTCCATGGGCGGCAGCCTTTATGCCATTGAACCGGACGGGCGCCAAAAATGGGCGCTGCAGACCCGGGGGATGCTTATTTCAAAGCCCGCCATCGCCTCAGACGGCACGATCTATGTGGTATCCGAGAATGGCCGGCTTTTTTCCGTCACACCGGACGGCACCCTGAAATGGCAATACCGGCCCAGCGGATTTATTGAGCCCGGCCCTGTTATCGGGCCGGATGGGACCATTTATGCCGGCGCCGCAGACGGCAAGCTGTTTGCCCTGAGCCCGTCAGGTAAAGAAAAATGGCTCTTTCCGACAGACGGCATCATGGCCTCTTCGCCGGCAATCGCTGAAAACGGGACCATCTATATCGCCTCTGTCCAAAGAATATACGCCCTGGGCCCGAATGGCCAGGAAAAATGGCGGTCCGAAACCATTGGCCCGATCCGCTACTCATCCCCTGCGCTAACCCCGGCCGGCACCATTCTCATCGGCACCATGGAGGGCCGGGTTTATTCGATAAACGGGGCTTCACGCGGACTTGCCGGATCCCAGTGGCCCATGTATGGATGCGATCTCCGGCATACATCAAGGCATTAGGCGCCATTTCCTTTCCAAAGGGGCGCCATCCCCATGAACGCGTCCCCCACGGTAAATTTGTTCTATCTATTTTTCAGGCGGGCACGGTGGCCCGCCCTACGCGACAATGCCGACATTTTGTAGGGTCGGCCACCGTGCCGACCTCACATGCGAGAAACCCCATGGTTATGGGGTTGTTCGCCAGAACAAATTCACCGTGGCGCGTCCCCAAAATCACATTGACAACCCCGGCCGAATCAAGTACCTCAATCACTTATCTGTAACCTCAATTTAGGTGTAAATTCAGGACAGGTATATACATCTGTTTGACAAAAAACCATCCGGCCCTAAAATAAGACAATCGTTGGGATGAACAACCAAAAGGCCGGCTGTGGAGGCATAATATGGAGGAAAAAACCGCGCAAGCCGCTGAAAAACAAGGCAAAAGGGGCGTTGCCGACCTGTTTCACAAGGATGAACTGAAAAAATTATTCGTTCGATACCTGGTGCTGATCGGGTGTCTGGAAGTGTTGATTTTCTTTATCTGCTTTTTGACTCAGCTGGAGCCTTTTGACATTCCCTTTCCCTGGAAAGAGTACTTCTTTGCCGCCTTTACCATTCCGATTGCCATTACCTTTCTTTTGGGAATCATTATCATCGCCTTTAACACCTATTATTTTAAGGACGGGGGCAATTCCGAAGCCTTTCTCGCCGATGAGAGCATCTCGGGCTATGATGCGCCGTCTGCCAGAAACAAATTTTTTAAGCTTTCCTGGCAATTCCAGTTTCTGGGCCTGCTGCTGGCGCTTGGCGTGGGGGCCATCATCTTTTACAAACTGGGGGATATTTTCCGGATGATCGGGTATGCGGGCGAGCGGGCAGTGAATATCTTTCTGATTATTTTAGGTATTCTGCTGGTTGGGGCGATTCTGCTGGGCTCGGTCTTTCTGGTGCTGAACTACTTGCTGCGCAAGAAGCGCATGGAGTATGCGTTTGAGTTCAAGCGGGAAATGATCAGCCAGACCGGCATGCTCCTCCTTGATGACAACACCATTGTCAACAGCGAGGGCAAGGTGATACATACCGCGCATCCGGAAAACCGGGAAGCCCTCAAGGAACTTGACACGGAAAAATTCTCCCTGCTCCCCCCGGCCGCCGAAGGTCTGAAAAATACCGACGCCAAAAGCTGATTTAAAGCTCGCGCACTTTAATCATGTTTGTGGTGCCGGACTGCCATAGGGGGTGACCGGCGGTAATCACCAGCAAATCCCCTTCTTTTACGTGGCCGATATCCCGGGCAGTCTCAACGGCGGTCTCCAGCATGGCATCCACGTCCTCGGCCCGGGCTACCTCACTGGACAAACATCCCCAGTACAGGCACAACCTGCGGACAGTATGCGCATCCGGGGATAAGGCGATAATATGGCTTTTCGGCCGGAACCGGGAAAGCTGGGCTGCGGTAAAGCCCGACTGCGTGGAGGCAATAATGGCGCCCGCATTCAGGTGATCCGCCAGAATGCAGGCGGCATGGGCCAC
Source organism: Desulfobacterales bacterium (assembly GCA_034520365.1). Classification (NCBI taxonomy): domain Bacteria; kingdom Pseudomonadati; phylum Thermodesulfobacteriota; class Desulfobacteria; order Desulfobacterales; species Desulfobacterales bacterium. Next base: position 180,841 of record JAXHNP010000003.1, read on the forward strand.
GGATTCAGATACCTTGATGTCCGTGATCATGGAGAATGATTTTTCATAAACATATGAAGACTCGGCATTTTCCGCAATCCGCGTCATATACTCCACGGATTTTACCGGATAATTGCCGATAGCGGTTTCCTCGGACAGCATCAGGGCATCGGTGCCGTCCAATACGGCATTGGCCACATCCGCGGCCTCGGCCCGGGTCGGCCGCGGGGCATCCACCATGGAGCGCAGCATCTGCGTCGCAATGATTACCGGTTTGCCCGCGGCATTGGCCTTTCGCACCAGCTCCTTCTGGATGGCCGGCACGGTTTCCAGGGGTATTTCCACCCCCAAATCCCCGCGCGCCACCATTATGCCGTCTGCCACGGCAATAATGGCATCGATGTTGTTAACCGCCTCGTGCTTTTCGATTTTTGCCACCACCGGGGTACTTTTGCCCGCCCTGGCAATGATCTGCTTGGCCTCTTCAATATCTTCGGGGGTGCGCACAAAGGACAGGGCCACATAATCCACATCATGGGACAGCCCGAACGCCAGATCCGTTTTATCCTTTTCCGTTAAGGCGGGCACCCGGATACTACCGGAGGGAAGATTGATCCCCTTATGCGATGTCAGCACCCCGCCGATAATCACCCGGCATTCGATATCCGTCTCAGAGGTACCCACCACTTCGAGCTCCATCATGCCGTCGGCCAAAAGAATCTCGTCACCGGGGGTCACATCCCGGGCAAGCCCCGGATAACTCACGGACACCCGGTTTTCCGAACCTGTGATCGGCTTGCTGGTCAGCGTAAGGGTGTCGCCGGGCTCCAGGCGGATGCCCGGCGGTTCAATTTCTCCGACCCGGATCTTGGGGCCGCAGAGATCCTGGAGACTCGCCACCGGTTTGCCGATCGCCGCGGAGCCTTTGCGAATCCGCTCAATCACCGCTGCATGATCCGCATGGGTCCCATGGGAAAAATTAAGCCGGGCCACGTTCATGCCCTGCCTGATCATGGCTTCCAGCGTATGCTGATGCTGACTGGCCGGCCCGATGGTGCAGACAATCTTTGTTTTTGCCATCACCCTATACCTCACACCTTATACCCTGCACCCTAAACCTTATACCCTGCTCACACCTTATACCTTGCGCTCTATACGCTTTCATCCCAGTATCACCGAAATCTTGTCCTGCCGGGCATTTACATGCTGAATGGTGATCTGGATCAGATCCCCGGGTTTCAACTCCCAGCCGCCGGAGACCGGCATCCGGCACTCCACCAGATAGGCGGTTAACAGAATGGTATACTTGTCCCAGCGTTTGTCCAGGACAATGGCCTCTTCCTTCTGCCCGATCCGGCCCGCCAGATATTTCAGCATCCAGTAACGAAACCGCCGGGTCTGGGTGATGGCCGCATGGGTCATGGGCTGCTGAACCTGCTGGATGATTTGCTCGATCTGCTCGGCACTGTAGCCCTTTTCAAGATCAAAACAGGCCCGGAGCTGGCGCTGGGTGATCAGATCAAAATATTTTCGGATCGGGGAGGTGGCGGTGACATAGGCATCCAGACCCAGGCCGGAGTGGTATTCGGGCGTGGGCAATAAGACCGCCCGGCTTAACATGCGCCGCTGCATCCAGTTCTGAAAAAGCGTGGCATTATCCGGATTCTGGTATAAGCGCCCCCGGGGCTCCGGCTGGGAGCGAAAAACCGCAGGCATTTGCTTATTATATAAAAATTTGGCCATCTGCCAATTGGCCATGATCATCATCTCGGAGACCAAAAGTCTGGACGGGCTGTTCCGGTCAAGCTTTTTAATACTGATTTCGCCGTGCTCAAATACCCGAAGGCTTATATCGGGCAGAGAAATCAACACTGCGCCGTCAGCCAGCCGCTGATCTCTGAAATCCACCGCCAGCTTATGCAGCTGCCGGATGGCCGGATCGGATTCAGCCATCAAATCCGCATCATTGTAACTAAGCTGGCGTTTCACCGAAATATAGGAGGGAAAAATATCCGAATCAGCGATCCCGCCGGTGGGGGTAACGGTGAAAAATATGCTGATCGCCGGCCGGATCTCACCGGCGCGCAAACTGCAAAGATCCTCAGCCAGACGGGGCGGCAGCATGGGAATTTTCATATCCGGCATATAAATGGAAGTTCCCCGGCTGATGATTTCCCGGTCAATCACCCCGTCCACAGGCACATACGCGCAAACATCCGCGATATGCACCCCGATCCGATGGCCGTTGGCAGCGGGCTCGATACTCAAGGCATCATCGAAATCAAGCGTGCCCTGGCCGTCAATGGTCATCAATTCAAGATCGGTCAGGTCCCTGCGGCTGGATTCCTCGATATCCGTATGATCCGTGCGCGGCAAGTGGGAGGCGGTTTCACTCACCGGTCCGGAAAAATCAATGGAGATCTCTAAGCGATCCAGCTCCAGATTCTGGTTCAGGGTCCAGACGCCCAAGCGCACCAGGGCATCGAAAATTTTATCCGAACTCTCCACTCCGGCGCGATTCAGTATGGCTTTGGCCAGGGAATAGGAATTGCTCTCTTTGCCGAACAGGTAATAGGACTTTAATGCCCCGACAATCTGCTGGAATGCTGCCGGGGGATGCGGTGCCTGGCCGGCCACCAGCTGTTTCAGCCACTCCCCCCCGTCTTCAATCAACTGCTCGCGGCGGGCCTTCTCCTGCTCCCGCGCCATATTTCTCTCCACCTCTTCGGCGGCGTGGGGGAAAAACCACTGGTAATTAAACTTGAAATAAATCCGGTTGTTAAAACAGGCCCGGATTAAGGCGGCCTCGTGATCTCCGTTGGAATTTTCCGGAAAGCAAAGGCCGGTCATGGTTTTAAGATCCACCCATTCGCCCATGGGGCTTAAAACTTCCCAGAGTTCGCGCACATCAATATGGCTTCGGATGGCCTCCCGGCGGGCCGAGGTTTCCTTCAGAAACTCGATAATCCGGTCCCGGCCCCGGTTCACGTTGATCCGGGTTTCAGAGGCATGCGAGAGGCGGCTTACTTTCTGATTCACCTCCCCGCCGTTTTCATTCAACAGCCGAACCCGTTCCGACTGGCCGGTTAATACCACGGCGCAGAGAATCCGCTGCTGCTCGATATATTCAACAATAATTCCAGGTTCCATAAACTGCCTGACTATCAGGGGGGTTGCGCAAAGTCAATGAGAGGACTGAAGATGCCGATTATTTTCGCTTGACAATCAGGGTCTTGATCCGGTGGCCTTCCATTTCCTTGACGGTAATAATATGCTTATCGATCACAATCTGTTCTTTTTCCCTCGGGATTCGGCCGATCTGCTCGAGGATATAGCCGGAGAAGGTCTCATAATCCGAGGATTCCGGGATATTCATACCAATCTTGGCATTGACCGTGGCGACATCGGCCGCGCCCAGCACCAGCCACTCCTTGTTCCGGATTTTCACCACCGGCGGCTTGACAATGTCGGTTTCATCCACAATATCGCCCACAATGGCTTCAAGCACATCCTCCAGGGTGACAATGCCCGAGACCTCGCCGTATTCATCCACCACAATGGCGGCATGGTCCTTTCGCTTTTTGAACTGATTCAGCAATTGATCCAGTTTCTTGTTCTCAGGTACAAAATAAGGCTCCCGCATGATACGTGCAATCTCCAGATGATCCGGGTGCATGGTATGCTCCCGGAACAGGTCCTTGATATTGACAATGCCGGCCACATGATCGATATCGCCCACAATCACGGGAATCCGGGTATATCCGGACTTGAGGATGCGGTCGATCTCCAGCTCCCCGGCCTTATCCAGGACAAACATATCCGCGCTCGGGGTCATGATCTCTGAGACGCTGATATCATCGAGCTTTACAACGTTGTTGATAAGCTCTTTTTCATCCGGGTTGATCTGGCCCTCGTCATGCACGAATTCCACAAAGGTCATCAATTCTTCCTCGGTCACATGCGGCGCGCTTGAGACCATCCCGGCGACTTTGGGGATAAAATTTAAAAACAGGATCAGGGGATAGAACAGAAAAGACAACCAGTAAAGCGGCAGAATAACAACCTTTGCCACCATGACATTGTTTCTGGTGGCCACGGTCTTGGGGAATATCTCGCCGAATACCAGGATCAGAAACGTCATAATCCCGGTGGCCACGCCCACGGCATTGCCAAAGGCCTGATCCGGGGCAATGGTTGCCATAAAATTGATGGTAATGGCGGTGGCCAGCGAGGAGGCGGCAATATTGACCAGGTTGTTGCCGATCAGAATAGTGGTCAAAAGCGTATGGGGCCGGTCCTTCATATAAAGGATTAAATCGTTCATCCGGCCGCCCTCCTTGGCCAGGTGCTTGGCTTTGGCCGTGCTGATGGAGAAAAGCGCGGTTTCGGAAGAGGAAAAAAAACCGGACAGCACAAGCAGCACCCCCAGAAAAACAAACTGCGTGGTCATTCCCAAACACTCCTGTCTCCCCTGCCAGCATCGATTTCAGCAGGGGCGTAAAATATCAGATGATTGTCTATTTTGAAAAAATTCATTCAGGTGTCCGCCGCTTAGGCTTCAGGCCCCTCCGGTTCGGCCTTGGGCGGCGTCGGTGCGGTGTAATAGCCGCTTTTAAGATAAATGTCTCGCTGGGGGATCGGGATATGAATACCCAGCTCGGCAAACTCCTTATTGATCTCAAACCGAAGGTCTGTCTCAACAGATAGAAAATAGTTGATATGGACCCATACCCGCAACTTAAAAATCAGCGCGTTTTCACCAAAATCCGAAAACAGCACCTCAGGCTGGGGCCGGCGATAGATCTGGGGGTGTTTCAGGGCGATAGTGTTCAGCGTGTCGCTTACCAGCCGGGCATCCGACCCATAGGCCACCCCCACGGTAATCGTCCGCCTGACCCGGGCGTCCTTGAAACTCCAGTTGGTCAACTGCTGGCTGATCATGTCCGCATTCGGGATGATCAGATCCGCATTGTCGTAGGTTTTGACCTGGGTGGCGCGCACATTGATCTTTGCCACCGTTCCCCAGATGCCATTGACCTCCACCACATCGCCCACCTGGATGGGCCGCTCAAACAAAAGGATAATGCCGCTTAAAAAATTATTGAAGATATTCTGCAGGCCGAAACCGATTCCGATACCCACGGCACCGAACAAGATCGCCAGCGAGGCCGCGCTGATGCCGATCACCCGAAAGACGATCACAACGCCGATCACCCAGCCCACATAGCCGGTGATGGTGGTGATGGAATCCTTAAGCCCCGGCTCAAGCTCCCGATGGGCCAGAACCTGCTCTTTTAAGACCGCCTTCCAGACAGTTATAACGGTATGGGTCAATAAAATGACCAGTACCGCAATCGTCAGATCCAGCAGGCTGATCTGGAAGCCGCCGAGTTTAATCTTATAATTGACCGTATAGAAAAAATCCGCCAGGTAACCGCCCCGGGCGCCCCACGCCATGGGAACGCCCAGTATAAGCAGCACAAACAGGCCGACCTTGCTCAGCCGAATCAGAAACTTGCGGATGGGCATGGGTTTTTCCGCGCCCGGCTCCAGATCCTCTTCCGCTGCTCTGGATTCCCCGTCGGGAGAAACCTCCTTGACCACCATATAAAGCACGCCGATCCAGAATAATGTGGCAGCCGATTTGATGAGCGAGCCATACCAGAAGGTGGCCATGGCCCCATAGCCGAAAAGCTCGAAGAAAAGCCCCACCAGCACGATTAGATAGCCAAGCGCCGGCAGCAGGGGTTTGATATAGTGGAACCACGGGTATTCGTAAAGCTGAGAGTCTTTTGAATAGAACCGGAATCGGTGCCAGAAGAAAAGACTCCATACCAGCAGGGCCAGTTCAAACACAATCCGGATTAACAACAGCAGTACGCAGTTCATGCACAAGCCGGCCGCCAACAGGTAATAGGCCACCCCGAAACCCAGAATCCCATAGAGGAGAATCCTCAGATAAAAGCATAGAAACCGTAAAAACGGGGATTCTGTATCCGACCAGAGCACTTTCAGGAAATTGATCCCCCATCGGATAAACAGCAGCAATACCAGTAAACCCGCTAAAATGCGCAAAAACCCGAATAAGGGGGTAAACTCATAGGCCGGCTTGACCGGAAAAAACCAGATAAACAGGATGGCGCCCAAAAGAAATAATGACCGGCGGATCAGGCGGATAGTCAGATACTGCCAGAACCTGCCGGCCTCCTGCAGGCTGTCCCGCAATCGGGTAAAAAACCGGCGGCAGAACCACAGGATAAGCTCAAGGGCGGCCAGGAGAAAAAAATAGGTCAGCACAAACAGGGTATAAGCCTTCTTATCCCCGACCCGAAGATCCAGCCAGTAGTCAAAAGAAACAAACTCTTTAAGCTTTCCCCTGATCTGGTCAACTTCAAAGCGAATCTGCTCCATCCCGAGCTGGGCAATGGGATTGACGCTTCGCTGTAACAGGCGCTGCTGCTGGCGTTTAGCTATCCGCTTTTCAAACTCCTCGGCCACTGTTTGATACTCTGATCTGATCTGCCGGGTTCGCTCCAGCAGGCCGTCATAGATCAATTCAATATCATTTAGGATTTCTATTTGTGCGGACACTGCCTCTGTCAGCTCGGCTATTTGCTGCCGGATTCTGTCCAGAAGCTCAGAGCGCTTTTCCTCCTTCTGGATTTCGGCTTTTTGATTTTCATAAGAGGCCAATTTATCCCGGGTTTTGGAAAGGATTGCCCGGATTTGGGCCAGCCGGTCCTCAATCTCGCCCACCCGCTCCGTGAGACGACTCAGTGTCACCTGATGCTGATTGTTCGCCTCCCAAAAGTCATACGATTCAATTGTGGGCAAAGCCAGGATGTTGCGATGGGCGCTTAACTGAATACGGTAGGCATCCAGCTGCTCGCGGCAGAGCTGTTCAAACTCCTTGGCCCCGGAGAGCCGATTCAAGTACTGATTGAGCTGCTTTTTTTCGGCTTCCAGGCTCTCACTGATGGACTTATCCAGCAGCTGATACGGATCAGCCGCTCCGGAGGGCACTTCCCCCGCGGGATGGCTCTCCTGGGCGCCGGCCGCCGGAAGCATGGCCATCTGGATGAGAAAAAACAGACATAGAAGCCGAATCAGCCCCTTAAGATGCACCGATCTTTGATCTACTCCGCGCCGGGCGCCGCTGTATGCCGCCATATTTTTCGGATCACCGCTCAATTTTGTTGAATACCGGAATGGTTATCTTTATACTCTGCCACTTATTTTTTGGGAGGCCCTGCAGATCTAACATGAAATCAACCTGTTTTACCATAATCGAATTGCATTTTAACCGCAAGGCGATTATCGTTTAGCGGAACAGTTTTTTGACCGGATACCAAAACTTCATAACATCAGGCAGCATGGGATCATTCAGCCTCTTAAAACCCTATTTCTATGAGCGCCGCCGGCTCATTTTCACGGGCATCATCTGCCTGATGATAGTGGATGTGCTGCAGCTGTTTATCCCCCGGGTCATTAAATGGGCGGTGGATGATTTAGCCGCCCTTTCCATCGATTATAGCCAACTATCCGTATATGCCGGAGAAATAATAATCATTGCGGTGTTTATGGCAATCCTTCGGTTCGTCTGGCGGCGCTTTTTAATCGGCACCTCCCGCGTGGTGGAGGAAGGCCTGAGAAACCGGCTGTTTGCCCATATCCAGACGCTTTCGGCCAGCTATTTCGACCAGGCCAAAACCGGGGACCTGATGGCGCACGCCACCAATGATATCAACAACATCCGCATGGCCGTGGGCATGGGCATGGTGGCATTTACCGATGCGGTCTTTTTGGGGCTTGCGGCCATCGGATTCATGGCCTACATCAATATCAAGCTCACCCTGTTCGCCCTGATCCCTATGCCGATCATCATCTTTTTAACCCGCAAATTCGGTCAGAAAATGCACCGCCGGTATACCACGGTCCAGCAGAGTTTTTCAGATGTCACCGAAGTGGTGCGGGAAAGCTTTGCCGGCATCCGCATTGTCAAAGCCTACAACCTGGAAGAACCGGAATACCAGCGCCTTGACCGAAGTTCCCGCAACTACATCCGTGAGAATCTCAAGCTGGTCAGAATTACCGGCAGTTTTTTCCCCATGATGCTGCTTTTCACCAATATCAGCCTGACCATCGTCATCTTTCTGGGCGGCCGGCAGACCATTACCCAGGTGATCACCCCCGGGGATTTCGTGGCGTTTATCAACTACCTGAACCTGCTCATATGGCCCATGATGGCCATGGGCTGGGTGACCAATCTCATCCAGCGGGGGGCGGCCTCCCTGGACCGGATCAATAAAATCCTCGAGACCCGGCCGGCCGTCGTTGACGCCCCGGATGCCGAAGGGCTGAGCGATTTTCAGGGGGATATCGAATTTGAGCGGGTTTCGTTTGCCTATCATTCGGAAGCCTCCCCTGTCATCGATGATTTGTCCCTGCATGTGCCAAAGGGCCGGGTGATGGGCATTATCGGCCCCCAGGGCGGCGGCAAAACCACCCTTTTGAAACTCATCCCCCGGCTCTATGACGTGCAAACCGGCCGGATCACCATTGACGGAAAAGATATCCGCAATATCAAACTCGGGGAGCTGCGCCGGCACATCGGCTTTGTCTCCCAGGAGCCCTTCCTGTTCTCCGGAACGATCCGGGAAAACGTGGCCTTTGGCAAGGCGGCCGATGATGACCAAATCCTTGAAGCCGTCCGCGCGGCGGCCCTGGATGAAACCATTGCCGAGATGCCCAACGGACTGGATACCATTGTCGGGGAAAAGGGGGTGATCCTCTCCGGCGGACAGAAACAGCGCATCGTCCTGGCCCGGGCCCTGATCCATGAAACCCCCGTTCTGCTGCTCGATGATCCCATCGGCCAGGTGGACACGGAAACCGCGGCCAGAATCATCCATACCCTGCGTTCTTTTGCCGGAGACCGTACCATCATCATCGCAAGCCACCGGATACCGGCGGTGCAGTTTGCCGAGCAGATCATCGTCCTTGACCAGGGCCGAATCATTGAATCCGGCACCCATGCCCAGTTGATCGAAAAGGGCGGCTATTACGCCAATACCTATCAGATCCAAAGCCTGGAGGCGGCCGAATAGCCATGCCGAAATCCGCGAATCCATCCTTTGATGAAAAAGATCCGGGTAAATCCCGGGATATTCGGCTGTTCCGACGGCTTTATCCGTATATCCGGCCCTATCGGCGCCTGCTCTTTATCACCCTGGCGCTTATGATCCTGATCACCGCATTTGAACTGGCCATTCCCTATGTGACCAAAATCGCCATAGACAACTATATTGTGCCCGACTACCGCCAGGAAGATCCGGCATCCCGGCAGGAGGTCAGCTATCTGCGGGTGGATCTCTCCGACCCCCGGGTTGAAGAAATTGTGGCCGCGTATCCGGAAAAATTTCAGGTCAACAAAGACATCGCCGCCATCAAATACCAGGACCTCTCCGAGCTGCCCTCCGATACCATTGCCCGGCTGAGAAAGCCGGATTTGACCGGCGTGGGGTATGCGGCCGCCGCCCTGCTCGTAATTATCTTTCTGAATTTCATTGTCAATTTCATCCAGGTTCTGGTGATGGAATATACGGGTCAGCAGGTCATGCATGATCTGCGGATGGCCCTTTTTGCCCATATCCAGGGCCTTACCGTCCGTTTTTTTACCCACAATCCCGTGGGCCGGCTGGTGACCCGCGTTACAAACGACATCCAGAACATGCATGAAATGTTTACCTCGGTGCTGATTTTTGTCATGAAGGATATTTTCCTGATCGCCGGCATCACCATTATGCTGTTTGCCATCGACTGGCAGCTCTCCCTGGTGGTGTATGCCATATTCCCGTTTGTCTTCTACGCGGCCGCCAAATTCGCCGGCACGGCCCGGCAGGCCTTCCGTACCCTGCGCATCAAGATCGCGGAAATAAACTCCCATTTTTCGGAAACCATCGGGGGGATGGCGGTGATCCAGCTATTTCGGCATGAGGGGGCGAATTTTGAATCATTCAAGCGCCTGAACCATGAATACTACAGTGCCGGGATGCAGCAGATAACCATTTTTGCCGTATTCATGCCCTTTATCGAACTGATGAGCTCGGTGGTTCTGGCCGTGGTCATCTTTTATGGCGGAGGCAGCATGATAGCCGACCGGATCACTTTAGGCACCCTGGTGGTGTTTATCTCGTATCTGCGCATGTTCTTCCGGCCCATCCGGGATATTGCGGAAAAATACAACATCACCCTGAATGCCCTGTCCTCTGCGGAACGGATATTTCTGATTTTGGGGGAAACCGACCGGCTGCCCGAACCCGCCCCCGGAAGCGGGAAGCCCATGCCGGATCAAATCACCGAGATCACCCTGGAGCAGGTCAGCTTCTCCTACATATCGGGCGAACCGGTTTTAACGGATATATCGCTCAATATCCAGGCCGGTGAAACCATTGCCGTGGTCGGGCCCACCGGGGCTGGAAAAACATCCCTGATCAACCTGATCACCCGGTTCTATGATCCGGATCAAGGAAGCATCCGCATCAACGGCACAGATATCCGCCAGTTCCGTATCGCGGACGTGCGCTCAAAAATCGCCCTGGTCCAGCAGGATCCGTTTCTGTTCTCCGCCACTCTCCGGGAAAACATTTTTCCGGATCAGCCGGATGTAAGTGAAGCAGAAATCGAGCCGATTCTTGACAACGCCAACTGCCGGCGCTTTATCCGCCGCCTGCCCGACGGCATCGACACCCGGCTCTCCGAAGGCGGCACATCACTTTCCAGCGGTCAGCGGCAGCTTATTTCCATTGCCCGGGCGCTTGCCCAGAATCCGGAGCTCATCATTTTTGATGAGGCCACCTCCTATATTGACTCGGAAACCGAGCAGGAGATCCAGACCGCCCTTTTAAACCTCATGGAAAACCGTACCGCCATTATCATCGCCCATCGGCTGAGCACCGCCCGGATTGCCGACCGGATCGCGGTGGTCAACCACGGCCGGATCATCGAAGTGGGATCACATGACGCCTTAATCCGCCAAAACGGCTTCTATCACCGGCTCTATCATCTTCAGGGGTAAACGCCCACGGCTAATTTGTTCTGTATCCAAATCGAAATCGCTATCGGGATCGGGATCGAAACAAAAATATGACCCTTGGACGCGAAAAACTGGACGTCTATCGCCTTTGGCACGTGAAAAACCGGACGTCTATCGCCTTTCAATAGGCTACGTTGCATGGGTTTACGAGAAGGCCGACAGCCTGAACGGAGTCCATCGGCCCGCCCGGGATCAATGGCTTCGGGCCAGCCAGTCGATACCGCTCAATATCGCCGAAGGTAATGGCAAGACCGCGGAAGCCGACCGAAGGCGTTATTTCGAAATCGCTCGTGGCTCCGCGCTTGAGTGCGCGGCGATTCAAGATGTGCTGGTTGTCGGCAAGGCGCTGGACAAGATGGAAAGCCGGAACCGCAAGGATGAACTCGACCGTATGGCCGCGATGCTCAGCCGTCTCGGCGGAAGAGGATACCAAGTTCGAGAGGATCAGGAAGTCTACAGCATCGATTTCGATCCCGATAGCGATTTCGATCCCGATTTCGATCCCGATTTCGATCCCGATAGCGAAAAAAACGAATCCCAACCTTAGGCGTTAACAGGACCGGGGGTATGGATTTTGCGGTTAGAACAAATTAGCCGTGGGGTAAACGCCAATTCTGCTTGTCAAAGCCGGATTGACATGCTAAAGGATAAAATTTAATATCAATGATCCATACCATAGCGTACCAATATAATATGTTAACCCCAAATTAAAAGGAGAGCAGAAACATGGCATACGATGTAAGCAAAATGGCCGACTGGCAGGTTTCCGAAGCGGCGGAGCAGAACATGCCCATGCCCGAGGATTGGCAGGACAAACTGGGGCTGAGCCGGGAAGAGATGATTCCCATGGGCCGGCTGTCCAAGATCGATTTCCTGAACGTCATGAACCGGATGAAAGACAAACCGGACGGGAAATACATCGAGGTCACCGCCATCACGCCCACCCCGCTCGGAGAGGGCAAATCCACCACATCCGTGGGCCTCATGGAGGGCCTGGGCAAGCGCGGCAAAAACGTGGGCGGCGCCCTGCGCCAGCCTTCCGGCGGGCCGACCATGAACATCAAGGGCTCTGCCGCCGGCGGCGGCAATGCCATCCTGATCCCCATGACCGAGTTTTCCCTGGGTCTGACCGGCGACATCAACGACATCATGAACGCCCACAACCTGGCCATGGTCGCTTTGACCGCCCGGATGCAGCACGAGCGCAACTACGGCCCGGAAAAGGTTGAAAAGCTCTCCGGCATCCCGGCGCTGAATATCGACCCCACCCGCGTGGAAATGAACTGGATCATGGACTACTGCGCCCAGGCGCTTCGCAAGATCGTCATCGGGCTCGGCGGAAGGGCCAACGGCTATACCATGGAATCCGGCTTCAACATCGCGGTCAGCTCCGAGTGCATGGCCATTCTCGCCATAGCCAGGGACCTGGCCGATCTCCGGGAAAGATTGAGCAACATCACGGTGGGCTTTGACATCTCCGGCAACCGGGTCACCACCGGCGACCTGCAGGTCGGCGGCGCCATGACCGCCTGGATGCGAAACACCATCAACCCCACGCTGATGTGCACCGCCGAATATCAGCCCTGCTTCGTGCACGCCGGCCCGTTTGCCAACATCGCCGTGGGCCAGTCCTCAATCATCGCCGACCGCATGGGCCTGAAGATGTTTGACTACCATGTGACCGAATCCGGCTTTGCCGCTGACATCGGCTTTGAGAAATTCTGGAACGTCAAGTGCCGCAACTCCGGCTTAAAACCCCATGTTTCCGTGCTAACGGCCACTATCCGGGCCCTGAAGATGCACGGCGGCGGCCCCCGGGTCGTTCCGGGACGTCCGCTTCCCGAAGAATACACCAAGGAGAACCTGGACCTGCTGGAAAAAGGCATTGATAACATGGTCCACATGATCGGCGTGATCCGAAAATCCGGCATGAACCCTGTTGTCTGCGTCAACTGCTTCCCCACTGACACCAAGGCGGAAATCGAGCTGGTCAAAAAACACGCTGAGGCAGCCGGCGCCCGCTGCGCCCCCTCCACCCATTTCATGGACGGCGGCGACGGCGCTCTGGAAATCGCGGATGCCGTCATCGACGCCTGCGAGGAAGAGTCCAACTTCGAATTCCTCTATCCCATGGACAAGAGCCTGCGCGAGCGCGTGGACACCATCGCCCGCGAGGTTTACGGCGCAGACGGCGTGGACTGGCTGCCGGATGCGGAAAAGAAGCTCGATATGCTCGATTCCGATCCCCAGTTCAAGGACTATTCCACGATGATGGCCAAGACGCACTTAAGTCTGTCCCACGAGCCCACCTGGAAGGGCGTGCCCAAGGGATGGAGACTGCCGGTGCGCGACATTTACATTTACTCCGGTGCCAAGTTCCTGGTCCCGGTGGCCGGCGCTATTCCGTTTATGCCCGGCACCAGCTCCAGCCCGGCCTATACCAAGGTCGATGTGGACACGGAAACCGGCAAGGTCTCGGGTCTGTTCTAAGACTTTCCGGATTACTGAAACAGACACAAAAAGCCCCGGCGGTCATCGACCGTCCGGGGCTTTTTTATTTTTGAATGCGCTGTTAATGCGGGCTAAAGCCCGCCCCTACATTAGGTCAATTTAAAAGCACCTGCACAGATAGCCTTCCCATTTGAAAAGGCGGGCTAAAGCCCGCCCCTGCCGCCGCTACGGCATTTTCGCAGAAAGCAACTCAAAGATCTCCTTTAAAATCCGTCCATACTGTCATTTCGAGCGGCAGCGAGAAATCTTTGCAATAAGATTCCTCGTCGCTGGCGCTCCTCGGAATGACAGTGTGTGAGCGTCGCTGGCGCTCCTCGGAATGACAGTGGCGGAAAATGGATTACTTGACGCAGTAAACAAACAGCTTGGTGGCGAGCTTGGCGGCGGTAAATTCGGATACCACCGAGCCTTCCACCTTGGCCAGCTCATTGATATCCGCGGCCACCACGTTTTTCTCCGCCCCCACCCGCTTGATAAGCTCCACCACCTGCCGGTAGGTCAGGCCGCCCGGCACGGGGGTCCCGGTCCCCGGCATAATCCCCGGATCCAGCCCGTCTAAATCAATACTCAGATAGACATTCTCCGGCAGGGCGTAGACCACGTCATCCATCCAGGAATTGTCCGCGGGATTCAAATTATGGGCGTAAAACGGGTATAAATGATGGGCCTTGATATAGTCAAACTCCTCGGGGCAGAAAGACCGAATGCCCACCTGCACAAAGGGAAGCCTTAAATCCTCACCGATCCGGCGCATGACACAGGCGTGGTTGTATGGGCTGCCGTTCCATTCGCTTCGCAGATCCAGATGCGCGTCAATCTGCAGAACCCCCGCATCCGGATATTGATCCGCCACCGCCCGCGTCAGGCCGATGGTAATGGCATGATCGCCGCCAACGGATAAGAGAAATTTTTTCCGATGCAAATGCCTGCCGGCAGATTCGGCGATCTCTTTTACCGCCTGCTCCGGCTCCCGGCCCGGGGCCAGCCGCTCAAGGGTATGAATGCCCAGTTCCCGCCAGTCCACCAGGGTTTCCTCATCCAGGCATTCAAGCTCCACGGAGGCGCTCAACAGATGATAGGGCCCCTCGCCTGCGCCGGCGCCGTAGGAGGGCGCCACTTCATAATAAATCGGCAGCACCATCACCCGGGCATCTTCAATATCCGTGTAAATTGCTTCACCGCCAAATGGTATAAATGTGTCTGGTATCATTTTACAAATATCGCTGCTGCTAAGACGGTTGTCCAAAGATTGCCCTCCGCACCGAGGGCGGCCTGGCTGATATGCCGGGAATGAATGATTTTTCCGGACATTTTGTAAATATCCCGGCGTTCATCATAGTCCTTGTCCGGATCGAATTCAATGCCCAATGTGGTGGCCAGCATGGAGGCGGCAATATCTTCGGCAAACTCGCCGGCTTCGGTTTCGGTCTGCCCGTAGCCGTGATGCTCGGACAGGTATCCGTAGCGCTCATTACCTTCGGGCAGGGCCAGGCCGATGCTTGCCACCAAGCGGCGGCCGGGCTCGCGGCTTTCCTCCCTGGCCATAACACAGTGGGTAATCTCGCCGGCCTCAAGCTTTGCCAGACCTTTTTCCTTATCCAGAATTTTACAGCCCGGCGGGAATATGGAAGACACCTGAACCAGGTTCAAATGCGCAATGCCGGCCTCCCGCAGGGCATTCTCAAACGAGGCGAGCTGGGCCTTATCCCGCCCCACCCCTTTGGTAAAAAATATATATCGTGGCACATACATGGTTCCTGCTTCCTTTCTACACAATCATGCCAAAGATAAACAAGCGCCAAAGCCATTAACCCACTCCCATATGCACGGTCTGTCATTTCGAGCGCCAGCGAGAAATCTTCAATTGAGCGCCAGCGAGAAATCTTCAATTGCAATTTTTAAGATTTCTCGTCGCTCTCGCTCCTCGAAATGACAGCAGCGGCAAGCTAAAGTTAATGACATTGAAACAAGCGCCTTTATTAGTTTGTATCAAGGGGATTTGTCAAATAAAAAACAAGCCGGTGCCGGGCATGGCAAATTTGTTTTATCTGTGTTCAGGCGGGCGCAGTGGCCCGCCCTACGCGGGTTAATGCCGAAATTGCGTAGGGTCGGCCACCGTGCCGACCTCCATGCGAAAAACCCCATTGATTATGGATTTTATCGTCAGAACAAATTCATCGTGAAATGCCGGGCATCAAACTTGAAAATTGTTCAATTGAGGTGTTATGTTTATATTAACCATTTACACAAAATGTTATCAACCCATTCATGCCGAACAGGCCGGGAAATATGAATATCAAACTAAACTTGAGCCGCCATTGCATAGAGACCGAAATGAAGCGGCAGTATAACAAAACCATTTCGGATTACTTCAAAAAAAAGGCGGGCGATGACAAGCAGGCCCTGGAAACCCGGATCGATCTCTTGCAGCAGGGACTGGAAACATTTGACTTCAACCGCCTGCGCACCCAGTATGCGGAGCTCCGGGGCGAGGCGCCGGCAGCGGTCGAGTTGACTGCAACCGCCGGGCAAAAACCGCAGCTTCTGATTAACGGAAAGGCTATCGATGCGAATTAATATCACCCGATATTACCGGCATTCCAATCAATCCCCGTATGGCCCGGGCGGCGGCGGCAACCCGCTTATCTTCTGGCTGCTGGTCAGATGGCTCTGCCTGACCGGGGCCATTATGCTGACGGAATATATGGTAGCCGGTATCCAGGTGGCGGGATTTGGCCATGCCCTGGGCGCGGCCATGGTGCTGGGCGTGTTAAACATCATCCTGCGGCCGATTCTCTTTATCCTCACCCTGCCGATCACCATCATGACGCTGGGGCTTTTTACCTTTCTCATCAATGCCCTGATGTTAAAAATGGCCTCCGGCCTGATGCCGGGATTCTCGGTGATCGGTTTCTGGTCGGCGATATTCGGGGCGCTTATTATCAGCGTGATCAACTGGCTCTTGAATGCGATAATCAAGGATTCCACCGGCGGGGGCCCGGGTGGGCGAGGCGGGCCGGGGGCGCGCAAAAGCGAGGAATACATTGATATGAAAAAACAGGACGACCGCTGGGAATGATTTTTAAAAAAAATACGAGCAGGCCAATACCGCAAACATGACACCCGCCACATCCGCGGTCAGCGCCGCGGCCATGGTGTGCCGGATCCGGCGGACCTGAACCGCGCCGAAATATACGGCGATTACGTAAAACGTGGTCTCCGTGGAACCCTGCATCGTGCTGACCAGATACCCCACATAGCTGTCCGGGCCGACGCCGGGGTCCTGAATAATTGATGCCATGATCCCATAGGCGCCGGAGCCGGAGAGCGGCCGCAGAAGCGCCATGGGCAGGGCTTCGGCCGGAAGCCCCACCTTTGCCGTAAAATCGCCCAAAAACCCCACCATGGCCTCCATGGCGCCGCTGGCCCGAAACATCCCCACGGCCACCAGAATCGCCACCAGATAGGGAATGATTTTGACCGCCACCTGAAAACCATCCTTGGCCCCTTCCACAAATACTTCGTAGATGCGCACCCCCCGGATCAGGCCGAAAAGCAGAAATCCCATTATCAAAGACGGGATAATCCAGGGAGAAATGATCTTCCCGTAGATAATGGTAAGCGGAATCAGGCAGACAAGCCCGCCCATGGCGAGTGCGCTCACCCACAGGGGATAACCGGAATCCCCTTCGTACGCCGCCGCCCAATCCGCATCCGCCTCGTCATCTGTATTCTCATTACCTGAAGCCGATTCTTCAACCGCTTCTGCATGGGGATACGTCCCCGCTCCTACCTGCTGGAGCGGATCCGGCGAGGCGAACCTTGAGTAAAGCTTGGCCGCAATTACCGCGATAATGGTTGAGCCCATGGTGGCAAACAGGGTGGTGGGCAGAATGGCCGCCGGTTCCATGGACCCGGCCGATGCCCGCAGCGCGATCACGCCGGTGGGCAGCAGGGTGATATTGGAGGTATTAATGGCCAGAAACAGGGCCATGGAGTTGGTGGCCGTGCCTTTTTCCGTGTTTAGCTTATCCAGTTCCTGCATGGCCCGGATGCCGAACGGGGTGGCGGCATTGCCCAGCCCCAGGGCATTGGCCGACATATTGAGAATCATCGCGCCCATGGCCGGATGCTCCGGCGGCACCTCCGGAAACAGGCGGGTCATCAGGGGCCGGATCAGCCGGGAGATAATGCGCAGCATCCCGCCCTCCTCGGCCACCTTCATCAGCCCCAGAAAAAGCGTCATCACGCCGATCAGCCCGATGGCCAGCTCCACCGCCCCGCCCGCCGAATCCACTACGGCCTGGGACAGCGCCTGGATGGGCGTGGTATCGGCATCCGCCATGCCGCCGGTTACCTGGTGGAACGCGGCAAACACAAAGGCGATGCTTACGATGGCAAAAAAAACGACATTCATGGGATAATCAGAATAATTCCTGCTGTTTGGGGCTTTTCGGTTCGGCGGTTTCTGCCGCCGGCTCCGCTATTGGTTCGGCCGTCTTTGCCGGCTGATACATATCATCTTCTAAAGGCGCAGTTTTGTATGAGACGGCAAATCGATCCCTGCCCTCGCTGTCCACCTGCTGCGGGCGGTGAAAAAAGATCTCTTTCTCCTGGTTCGTCACCACCGGAAACCCGTATGCGCTGCTCTCGTGCTTGATCGCCTTTCCTGAAGCCAGCCGGTCTTTAACAAAATCCCTGTGCCGGGCCAGGCGGTCGGTGATCACCTGATTGCCGAAAGGCACCATTTGATCCACGGTTCTGCGGATCTCCTCAACAAACTCGCTCTCCAGCTCAAACCCGATGGAATTTCGGGCCGCAACCATTGCGGCGATCATGGTGGTACCCGCCCCCAGGAACGGGTCCAGAACGGTGTCGCCGGCCACGGAATACATATTGATAAGCCGGTAGGCGAGCTCAAACGGAAACGCGCCGCTTCTCTCCCGCACCTTCTTGTCCTGCATTGCCTGGCGCGCGCCTTTCAAATCCATCCATACGTCTGAGAACCACTGATTTCGCTCCTCCCAGAATAAAGCGCTTCTGCGCCTGTCCGCCTTTTCCGAAGGGATGTCAAATTCGCGCTTATCGCCTTTTCTTAAGATCAGGACGTATTCATGCTCCAGGGTCACGTAGGCGCCGGCCGGCAGCATGCCGGAGCCCATAAACTTGTTCGGGGCATTGGTCTGCTTGCGCCATAAAACGGCCGGCAGCGGGCACAGGCCCTTACCGTATAGATAGGAAAGAATGCGGGCATGATTGGGATACAGCATGAACCGGCTGCCAATCGTGCGCGTGGCATCGCCGATGTTGATACAGGCAAAGCCACCCGGCTTTAATATGCGCACCACTTCATTCCACACCTTATCCAGCACCTGATGCATCATCTCAAAGGCCTGGTCGCGGTTTTGATCTTTGAGAGCAGCGGCGACTTTTTGGCTCTGCGCGGCAAACGTGTCATCCCACATCTCGATCATGGGATACGGCGGGGAGGTGACGACCAGATCGATGCTCTGATCAGCCACCGCCTTCATCTTTTTTGAATCCGCAAAAAACAGCCGATGGTCAGTCTTCATGAATCGATACTCTCTTAAGGTTCGGGGACCGTGTCCTTGACAATGGCGATGACCTCTTCCGGCGAATCCGCCATTTTCAGAATATCCAGATCCACCGGGGATATCATGGCATTTTCAAGGAGCTGGCACTTGATCCACTCGATCAGCCCGCACCAGTATGCGGAATCATAGAGGATTACCGGCAGGGGCTTAATCCGGCGGGTTTGAATAAGGGTGACCGCCTCAAACAGCTCATCCAGCGTACCGAATCCGCCCGGCATGATAATATAGGCCATGGCATATTTGACAAACATGACCTTGCGGATAAAAAAGTACTTGAATTCAAGCTTTACATTCGCATAGGGGTTGGGCTGCTGCTCCATGGGCAGCTGGATATTGAGCCCCACCGAGGCCCCGCCTTTTTGGGCCGCCCCCTTATTGCCGGCCTCCATAATGCCGCCGCCCCCGCCGGTGATAACGGCAAATCCGTTTTCCACCAGCATTTCCGCCATTCGCACCGCGGCCTGGTAGTGCGGACAGTCCGCGCCCATGCGGGCGGAACCGAATATGCTGACCGCCGGCCCCACATCATGCAGGGTATCCACGCCGTCGACGAATTCACCGATAATCCTGAACACCCGCCAGGATTCGCCGAGCTTGAACTCATCGATCAGATACTGATGCCTCTCAGGGGTTTTATTCATTTTATCCATTTTTTTACTTTCCATACATACGCGCCCCGGGCCGCTCTGGAAAACGGTCAGGTGGATTTGCCGTAAATAACGATGCTGTTTGGCATAGCGCCGCTTAACAAAAAAATCCAATTATAAATCAATAAGTTGAAAATAAACCAGAACTGTTTTTGTTAGCAATCCCCTTAAATATTGTCAATGATTTAGTTTGACAAAAATGCCATCCGCATGGTATTTGTTACGAGTTATAGTCCTGAAAATAATCAAAAATATGAATGATTTAAAAAAGCAGCTCGCAAAAGATGTGACGATTACCAATGAACTCGGCCTTCATGCCAGGCCGGCGGCCATGATCGCCGAACTGGCAAGCCAAGCGCAATCCAATGTCTGGCTGACGAAAGATGATCAATGCGTGGACGCCTCGAGCATCATCGACATCCTCTCACTGGCCTGCTTAGAGGGATCAACCGTCACCCTTCAAATTGAAGATCCGGCAGACGCGGAAATCTTGAACAAACTCTACGAGCTTTTTAAATCCGGATTCGGGGAGTAAATGGCGCCCAGAGAGCATGAAATCATATTAAACGGCATTAGCGGATCACCGGGCATCTGCATCGGCAAAGCCTATTTGGTCGACCGCGAGGGCGTTGATGTAATCGAAAAATACTACATCAGCGAAGACCAGACCAAAGACGAAATCTCGCGGTTTAAAAATGCCGTCAAAAAGGCCAAAACCGAGCTGGCCCAGGTAATTGAGGGGCTTCCCGAGGACCTCAGACACCATTCCTATATCCTTGAAACCCACATGCTCCTGCATAAAGACAAAATGCTCTACGGCAAGGCCATCGAGATTATTGAAACCGAGAAGGTAAACGCCGAATGGGCATTAAAAGAGGCCACCTCCCGGGCCAAGGCCATGTTCGCCAATATATCGGATCCGTATTTAAGAAGCCGGTCCACGGATGTTGAGCATGTCTCCGACTGCATCATGCGGAACCTCGTGGGCGCCCAGGATTTAAACATCTCCAATATCGACAAGCGGGTGGTTCTGGTGGCCAATACCCTCTCGCCGGCCGAAACCAGCCAGATCCAGCTGGAGCGCATTAAGGGGTTTATCACCAACCGGGGCGGCAAAGCCTCGCATACCAGTATTATCGCCCGCACCCTTGAAATCCCGGCGGTCCTTGGTCTGGAAAATGCCACGGAAGTCATCGAAAACGATGATATTATCATTGTTGACGGCAACAAGGGCGTGGTTATTGTTGATCCGGACGAGGAGACGCTCTTTCGGTATGAAGAACTGAGCAAGCAGTATGAAGCGCAAAAAGCCGATGCCATCCGGACCAGCTATCAACCGGCAGTCAGCTCCGATGGCCTTCGGCTGGGCATTATGGGTAACATTGAGCAGCCCGAGGAAATTGTGGCGGTCAGGGATCACGGCGGCGACGGCATCGGCCTCTTTCGGACCGAATTTTTGTACCTGAACCGGTCCCAATACCCGGGGGAAGAAGAGCTGTTTGAGCAGTACAAGGAAGTGGTCGAGCTGATGGCCCCCAAGCCGGTGACCATCCGCACACTGGATATCAACGGGGATAAACAAATCTCCGCCGTGCCCACGCCGGATGAGGCCAATCCCGCATTGGGCCTCAGGGCGATCCGGTTCTGCCTTAAAAAAACCGATGTTTTCAAGACTCAACTTCGGGCCATTTTACGGGCCGCCGCCCACGGCTATGTGCGCCTGCTGCTGCCGATGATATCGAGCTGCGAGGAAGTTCGCGAAACACTTGATTTGCTGAATCAGGCAGCCGAGGAACTCGGCCGGGAAGGCTATTCCTTTAACCGGGATATAGAAATCGGGGTGATGATTGAAGTGCCCTCTTCCGCGCTGATCGCAGACGCACTGGCCGAACTGGTGGACTTTTTCAGCGTCGGCACCAATGATCTCGTGCAGTATACCCTGGCCATTGACCGGGTCAACCGGCATGTGGCGGATCTCTATAACCCCCTGCACCCGGCGGTTATCCGGCTTCTCAAAATGGTGGCGGACACGGCGCATGAAAAAAACATCCGGGTCTACATTTGCGGGGAAATGGCCGCAGAAATGATCAACCTGCCGCTGCTGCTGGGGCTGGGATTTGAAGAACTGAGCATGGCGCCGCAGTCCATCCCCATGATCAAAAACATGATCCGTAAAATCAATGCGGCGGATGCGCAGAAATTTATTGAAAAGGTGTGCGCTCAGAAATCCGCCCTGGACACCATGCAGCTGATCCAGGAAACCTACGGCGACCTCTTGACTGAAAAGTTTGGCTAAAAATTAAAATCATATAAATATAGACCGCAACCCCTATGGATAATGAACATATCAAAATTATTGCAGAAAACCGAAAAGCCCGCCATGAATTCCATATCGATGACGAGATTGAAGCGGGTATGGTGCTTCGGGGAACCGAGGTCAAATCCCTGCGGGAAGGCCGGGCCAACTTAAAAGACGCTTACGCGAATATCAAAAACGGGGAACTCTATCTGTATCAGGTGCATATCAGCCCCTACCCCTTTGCGTATTACGACAACCATGCGCCGCTGCGCCCCAGAAAACTCCTGCTGCATAAATCCGAATTAAAACGGCTTATCGGCAAAGTCCGTGAAAAAGGCTTTACCCTGGTGCCCCTTCGGATCTATTTTAAAAACGGCAAGGCCAAAGTTAAAATCGCCCTGGCCCGCGGCAAGCGTAAATACGACAAGCGGGAGGCCATTAAAGAGCGCGATCTTAAAAGAGAGATGGACCGGGAAAAAAAATACCGCCACTAGCCGCGCGCAAGCAATGCCGACATGTGTTGACAAACCCGCAGCGCATCATTAATATATAGGTGTAATTGATTAATCCTTTCATTGTTTCATGTCTTGTTTGGGGGCGAAACGGCTTCGACGGGGACACGGAAACAATGGTTGCATACCGAGGTCTGCTGGCTCGTAAAACTGGCAGCGTTTAAACACAAACGCAGACGACTATAACTACGCACTAGCTGCATAGAGGCAGCTAGCGTCCTTCCGGGTCTTCTCCTGCAGACCCGGAGCTGGGCGTCGACTAGCAGGATAGTCGATCCTGATTGCCTGTATCAGGACCGACGAAATTTAACAGGCTAGCCGATCAAGCATCCAGCCTGAAGGAGACTTGAAAGGCGAAATTCAAAATTCAGGCTAAGTATGTAGACGCCATTGTGGAATGTTGCCGGACGCGGGTTCGACTCCCGCCGCCTCCACCATTTTTAATACGTTACAAGGCTGGATAATCTATCTTTCCATTCAAGCAGCATTTAGCGGATTAATAGTCGACAGTTCTTTTTTAAAATCCTGCTCGGCTTTCCACAAATCTATTGCATGCTGGGCGGACAACCAAAATTCCGGAGAATTTCCAAATAGTCGGGACAGCTTTAACGCCATCAATGGTGAAACAGAACGTTTTTCCCTGAGAAGCTCGTTAATTGTTTGCCGGGATACGCCTAAAGCTCTAGCAAGTGAAGTCGCATTTAAATCATAATCCGGCAAATAATCTTCACGTAGCATTTCGCCAGGATGTGTAGGCTGTATTTCTCGCTTTATTGTATTATTAATCCCCATTGCTTTTCTCCTCAATGGTAATCAGTTATTTCCACATCATACGCATCGCCTTCAAAGAAACGAAAACAAATCCGCCACTGGTCATTTATGGATATTGAGAATTGCCCTTCCCTGTCCCCTTTTAACATATGAAGGCGGTTGCTTGGCGGCGCCTTACGGCTCGTTTAATCAAAACAGCAGGCAATCGCTTGGATTTTCCGCTAACATAAATTTTTTGGGGTTCTTTGTCAGCGAATGTTTTTATCATGAATTCATTGTAATTTGTCACGTGACAATTGTCAACAATACAAATTTAACTATAGCGCCCAATTTTGCCGATTTGCTTTCATTCTCGAAGGATTTTACAAGCCATCCCGCAAATATTGAATTCTTCTTGCCTTTTTACCTCGCCTATCTTATTTTACCTTAAAGTTTTATCCTAAAATAAAAATCAATCTTATTTTAAGTTTTGTCCCCAGGCCCATGAAAAGAAAACTGCAAGGTCAATATGTTGACATATTTACAACAGGCGAAAAGGCAAAGGCCTTCATCCCTGCTCCGCTACCGCCGCGCCCGCCAATCAACTGGACGACGGAACTTCGAAGTAAGTTCGACCAGGCATTACTGGCGATAGGGCGCCTGGACAGCGTTTCAACTCTCTTATCTGACACCTCCCTTTTCCTGTATATGTATGTCAGAAAAGAAGCGGTGCTTTCCTCCATGATCGAGGGGACCCAGGCCTCAATTTCAGATCTGCTGCTGTTTGAACTGGACCAGGAACCGGGCGTACCCCTGGATGACGTGCGCGAAGTCAGCAATTATGTGGCGGCCCTGGATTACGGTCGGAACCGCCTGGCGGGTGGGTTTCCAATATCCCTCAGGTTAATCAGGGAAATTCACAGGGTGCTGCTGACAAATAGACGAGGCAGCAATAACGAAGCCGGTGAGTTCAGGCGCAGTCAGAACTGGATTGGCGGCACCCGCCCAGGGAATGCTGTTTTTGTTCCGCCGCCGGCAGAGCAGGTACTTGAGTGTATGGGCAAACTCGAACTATTCCTGCATGATCAGCCGGAAGCGACGCCGGTGCTGCTCAAGGCGGCACTGGCCCATTTGCAGTTTGAAACAATTCACCCCTTCCTTGATGGCAACGGCCGGCTTGGGCGTCTCCTTATCACGCTGCTCCTATGCGAACATAAAGTATTGCAGGAGCCAATGCTTTATTTAAGCCTCTATTTTAAAGCCCACCGCCAGTATTATTATGAGCTATTGGATGGCGTCCGATTATCTGGCGACTGGGAAGCATGGCTGGATTTCTTTGCTGAGGCAATTATTGTGACGGCTGCCCAGGCTGTGGAAACGGCCCAACTGCTTGTCAATCTCTCAAATCAGAACCGCATGAAAATCAGTCGGATTGGTCGTGCGGCAAGCTCCGCCCTGGCCGTCCACCATGCATTGATGAAGCATCCAATTGCGACATCGGGCTGGTTGGTCGAGGAAACCGGGCTCACCCCGGCAACGGTCAATAAGTCCCTGGATCATTTAGTGCGTATTGGCATTGTGCGGGAACTAACCGAGCGGAAACGAAACCGGCTGTTCAGCTATACCGATTACGTTGAGGTTATGAATCGGGGAACTGAGCTCCCTGATACGTGATGCAGGGGGCTAATGCACAAATCTGTTCTCAGCCCGTTTTTCTGCTGAGCCCAATATCACTTCAATGCCTCATTAGATATCCGCTTAATTTTAAACACCTGTGCCGCTGTTTCTTAAAAGCTTGTTGACATTAAGGATGATGCCAGTTATTCATAATTCGCGAATCGCGAATAGAAAACAAAAAACTTATGGATCAAGAACAATGCTTTTAAAACCCCAAGACATTGTCGTCATGCTCAAGCTTGTTGCGATAAAAGAGGCGCAGTGGACGTATAATCAACTGTCAGTGGACCTCGGCATGAGCCCGTCAGAAGTACATGCGGCTGTTAAACGCGCATTAAGGGGGCACCTGGCAGCTTCCATTAACGACAATATTCAAGTCAACCGAAGTGCTCTCGAAGAATTTATTATTCACGGCATAAAATATGTCTTCGTTCCGGAACGAGGCGAAATGACGCGCGGCATGCCAACGATTTATGCAGTGGACCCGTTAAAGGCCCTTCTTTCCGGAACGGATGAGCCGCAACCCGTATGGCCGGATCCGATGGGCGAAGCGCGGGGTTCATCCTTTTCCCCATTGTATAAATCCGTCCCCAAAGCCGCCAGAAATGATAAAGCGTTATATGAACTCCTTGTACTGGTTGATGCAATCAGGGGCGGACGGGCAAGAGAGCGGGAACTGGCAACCAAAGAAATCAAACGCAGGCTCAGCAAATGACGGCCATAAAATCACATCCGAACGCGGAACACGTCGTTTTTGTGCTTCTTCAAATCCTTGCTGTCGATTCTGCCGCCGTCATTTTTGA
Organism: Desulfobacterales bacterium; assembly: GCA_034520365.1. Taxonomy (NCBI): domain Bacteria; kingdom Pseudomonadati; phylum Thermodesulfobacteriota; class Desulfobacteria; order Desulfobacterales; species Desulfobacterales bacterium. Next base: position 206,729 of record JAXHNP010000003.1, read on the forward strand.
TCTGCCATAAATCCAGGTAGGCTTTTGCTTTCAGCGGAATCAAATATTCCTGCAATATCAGGGGAAGACCGTCTACCAGAGATTTGCCGCTGATAATGAAATCATAATAGTCATCATCCAACAGGATGGCGGACAGGCTTGAGGCCTGCTCATCTATCGGAATCGGCGTCAGGTGGCTGTCCGGTGACAACTCCAGGATATCCGGTTCTCTGGCAAACAGTTCCAGCATATACGGGAAGGTCTCGTCTTTTGGCGCATCAAACCGATAAAACAACGATTTGCCCGTGCTTTTCTGCTTGTTTTGGTATTGCCCTTCTTTGACAAACTCCCAGAAAAGACTGCCGAATCCCGCATCCACCGCCTCAACAACCAAAACAATATCCAGATCCCGGGTGGCTCTGAAATCAAGCCCCATCCGGCTCATGGCAATGTCGCAGGCGGTCCCCCCGATCATAACGTATTTATCCGAATGGTCCTTGAAATAATCCCGGAACCGGTTGATGCCCCTTACCATTGCACTTTCTTCTCCATCATTTCCTCTAAGGCTGATTCAATCCGTTCATCTTCTGTTTCCTGTAAGCTTAAATACAGGGACAAAGGATCTACTGTCTTTATGTTTGCAAGCATTTTCGGATCATAACGCCAAATTTCCAACTGAAAGTCCGCCTCCTCGGGATATGGGGAAATCGTAACAGGCATTATATCTTGGACAACCTTCCAATTTTTTGATGAAATGGCATATATCGGCTGTTTGGGAGGCGTCAGCATGGAATATTTGGCCAGTGCAGACTCCCCGGCTATCAGCAAGTCGATGTTTTTAGAACCATTTATCCACAATCTTTTTCTTACCGGCGTTTTCAAGTAATCAAATGCTGCCTCCCATAGTTGGCGAGGGTTTTTATCAAATTGCGCCACCCGCCGCTTACCCTCTAAAGACACATCAGCCAGACCCGCTGCTTCGATTTCATCAATTGCGCGCGACATCGTCATCGTTGAATAATCCAATCTATCCGCCAATTCCTTGGGCGTCACGGCATCCACGTCCGGATTCAACAGGACGTAAAGCACCACAACCTGGGCCGCAGGGCCTAATCTTTCAGTCTTTGACCGGGCCTTAATAAAATGTTCTTTTAAATCAATGGCCAGATCCGGCAGATACATCTGGTTGTCCGGAATGATAAATGGGGCCTTATATGCAATCAAGCGTTGCCGATTAAAGGAGGAAATGCTTCCCCCGAGAAAAATAGCCTGTAATTGAAGCTTTTCGCTAACTAGGTGGATATGTTTCTGTATTTTGGCCGGGGTCAGGTCATCACCGTTTTTTGCAGCCAGCGCAACAAATTCTTTTCCCAGCAGATTGAGTGCATAAAAGTCATAGTGATCGTGGAGAAAAAAAGGGAGCGAGCCGGTTTTTTTGTGCTTTGAAAAGGCCACCTGGATGCCTAAAGCATCATTTAAATAACGTTTGCAGCGTTTAAGGAGATCTCTCATGGTTAAGCCCCTATTTATAGTAACATTTTTTTTGCACGCTAACATAAGTTGCGTTACTATGCAAAAAATATGTTACTAAATTGTTTAAAACAATTTGCATGAAAGATACATCGGAACTTGTGAATTTCTTCTAAGTAACTTCACGGGTATTAGGTTTTGGGTATTAGGTATTAGGTTAATGAAATCAAGAATTTATGGTCGGCACGGTGGCCGACCCTACGATGAATCGGGTTTTCCCCATTCGTAGGGCGGGCCACCGTGCCCGCCTGAAAAATAGACAGAACAAATTTACCGTGCCTCAGTGCCTTTAAAGTTATTTTTAAGCTCGGTCCCGGGCGTGAGCCCGGGGGGGAATACTTCCAAAGAAAAATGACCCAAATCCAATTGGCAAAAATACTTAACTCAAGTCAGTCAAGGGTGGCGAAAATAGAGAAAGGAGTCCGACCGTTTCACTGGACCTTTTGATCAAATCATTATTGGCGGTGGGAGCAACCCAAAAAAATATCGCTGACGCACTATTGTAACTATGACCTAAATTGAGCGTTTCAAATTTTTAAAAAAATGAATCGCTCAATTCAGGTCATATATAAAGGTTTTGGTTGAGCCCTCTGTTGTTTTCAATAGCCCTTGCGGCTATATCGGCAGAGAGGCGAATAAGATTTTTACATGTTTCGGAAGCTTCGATATATTGGTTAAAGGTTTCTATAGAATCGAAATGCTGCCCCGTAATTTGGCTGCATTCAATGGAACCAGCGGTTTTTTTGAATTGATTCACCATCTCTTTTCCAATGGAAAACGAGTCAATTGAATTGCCCGGCGTTTTTTTTATTAAATTAATGTGGCCGGTGAAAAACTTTTTCACGTTGGAAGTGTAACCCATATGCCGAAGATTAAATCCATGAATCAGATTAATGGCCAGGATCGATCCCGCCACAGCCCCGCAAAGACCACCACTTAGGCCAATACCGCCATCGAAAACAAGGGACAGTCTTTCAAGTCGATCATTTCCGACCCCTGTTTTTTTACGAACCAGCGAAAGAACGTCCCGGGCGCAGTGACAGGAAGGGGGGCAACCATCATGGCTATTAATATCGGTGTCGGAGAGTCTGTTGTTATGATTCAATGTCAGGTAATTCATTGCGCCGCCTGCCATTAACATGCACCTGATAATTTTACGGGCGGAAAAAAAATATTTCAGCTGCCCGGTCACACTGTGAAAATCAACTTTATTTCTTTCCCGGCATTGAGTTGTGCTGTAGGTGTCATGAAACCAATCCATATAGCTGCCTACGGATTTAAGGACGGCGGCTTCCGCACAACTGCCATTGTTTTTCAAATGATGATCGTTCATTAACGCAATGCCAAGCGCTCCCCCTGATGCTATGCCGCAGGTGGAGCCATTTGCCACGCAGCCGCCTTCCAGGCCGGTCGCGGCCATCAATACAATATCATCTTTTTCATGGACTGCATCCTGCACTCCTTCAAGTGTTGCCAGCGATCAGTTCAACGCCCATAAAAGTCTGAAACTGTTTTTCAGTTTCTGAAGATTCTGTTTGAAAAGCAACATTGGCGGATTTCTCCAATTTATTCTCGCTAAAGTTTTGATAAAAATGAATCTAAATCGTTCGGTGGTTTGTTTTTGACCTTCATTTTCATTGAACACCTCCTTGTGGATTATATTATTCCACTCTAAAAAAAGTGTCCACTAAATCCCTCAATTTAGGTCAAAATCAGGCCATGTCGCTAAGAAGACGACCACCTGTTCATCGGCCAGCGCGGCCCGTGGTCTTCACAGGCGGTGCAGCAGGTGGAGCGGTATTGTGAGGAGAAGGAGCGCAGAAAAACCGAGAATTGAAATTATTGTTGCTTTTGTTTTTCAACCGCTGCCCGATGCTTTTTATCCCCTTCTTTTCCTTTTTTTCGTTTATCCAGTTCCTTAATCAGGCCGATCCGACCGTAAGCGATGAGAACATCATTTGGCGCGATTTGGGTGCTGCCGATGGGGGTTCCGATATATCTGCCATTCGGCTTTTTGACGCCCAGTATTAATACGCCCTCTTCACTCAGGCGCGACTCCTGAAGGGATTGGCCGGAGAGCCAGTCCTCCGCCTGAACCTTGATCTCCGCAAGCCGATATTCCCCGGCCAAATGCAGCAGGCTGGCATAATCAGTGACATCCAATCTTGTAAACCGCTTAAGTGCTTTGTCAATGACGGTTGAAAGCTTTTGATCGACCCATTTGCTGTATGCAAAGCTCCACAGGACGACCAAACCCGTAACCAGAACAATAATCCGCAGCGTTAAACTGGAGCCTTCACCGGTGTGAACAAACGTGAGGATGAGGCTGGAGACCGCGGTGACAATGCCTGCATTTCCCAGAAGCATCAGAATCAATACAATTCTGCGGCGAATGGGATGATTCACCACCATTTCGGATTCATTGGTGGTGAAGCCTGAGCCGGTGAATGCGGATCGCGCCTGAAACCTCGCAGCCTCCCGGGATATCCCCGTGTGGGTGAGCGCAATAGAGGCAACCCGGGTGACGATGATGGAGAGCAACACAACAAGCAGTAATGAAATAATAGCGATCATGGGCGAAAATTAGCCTTTTGGAAATCAGGACAGCATACCCATTTATAATGGAAAAATCAGTAAACTGTCCCCGGATTTTTCCCCAAAATTTTATCCCATAACTTGGACAAAATCGCTTCAAACTCCTGCTGGCTTTTATAAACCCCCATAAATTCTCCCCCCTTCATTGGCAGAAATATTGGTTGCAAATTTTATGAAAAGCCTCTTGTAAAGATCAAGGCAGGAATGGGACTTTGCTCTTAAGGACGCCGGAACTTCGAAACAAGTTCGACCGGGCATTACTGGCACTAAGGCGTCTGGACAGCGTTTCAACGCTTTTATCTGACACCTCACTTTCAAAACGATTACAATCTGAATTCAACTCTAAATTCGGTAGCTTTTACGATCGGCTTAACAGCTCGTTGTTTCTTTCTTAGTTCCACAATCCCATATCGAGACATTGTATTTAAAGTGCGTGAAAGGTTGCTGCTCTTCCTTCCGGATATCATTTCAAGCTCTTTGAGAGAATTTGGTTTTTGTTCAGCAATAATTTTCAAAAGTGCCTGATTTTCATTGCTCAGTATCTGCGCCATTGATTTAACGGATTCAAACCAGATCTTGGGCTCACTTTTTTTGGGTTTATATTCTCCCTTTGCAATTGCGATGGTTCTTTTTTTATATTGATCTCTGGGCATAATCCCAATTCTTAATACTTTATTCGGCATAATGAGGCGTCCTCGCTGGAATATTTATCGTTTTTCATTTAGCAATATAATTATCATCTGTTGATAATTTTGTCAAGGCAAAGCCCTATCAATAATTGTTTAAAAAAAGATTCTTACAGAAAGGGATAATTTTTGTCTGCAAGCAGTTTGTTAAAGAAATTATCAGAAAAGTCTTAATGGATCAAAAGCAGTTAAGCTGCGGCCGGCCAGACCAGAAGAGCGCCGCAAAAACGAATGGAATATGCCCAGACCGAATGGGATATCCTCCATGGCATCATTATGGCCTATCGGGAAAGCGATATTCCGGTTGCCCGGGGCTATTTATAATGAAGGATCTTTTAAATGTATGGGCCGCAGAAATGCCGGATGAAGCGTTAAAAAAAGAAGCAGAGGCATTTATGTTCGGGTTGCGATAAAGGAACTGTCATCCTGGATGGGTATCCCACAAACGCCTGGAAGTGCGGGTCGGCTTTCGGCTCCACAAGGCAACCGGGGAGCCCTGCCGCTGCCTGGACCTTACTTCCGTTTGAGCATATTCTCAGCGGTGTTGATTTCGATAAATGAGGCCCCGTAATCGGAGCCGAAATTGCCGGCCAGCACCGTAATCAGGTTGTCACCGTTGAAATGGCCTTCCCGCAGCAGCCGGATCAGGGCGGTCTGGAGAAACTCGTGGGAGGTCAGGTCCGTTTCCATGAAATTGGCATGGACCCCATAGGAAATTGCCAGTTCGCGCTTGACGCGCTGGTCGTAGCACTGGGCGAAAACCGGGTTCAGCCCGCGATAGGCGGCCAGGCTCCGGATGGTTCGGCCGCTGATGGTGTCGGCAATGAGCGCCCGCGTATTAAGTCGCATGGAAGCTTTTACAGCGGCTTTGGCCAGGTAGCTGGTGATCGTGTTTTCAGTTTCATAGGGGGTGTTGAGAAAGGTATTCCGGCTTGATTCAATTTCATCGGCGATGGTGGCCATCATCTGGATGGATTCCAGGGGGTACTTGCCGCTGGCGGTTTCCCCGGAGAGCATCACCGCGTCAGTGCCGTCCAGGCAGGCATTGGCCACATCCGATACCTCGGCGCGGGTGGGACGGGGGGAGTGGATCATGGACTGGAGCATCTGGGTGGCGATAATTACGGGCTTGCGGCGCTCGATGCATTTTTTGACCAGGTTTTTCTGGATGAGCGGAATCTGCTGGGCGGGGATTTCAATAGCCAGATCCCCCCTGGCGATCATGGCGCCGTAAGCATGGTCCAGGATTTCATCAATATTGTCCACTCCTTCCCGGTTTTCAATCTTGGCGATAATCTTTATCCGGCTGTTTTTCGCGTCCAGGATTTCCTGGATGGCAAGAACGTCTTCCTTTCTGCGCACAAAGGAGTGTGCGATGAATTCGACACTCCTGTCCGCGGCAAACTTGACGAATTCGATGTCTTTGGCGCTGAGCGACGGCAGGTTTCTGATTTTCACACCGGGCAGATTGATGCTTTTGCGCCCCCGGATTAACCCGTCGTTTCGGACTTCACATGTCAATCCGTGCGGATCCCTGGTGAGCACGGATAGTTCGATATCCCCGTCATCGATCAGTATCCGGTCACCCGGGGAGAGTTCTTCGGCAAAACCGTCGTAATTGACGCAAACGCACTCGGGCGTGGTTTCGCCGTCTTTGTCCCCCCTGAAACAGATCGTCTCCCCGGTCCGGACCGGGATGTCATTCGCGCATTCGGTTGTGCGCATCTCGGGGCCCTTGGTATCGATCATTATGGGAATGCGGTCTGACACGGCCCGGACATTGTCGATGATGAGAGAAGCTTCCTTCATATTCAGGTGGGCCGTATTCATCCGAACCGCATCCATGCCCGCCTCATAGAGTTTCTTAAGGAACGGCGGATCGCATTGTTTGCTTGAAATGGTGGCAATAATTTTTGTTTTTTTCATCTGTGACACTTTTGCGGCTCCGGTTGGTTGAATCGGGTTTAATGGTTTTGCTCAAGTTCATCAAATTTGATTTTGCCATCCATTATGGAAGCCTAAAGGCTTCCGCTACATTGTCTCTGCTATTAAGATAACTCATTGGTATTTTTATAATAATGGCATCACCCAGTGTAGGGGCAAGCTTCAGGTCGCCTTTATGTGCATATGAACATTTTCGAAATTTGAAGAAGTCTGTTTAAACAACCCGCACACCCCGAGACGGTTTTCGCGGTGCATGCCGATGACTAATCACTATAGACGGATCGGGATGTTTGTTCAACGCATTTCAAATGTCATATGCCTCAAGAAATATTGGCATCCGGCCGCAAATTGAGGATGTTTTGGGCCCATTCGACCTCCCTGTCAACGACGCTCCAGCGCCTCCCACCGATCATAGGCGTATTCGATCGCCTTTTCCAGTTCCTCTATGCGGAATTTGACCCGCGCGATTTCGTCCTTGTCGGTTTTGTAGAATTCCGGATCGGCCATTCGGGCATAGAGGGCGTCATGCTCGGCTTCCATCTCCTCGATTTTCGCCGGCAGGGCTTCGAGTTCATGCTTTTCCTTGTAGCCGAGTTTCGGCGGCCGGCTGGCCTTGGGTTTGGCGGAGGGGGGGGGCTTTGCCGCCGCCTTTTCGGTTTTGGCGGCCGGCATGTCTTCTTCCCGCTTTTTGCGCTGAATCAGCCAGTCGTCGTAGCCGCCCGCATACTCGATCACTTTCCCATCCCCCTCGAAAACGATGGTGCTGGTAACCACGTTGTTTAAAAACGCCCGGTCGTGGCTGACCAGCAGCACGGTGCCCTTGAAATGAAACAGCATGTCTTCGAGCAGGTCCAGGGTCTCAATATCTAAATCATTGGTGGGTTCGTCCATGACAAGGACGTTGGCCGGCCGGGTAAACAGGCGCGCGAGCAGCAGCCGGTTTTTTTCCCCGCCGGAGAGGATATGCACGGGGGTGCGGCATCGTTCGGCCGTAAACAGAAAGTCCTTGAGGTAGCTGATCACGTGCCGCTTTTCCCCGTTGAAGATGATAAAGTCATTGCCTTCGCCGATGTTTTCGAAAACGCTCCGGTTTTCGTCCAGGCCGGCCCTGAGCTGATCGAAACTGGCCACCTGCAGCCCGGTGCCATGCCGGACGCGGCCGTCATCCGGTGCCGCCTGTTTCAGCAGAATGTTTAACAGCGTGGTCTTGCCCGCCCCGTTGGGGCCGATGATGCCGACGCGGTCGCCGCGCATGGTCACGGTTGAAAAATCGGAAATCAGGGGGATGCGGCCTTGAGAGCCGTCAACGGCCGCGTGGATTGAGCGGGCTTCGATGACCAGCTTGCCGGTTTTCTCCGCCTGCTGGACCTGCAGATTGACGTTGCCCATGTCCCGGCGCCGCGCCCGCCGGGCCTCCCGCATTTTCTGAAGCGCCCGCACCCGCCCCTCGTTTCTTTTCCGGCGGGCTTTTAGTCCCTGCCGGACCCAGGATTCTTCCTTGGCGAGCTTTTTGTCAAACTCCGCCCGCTGCTTTTCCTCAGCTTCCATGGCCGCCTGCCGGCGCTCGAGGTAGGTTTCATAGTCGCAGTCATAGGCCACCAGGCGGCCCCGGTCCAATTCCATGATGCGGTTGGCGAGATTTTTTAAAAACGCGCGGTCGTGGGTGATAAACCACAGGGTTTTAATGTTTTTGCCGATAAACGCTTCCATCCATTCAATGGCGGCCACGTCGAGGTGGTTGGTGGGTTCGTCGAGAAGCAGCACGTCCGGGTCCTGCGCCAAGGCCCGGGCAAACAGGACCCGCCGCTTCATGCCTGCTGAAAGTGTGGCAAAAGGGGCTTCCGGTTCGAGCTGGGTACGCGTCAGCACGCTCTCGATATGCCGCTGCAACTCCCAGCCGCCGTCGGCTTCGAGCCGGTGCTGGAGCGCCGTCTGGTTGGCGGCAACATCGCCGTCAGCTTCCGGCAGGGCGTTTTGGTTCAGCCGGCGGATTTCGGCGATGGCCTCCCCATTTTCGCCGAGGCCGCCGGCCACCACGTCGAAAATGGTACCGTCAAATCCCGGCGGCACGTCCTGGGCAAGCTCGGCCACAGTCACCCCTTGCTGCCGCCAGACTTCGCCGCTGTCCGGTGACATTTCGCCCTGCAGCAGCTTGAACAGGCTCGATTTGCCCGCGCCGTTGCGACCCAGGAGGCAGACCCGCTGTCCTTTTTCAATATGAAAGGTGACGCCGTCGATCAAAGGGGTTCCGCCGAACCCCCATGAGACGTCTTTCATTCCGATCAATGCCATTATTTGAAATGTCCGTGATTATGATTTGAATTGTTTTGCATTTATCCCGTTTCGCATCATAAGAGATTAAAGTTATCAATTAACATAATATATATAAAATGCTAAAAGACTTTTACTGATTGTTCAATTGATATGCTTGTTACGGAGGGACTCATTTATGGACCAGCAAAGTTTTGCGTTTCAGCCGGAGTTGCGTCAAAACGCGAAGACCGTATTGGAACGGCGTTATCTGAAACGAGATTTAGACGGAAAAATTCTTGAAAAACCCGCTGATATGTTCAAGCGGGTGGCTGACACCGTGGCTTCAGCGGACCTTAAATTTGACGAGGCGGCCGATACGGCCGGGCTTGCCGAACAATTTTACACGATAATGGCCGGCCTCGAATTTCTGCCAAACTCGCCCACCCTCATGAATGCGGGGCGGGAACTGGGCCAGCTGTCCGCCTGCTTTGTGCTGCCGGTAGGCGATTCAATGGAAGAAATCTTCGATGCGGTCAAGCATACGGCATTGATTCACAAATCAGGCGGCGGAACGGGCTTTTCTTTTTCAAGGCTTCGGCCGGCCAACGATGTGGTTAAAAGCACCACCGGGGTCTCCAGCGGCCCCCTCTCATTCATGAAGGTGTTTGACATGGCCACTGAAACCATAAAACAGGGCGGTACCCGGCGGGGGGCAAACATGGCCATCCTCCGTGTCGATCACCCGGATATCATGGATTTTATCACGTGCAAGACGGACAAAGAACAACTCAATAATTTCAATATTTCTGTTGGGCTCACCGAAGTTTTCATGGAAGCTGTAAAAAGCGAGGAAAATTATAATCTCATAAATCCAAGAGACGGCGAAATCGTGGGCACCCTGAATGCGCGCGTTGTATTCGAAAAAATCGTGGCCCAGGCCTGGGAAAACGGAGAACCGGGCATCGTGTTTCTGGATCGCTTGAATCGCAATAACCCAACGCCCCATATCGGAGAAATCGAATCAACCAATCCCTGCGGCGAACAGCCGCTCCTCCCATACGAATCCTGTAACCTGGGCTCGATCAATCTCGGAAAGATGGTCAGAGACGGGGCAATTGACTGGGAGCGCCTGAAAACGGTTATCCAAACCGGCGTGCGCTTTCTGGATAACGTGGTCGAGGTCAATCGCTATCCCCTGCCTGAAATTGCCCGAATGACCATGGGAAACCGTAAAATCGGCCTGGGTGTCATGGGCTGGGCTGATATGCTCATCCAGCTGCAAATGCCATACGATACGGAAGAAGCCATTGAACTGGCTGAGAAATTGATGAAATTCATTAATGATGAAGCCCATGCGGCCTCCCAACAGCTGGCCGAGCAGCGGGGGGCCTTTCCGAATTTCTCAGGCTCTGTTTTTGAAAAAAGAGGCGATGCCCCGATCCGAAATGCCACTGTCACCACCATCGCCCCCACAGGCACCCTTTCCATTATCGCCAATTCCTCATCCGGCGTTGAACCGCTTTTCGCTGTCTCTTATATCCGCCAGGTCATGGATGATGATGTGTTGGTCGAGGTCCATCCCCTTTTTGAAAAAATAGCAAAGGCGCAGGGCTTTTATAGCCCCGAGCTTATGGAGAAGATCGCTGTTAGCGGCGGGGTGAGGGATAACGCCGAAATTCCCGAGGATATCCGGCAAATTTTTGCCACGGCGCATGACATATCACCGGAAATGCACATCCGAATGCAGGCGGCGTTTCAAAAACATACGGATAATGCTGTCAGCAAAACCGTTAATTTTTCAAAGAAAGCAACCATGGACGACGTGGGCAGCGTCTATGAGTTGGCCTGGCAGCTTGGATGCAAGGGGGTCACCATTTACCGGGATGGGTCCCGCGACAAGCAGGTTTTATCAACCGGATCAATGGCAAGCGAGGCTAAGCCGACAGAGGAAGAAAAACAAAATCTTATACAGCGCCCCAAACGAAAGCGCCCCAAAATTCTCAAGGGGTGGACCCATCAAATGCAAACCGGATGCGGCCCCATTTATATCACCATCAATGAGGATCATGAGGGTCTTTTTGAACTTTTTACCACCATGGGAAAGGCCGGCGGGTGTGCGGCCTCCCAGAGTGAAGCAATCGGCCGAATGGTTTCATTGGCCTGGAGAAGCGGTATTGAAGCCCGCTACATCATTGGTCAGCTTAAAGGTATCTCCTGCCATTCCCCGGCTGGTTTTGGAAAAAACAAGGTGCTCTCTTGTGCTGATGCAGTGGCCAAAGCGATTGAGGAGCACATGGCCGCCAACGGCTATGGGGTGGTCCAGAAAAATTTTACCCCGGTCAAGGGGGCCTGCCCTGATTGCGGCGGCATGATGGTTCATGAAGGGGGATGCAGCGTCTGCAAGGTCTGCGGTTATAGCGACTGTGCATAGATTTTACAGCCTTGATCCTTGACCATTGCTGTTTTTCACAGATATATTCCGCTCATGGACTATGATCAATTATTAAAGAAATATAAGCTTCTGCTGACCGAAAATCAGCTTTTGAGAGATGAAAATGAAAGCTTGAAAAGGCTGACCCGCGCCAGCAATATTCAGACGTCAGAAAGTAAAAAGACAATATGCGTCGACAGAAGCGGATCTGATAAGGAAATAACGGACAACTTTCTGGCTCCCACCGTCAACAATCTTTCTGATTCTGCCGATAAAATAAGACTTTTTATGTCGCTTTTTAAGGGGCGGGATGACGTATATGCCAGGAGATGGAAAAACAAAAATAAGGGCACTTCCGGCTATTCGCCCGTCTGTTTAAACCAGTGGCAGCCCGGATTGTGCGGCAAGCCAAAAATACCCTGTTCAAAATGCGCCAACCGATCGTATGCGCCTCTGGATGAAACTGTCATAGAAGACCATTTGAGAGGCCATGTTATCGTCGGGATATATCCTTTGCTTTCAGATGAGACATGTCATTTTCTGGCGATCGATTTTGATGAAGGCGACTGGCAAAAGGATATTTTGATTGTAAGGGATGTTTGTGCGGAACACGATATTCCGGTTGCTGTTGAACGATCCCGATCAGGTGACGGCGGGCATATGTGGTTCTTTTTTGAGGATCGGCTTCCTGCGTCTCTGGCAAGAAAATTCGGTGCCGCCCTGCTCACCTTTTCGATGAACAGGCGGCATGAAATCAAATTCAGGTCCTATGATCGGTTTTTTCCCAGCCAGGACACAATGCCAAAAGGCGGTTTGGGGAATCTGATTGCGCTGCCTCTTCAAAAAGCTGCGAGAAAAGAAAGAAACAGTGAATTTGTTGATGAAAACTTTCAATCCTATGACGACCAATGGGCTTTTTTGTCCGGCATTGAGAGACTTTCTCAAGCGCGGGTTGAAAACCTCATATCCAAACTGTGCCAAGGTGATGAACTGGGCGTATTGAAAGCCGACGAAGAAGAAGCGCAAAAACCCTGGGAAACACCACCCAAAGTCATATTGAATAAAAATGATTTCCCACGGCAAATTGAAGTTGTGAAAGCCAATATGCTGTACATTCCCAAGGCGGACATCTCCCAAAGGGCGCTGAATCGCCTGAAAAGATTGGCATCCTTTAAAAATCCGCAGTTCTATAAGAAGCAGGCCATGAGAATGTCAACTTATGGACACCCTCGTGTTATTTCCTGCGCTGATGAGAGATCGGGCTATCTTTGTCTGCCCCGCGGCTGTGAAGCTGAATTGAAAGCGATGCTTGATGAATATAAGATTGATGTTCGTTTTACGGACAAAACCAACAGCGGCAGTCCCATTGACGTGACTTTCAAAGGCCGATTGAGAGATGAACAGGTATTGGCCGTTGATCAACTGTTGAGTCATGAGATGGGAATTCTGTCAGGCACAACCGCTTTTGGCAAGACCGTTGCGGCGATCAAACTCATTGCCGAAAAGAAAGTCAATACCTTGATCCTGGTTGATAAAGTCAATCTGCTGAAACAGTGGGAGAAGCGTTTATTAGAATTCTTAAGCATCAATGAGGCTTTGCCGGAACCGGAACCTTCGGCAAAGAAAAAAAGCGGGAGAAAGAAAAAGAGAAGCCTCATCGGACAACTGGGCGGCGGCAAGAACACCTTAACCGGAATAGTGGATATCGCAGTCATGCAATCTGTCAGCCGACCGGAAGACGTGCATGAATGTATAAAAAATTACGGGATGCTCATTGCTGATGAATGCCACCATGCATCCGCCTTTACTTATGAAAAAATTCTTAAAGCCGCGAATGCCAAATACATCTATGGCTTAACCGCGACACCCACCAGAAAAGACGGCCACCACCCGATTCTGTTCATGCAATGCGGTCCCATTCGCTTTCGGGACAATGCCAAAAAACAAGCCCAAAAAAGACCCTTTGAGCATTTCATCGTTCCAAGGTTTACATCCTTTAGAATGCCATTGGATAATGACGGGAAAGACTTGACCATTCAAGAGCTGTATTCTGAGATTGCAGAAAATGAAATCCGCAATCAATTCATCATTGAAGATGTGCTAAGCTGCTATAATGATGGCAGAAACTGCCTTGTTTTGACATTAAGAACGGCACATGTTGAGCTTTTGTCCGAAAAATTAAGGGAAAAAGTCCCTGATGTCGTCAAGCTCACTGGGAAAATGGGGAAAAAGGCAATTAAAGCGGCTTTCCAACAAATTGCCGATATGCCGGTGGATAAGAATCTCATTTTGGTGGCCACAGGGCACTATATCGGGGAGGGTTTCGACGAAGCGCGTCTTGATACATTATTTTTAGCCATGCCCATATCATGGAAAGGCACACTGCAACAATATGCCGGAAGGCTTCACCGGTTGTTTGCAAATAAAAAAGAAGTGCAGATCTATGATTATGTAGACATACACGTGAAGATGCTTGAAAAGATGTACCAGAAACGCCTCACCGGCTATGCTTCCATGGGATATATGGCAAAAGGCGGAGAATTCCAATCAGATTCTCCGGATATTATTTATGACAATGACAACTTCATGCCGATTTTCAGCAACGACATTGTTAATGCCAAGAAGGAAATCGTCATTGTCAGTCCCTTTGTGCGCAAAAGAAGAACATTACAAATGCTTCAATATCTTAAAACCGCATCCGGCAAAAAAGCCGGCGTGATCGTTGTGACAAGACCCAAAACGGATTTCAAGGAAAAGGACCAGGCAGCTTTGGATAATGCCCTGGATCTTTTGCAACAGAATGATATCAGGATTGCTTTTAAATCAAACATCCATCAAAAATTTGCCATAATGGATCAAAGCATCATCTGGTATGGCAGCATCAATCTTTTAAGTTACGGCAATGCTCAGGAAAGCATGATGCGAATCGAGAGCCCGAATATTGCAAATGAGCTGATAAAAAAGATCGGGGCGGCGGAAATGAATCAATTGACAATTCAGATGGATATATCTATATTGAAAGGAAATTGGTAACAGAACTGAAAACCTCTTTGAATTTTCTTACCCGCAAACTGCAGGAATCTGAACAATGGATAAGCGCGATATTTTAACCGCCATCAGCGAATTTCATAACCAGACAAAAGATACATACCGAATAAAAAAGATAGGTATATTCGGATCTTATGCAAGAAATACAATAAACAGAGAAAGCGATGTAGATATTGTCGTGGTTCTTGATGACCAGGATTTATTCAACCTTATCGGAATTAAACAAGACCTTGAAGATAGACTCAAACGACATGTCGATGTTGTGAGCTACAGAAACAGAATGAATCCCTACCTTCGGAAAAAAATCGATAATGAGGCGGTCTATGTATGACCCTGGATTGGTCACTGAAATTTTATCGCAGATTCTAAAGGCCACACAAAAAGTTTTACGTCGCTTTGAACCAATCCAATCACCGAGTGATTTTGTTTTATCCGAATCCGGCCTTGAAAAATTCGACGCTATCTGTATGCAGCTGATTGCTATTGGAGAAGGACTAAAAAATCTCGATAAAGTCACTGACAAAAAACTTCTGCCCAATTATCCTCAAATTGACTGGACAAAGGCCAAGGCGCTCCGCGACATTATCAGCCATCATTATTTTGATGTAAATGAAGAAGCAATTTTCATTGTCTGCGATAAGCACATGAAAAATCTTGAGTGCACTATAGAACGAATAATTGAGGATTTGGAAGTTAATTCCCCTTGAAATCAGGTGCCTTCTCAGGCCGCCTTCCCGTTCTCACCTTAACCCGAAAAGCTCTGCCGCGTTATCGTAGAGTATCCGGTTCGCAAGGGGCTTGTCGTTCCTGCAGGCAAGCTTCACGGATTTTATAGATGGCCCTTGATTGCCGAAAGGCCAGTCCGAACCAAAGAGAACCCTGTCAGGACACTGCCTGATTATCTTCCGGGCCTGCGGACAGACTGCTTTTTATGACATCCCGCACTCTGCCCGCTGTATCCCAGACCTCCTGCCGGTCAAATGCGTCTGGATCGATCATCCATTGCAGAGCCAGCCCTTCTATAACAGCCACTACCATCATGGAAAGCGGGCCGCTTTGCTCCCCTGCCCCGGCCTGTGCAAACATGTCGCCTATATTTGCCCGGTAGGCGTCAAGCAGGCGGCGCAGGGGCGCGCTCACCCCCCGGCGCTCGAAGCCCATCTGCACCAGGTTATAAAAAACCCTGTTCAGCCGTCTGTCAAAGACAAAGGCCTCCACGAGAGAGTGGAGCATCTTTTCCAGATTGTCGCCGCTGCCTTCTTTTCCGGATTCCAGAAAACTTTGAAATTTTTCCTGGTAAAGGGCGGTGAGTGCCTCCACCAGGGCGTTTACGATGTCGTCCTTTTTTTCAAAATAATAGTGGATGACCCCGTGGGGCATGCCCGCCCTGGCGGCAATGCGCTTTATGGTTATATTTTCGTGCCCGTTTTCCGCCAGGCAGTCAAACAGCGCCCAGGCGATCTGCTCCCGCTTCTGGGGGGCTTGGGATTTTCTGGCCATGATTACCTTTGCTGACTCAATTATTTTTAGTTTGGTTGACCAACCTAAAAATAATTAAATAATCGTTCCCGGTCAAGTTTTTTATTTGGCCTGCCGGCTTTTCTTAACTGGATTCTTGCCGGTATTTTAGCCGGCCCTTAAAAAGCAGCCACTATAAATCTATGCATAATTTGTAATTTCAATTGACAAATTATGCATAACTTTATAATTTGACCCACATGATACCCCGCACCCTGCAAAGCAAATTAAACGAACTCTCGAGCTATTACCCTTCAGTAGTGGTTACGGGGCCGCGCCAGTCGGGCAAAACCACCTTGTGTCAAATGACATTTCCAAACAAACCCTACGTTTCACTGGAAGCATTGGATATACGAGAATTTGCAATCAAGGATCCCAGGGGATTTCTTGCAGAACATGCCGACGGAGCTATAATAGATGAGATCCAACAAGCCCCTGACCTGCTGAGCTATCTTCAAAGTGATATAGATGCACGCCCTGAACCCGGCCGATTTATTATGACCGGATCGCAGCATTTCAGCCTGTCACAATCAATTTCCCAGTCCCTTGCCGGGCGCTGCGGCATATTAGCCCTCTTGCCGCCCAGTTATAAAGAACTTCAAGCATTTCCGAATTCACCGGAAGATTTGTTTACCACTCTCTGGCAAGGGGCTTATCCCAGAATTTACGATCAGAATATCCCGGCCCATCAGTGGTTGGCCGATTACACCACCACATACATCCAACGCGACGCTCGCCAGGTGGTGAATATCGGGGACCTTCAGGTCTTTTCGGGTTTCCTTAAACTCTGCTCAGGACGTAGCGCCCAGGAAATCAATCTATCGGCGCTTGGAAGTGATGCCGGTATTTCTCACAACACGATCCGTTCCTGGCTATCTGTTCTGGAAACCAGCTATATTGTTCACCGGCTGCCCGCCTGGCACGCGAATATCCGAAAACAGGTCGTCAAGGCGTCCAAACTGCATTTCTTTGACAGCGGACTGACATGTTATCTTCTTGGCATCCGAGAGCCTGAGCAGCTTCGCCATCACCCGTTGAGGGGAGCGATTTTCGAAAGCTGGGTTGTGTCCGAAATTTTTAAAACCTGTGTGCACACTGGTGGTCAGCCACGCATTTTTCACTACCGGGAGACACGAGGCGTTGAAATCGACATGCTCATTGAACAGGCTGGCGGCATGGATGCTGTAGAAATCAAATCCGGGGCTACCGTATCGGAAGATTTCTTCAAGAATCTTGAGCTTTTTTCGGAGCGCCTAAAAAGCCCGGCAGCAAATGCCTCTGTCAGAAAGCACGTTGTCTATGGGGGTGATGCAAACCAGAAACGATCCAAAGCGCATATCATCTCATGGCGCGATGTCCACCATTTAACGTCCGGTTCCTGAGGTTTTTTAATCATCAAATTGTGGATGTTTTGGGTTCACAAATCCGGGGGACAGCACACCCATTTATAATGGAAAAATCCATATTTAAAGCAGATCGCGCAATATGCGTTCGTCCCAGCTCCGGCTGAAGATACGGCTATCGCCTTCCCAGGCGTCGAGTTCGGCCCGGATATGGAAATAAGTTGGGTCGGATGTCAGAAGGGTGCGGGCAACCGTCCGCACTTCCCACTCGCCCCGTTTAAATCGCCGCACCCACCGTGTCTCTCCCCGAAGCGAGGCGTAATTGTCGTCGGCGAAAACGTAGTTTTCCTCGACTTTCGCAGCGATCTCAAGGTCGATGTCATCCAGGCGGTATACCCCCTCGTCGTTGATGACTTCGAGCCGGGATTCGTCTTTGGCCAGGTTGCGGATCACTGTCCAGGACTGCCGGGTGGGCTGGATAAGAGACTTTCGTGGCGGCGGGGCGCCCTCGGGCGGTCCGAACGGCCGGAGCTCTTCGTCTTTCGGATCTTTTTTTCGCACAGGCAGGAGCAGCCGGCTGGTTTTCGTGTATATGGTGATCCGCGCCGGTTCGGGCGAAGGCCACGCCAGGGGCCAGTAAACCGTGGAAACCGCCAGGCGGATGCGGTTGCCGGCAGGGAATTTCTGGGCGATATCGTTTAGCTGCAACCGGATCCGGTAGCGTTTTCCGGGCTCCAGGGGCTGCGGATTGTCATGCCCGTTCCTGTGGGTCAGGTTGAGCAGGCCGTAGGTCACCCGGGTGGCCTTGTCGTCCGGCAGGATGTCGGACAGGCGCACGGCGATCATGGCCACGGGTTTGTTTGCGGAAAGCTCCAGATCCGCCACAGGCGGACCCAGGATCTCCATGTCTGCTTCGAGCGGATCGGAGTCAAAGACCAGCGCGCCGCCGTCCTCATCGCGCTGGTCGTGGGGAAGGTCCGGCGGCGCGGCATAGGAGCACCATTTGCCCGCAAAAAGGCCCACGCTAAGCGGAGACTGAACCGACAAGGGAATGCTTTCCCCGGTTTTTTCCTCCGGGCCGAGCCAGACAAACCCCAGATGAAGCACCTGCGTGGATATGTTTTTGCCCGGCCACGCGGTCTCCGCAACCCAGCGGCCCGGCCGGTAGTCGTAGTCCGTGGTCGGCGGCACGCTCTCCTGCATCCAGGCCCGGAGCATAGGCTCTTCCATGATCCCGGTCTCCTCTCCCTTGAGCCAGGTGTCCCACCAGCGAATCGCTTCCTGCAGAAAGCCGATGGCCGGGCCGGGATGGCCCATGTGCGGATACAGGTGGCTCCACGGACCGATGAGCCCCTTGCGGGGAACGTCCAGGTTGGCCAAGAGTCGGAAAACCGCGTTGGAATACCCGTCAGCCCAGCCGCTCACGGCCATCACCGGACATTGGATGGCGCTGTAGTCTTCACAGACCGAACCGTGCTTCCAGAAACCGTCGCGCCGCTGGTGCTTTAGCCACCCGGCCAGCCACAAGCCGTTTTTTTCAAGCCGCTCCATCCACATGTCCCGCCATGACTCTCCTACCAGCAGCGGATCGGGCGGACAGGCGTTGTGGCTGAACATGGTCGACGCCCAGGACAGATTGTCGCCCAGGAGGCATCCGCCCATGTGATGCACATCATCCGCGTACCGGTCATCCGTGGAGCAGACCGTGATGACGGCCTTCAGTTCGGGCGGCTGCAGGGCGGCGATCTGCAGCGCGTTGAATCCGCCCCAGGAGATGCCCATCATGCCGACCGACCCGGTGCACCAGGGCTGGTTTGCAATCCATCGGATGACCTCCACGCCGTCGTCGAGCTCCTGCTGAAGGTATTCATCGCGCAGAATTCCTTCGGATTCTCCGGAACCGCGCAAATCGACGCGAACGCAGGCATAGCCGTGGCCGGCCATGTAGGTATGGGTCCGCTCGTCGCGCTCGGCGGTCAGATCGTTTTTGCGGTAGGGAATGTATTCCAGGATCGCGGGGACCGGGTGCTGCAGCGCATCTTCCGGCAGCCGGATACGGGCGGCCAGGCGGCACCCGTCGGACAGGGGGATCCATTCGTTTATTATCTCCCGGACCGGCCGGGGAAAAGAATCGACAGTTTTCACGCAAACCTTCCTCTGGTGCGCTGGTTATTGAAAAAAAACAGGCAAGCGGTTCAGATCGGAGCAAATTCGAAAGGCAGCATCTCCGTGCAACGCACGTACGTATCAAGAAGCGCTTTTCGATCCCGGCCGCCGATGAACAGGTGGCAGATGGCATAGCTGTAGCTGTCCTGCTCCAGCAGATCGGAGAGCTTCATTCCTTCTTTAATCTGCGGGTGGACGACCGTCCCCGGATAGCGCTTTTCCACCCTTTTGATTTCCTCATCCGTTGGCACCCGGGTAACCCGGGCGTCGCCGGAGAAAATGCGCCAGAAGAATTTCGCCGCACACGAAAATTGCCCCTTGCGGCGCGGGAAATCGGGTTTTTCCCCGCAGGCCACCCGTACCGTTGCCTGCTGGTTGGACTGTCCGTCCACCTTTTCGAAAATATCACTATGCGACTGGGAAACCCGGGGATTGATTTCCAGAAGCCAGATTCTATCCTGCTCCAGGTTCCAGAAAAATTCAATATTAAAGGCGCAGTTGTCCAGCCCGGTATGAGCGATGACCGTTTTTGCAATGGCCACCATTTGTCCCTGAACTGCATCCGGCAGCACCGACGGGTATTCGTATCGGAAAAAACTGATGCCGTTTTCGTAGCGCAGTGAATCGACAAAACCCAGCGGCTGGATGTCTCCGTCCAGTACATATCCCTCCAGGGTGCACTGCCAGCCGTTGATGATGCTTTCGGCCAGGAAGAAATGGCTTTCAACATCGGTTATCGACTCTGGAAGCTTTGCCTGTTGCAAAATATAGGTAAACGGTTCGGAAATCAGATGAATCTGGCTTCGGACCTGCACTATCGCCTCTTCAAACTGCTTTTGGTTTTCGATATAAAAACCCAGCATGGAGCCGCAGGCCTTAATCGGTTTGATCCAGAAGGGTTCTTTCAGGCCGATATTTTCCCAGGCACTGTCGTCAAATGGGTCAAAAACCTGAAACCGGGGAATGTGCTGGGGGATTACCTCCTTTTGCACCAGACGGCCCCAGTACTTGTGCTCGCACTTCAGGAGACTCTCCAGTGTGGGGCCGCGCTTGCCAAGCCGGGCGCAGAGTAAAGGAAGCATGGTGCTCACCGGAAAGTCCAGGTAAGCACCGATGCCGTCGATGGTTTTACCGGATTCGGTTTCCCACCGGCGAAGCTGCGCTTCGGCGCGCGCCAGCATGTCCTTGACGGGGAAATCGTAGGTCTCCAGAATTTCGTCCGGATCCAGGACGCCGTAAAAGACGTAGCGTTCGGCATTGCGGATGGATTTGAGCCGGGCCAGGTCCGAATCGGTCAGCCCGATCAGAAAGACGTGTTTATGGGGCATGGATTTTTTTCTCCGGGTGCATGAAAGGGAATTTTCTTTGTGGGATCATTGTTTTTTGAAGTTGTTCCACAGGTTGACCATAAAATCCTGGACGTTGGTCAAAATGGCCACTGCCTGGGCGGAGCCGCGATTGGCCAACTTGTCCGCGCTGAATTCGGTCATGTCCACGATATAGAGATAAACGGGCCGGATCGTCCGGTCGTCCATGACGTGGTAGCTGGGTATCATGTTACCGAATGCGATGGCGTGAAGCTGCGTGGCCATGGCGATCACGGTTGTCGATTTGCGGGCATGAAAGCGCATGGCGTCCTGGGACCGATACGCATCCGGAATCACTTCCGGCAGCGGGCCGTCATCCCGAATGGATCCGGCAAGGACATATGGCACATGGTGCTTTTCGCAGGCATACATGATGCCGTCGGTCAGGTTCAGCTCTTCTATGGCCTTTGCGATGGAGCCTCTCCTGCGTACTTCGTTCAGTAGATCCAGATGATTGTAATGGCCCATGGGCAGCAGGTGCTGGGAATAGATGTCCTGGCCCAGGGCGGTGCGAAAATAGGCGGCTTCCAGGTCATGGGTGGCCAGGGCGTTTCCGGCCAGCAGGGCGTGGCAGTACCCGCTCTCGATCATCCCCTGCATAGCCTCTCGGCTGTCCTTGTCAAAGGCAACCGCCGGGCCCAGAACCCAGCTGATATAGCCGTTGTCCCGGTCGTGCTGCAAAATCCGGTACAAATCGTCGTAAGACCGGGAAAAGGGGGTTTCCCGGGTTCCCCGGGTCCGGAAGGAGAACTTGTCGGTCGTTTGTCCGCCGGGCGGGTCAAAACCGCTCGTATGGACATAGATGCCTTCCTCGCCGTTTTCCGTGCGTCCAATTGCCACCAAGTCACCCTGCCGGACATTTCTGGGCTCAATCACATCCAGAGCTTCGTCCCGCAGAACCAGAACCGCATCCATCCGGCTTTCCGGGGCCAGAAGCCACGATCCGCCGCCCATGTGGACATATTCCGGGTAGTTCGATGTCCCGTGAAAATCTGCCGGAACCACGCCGTCTGTGATAGCGGGTTTGAACCGGGCGGCCGGTGCATTTTTCAGCTCCGGACAGGAGAAGTCCGGCGGGGTATAGGCGGGTAAGATCGTTTGCATGGTGTTTTTCCTGTTATACTAGTTTTAAGGAAATTATCCATCCGGCACGGACGGGCCCTGCACAGGAAATTGCCGGCGTCATTGCCAAATGAATGCAGTAGATGCGCAAACCAGGATAAACCAGGATAAATCTTGTTTTATTCCCGGTTTGCCATTATACTATTAATAATAAACAAACGTGGCGGAACCTGCAAACTTTTCAGCCATATTTTATGGCCATGTCGCCATTTTCAGCAAGTCTTTGCAACCCGTTCCAGGATGGACAACCCATGAAAACAATTACCGATTTTCCCTGCCCGGTCCGGGAAGTGGAGCACGCGTGGATTCCCCTGTCCGACGGCACCCGCCTGGCGGCCCGGCTTTGGATTCCGGAGGCAGCTGATCAACAGCCCGTGCCGGCCATTTTGGAGTACATCCCCTATCGCAAGCGCGATTTTGAAGCCGTTGGAGATGCCATTACCCACGGATATTTCGCCGGCCATGGATATGCCTGCGTCCGGGTCGATCTGCGCGGCGCCGGGGAGTCTGAGGGCGTGCTTCGGGACGAATACCTCCCCCTGGAGCAGCAGGACGGCCTGGAAGTGCTCCGGTGGATCGCTGCCCAGCCCTGGTGCAGCGGAAAGATCGGTATGATCGGCATCTCCTGGGGCGGATTCAACGGCCTTCAGATCGCCGCCCTGCAGCCGCCGGAGCTGAAGGCCGTCATTACGGTGTGCTCGACGGACGATCGCTATGCCGATGACGTTCATTATATGGGCGGATGCCTCCTGGGCGACAATTTGTCCTGGGCGTCGACCATGTTTGCCTACAATGCGTGCCCGCCCGATCCGCTGCTGGCAGGAGAGTCGTGGCGGGACATGTGGATGGAACGGCTTGAAAAAAGCGGGTTGTGGCTGGCCGAGTGGCTTTCCCACCAGCGGCGTGACGACTACTGGCGCCACGGCTCCGTATGCGAGAATTTTGCGGCCATCCAGTGCCCGGTCATGGCGGTCAGCGGATGGGCCGACGGGTATTCCAATGCGGTATTCCGGCTGCTGGCCGGACTCAAAACACCGCGCAAAGGGCTTATCGGTCCCTGGAGCCACAAGTACCCCCAATTCGGCGTACCCGGCCCGGCCATCGGGTTTCTCCAGGAAGCCCTGCGCTGGTGGGATACCTGGCTGAAAGGAGAAGAGACCGGGGTCATGGAAGAGCCTATGCTTCGTGTCTGGATGCAGGACAGCGTTGCGCCCTCCACCCGCTACAAAAAGCGCCCCGGCCGCTGGGTGGCCGAAACGTCCTGGCCATCTGAACGGATCGCCGCAAGGCAGTTTTACCTGGACGGCGCACACCTGCTTTCGGAAGATGCAGCGGCGGCCTCCCCTTACTCATCCCCGGATACAGCCGCGCCGGAACCGGCTGCCATGACCATCCAGTCTCCGCTCAGCGTGGGGTTGTATGCCGGCAAATGGTGCTCCTATGCCGCGCCGCCGGATCTTCCCCACGACCAGCGCGAAGAAGATGGCGGCTCCCTGGTATTCGAAACCCTGCCGCTTGAGGAGCCATTGGAAATTCTGGGCGCACCGGTTCTTCACCTCGAGCTTTCCGCCAGCCGGCCCATGGGCATGGTCGCCGCCCGGCTCTCCGACGTGGCCCCGGATGACAAGGCCACGCGCATTACCTACGGGATGCTCAACCTCTGCCACCGAAACGGGCACGACAAGCCCGAACATCTGGTGCCGGGCCGGACATATACGGTGTCGTTTCCGCTAAACCATATCGCCCAGCACTTTGCGGCCGGCAACCGCCTGCGCCTCTCCATATCCACCTCCTACTGGCCCCTGGCCTGGCCGCCGCCCCGTCCGGTGCGGCTTACGATCCATACCGGCGCAAGCCGCATTACGCTTCCCGGGCGCAAGCCGCAGGAAGGTGACAAGGAGCTTCGCCCGTTTGCCGGTCCCGAAGGCGCCCCGCCGCCGGCCATGACCCGCCTGGCGCCACAGCACCTCAAATGGCGGGTGGTCCGCGATCTCGGTGACGACCTTTCCACCCTCGAAGTGATCAAGGACGAGGGGGTGTTCCGGTTTGATGACATCGATTGGACGGTCGGCAGCAAAACCCTGGAATGGTACTCCTACCAGGGCGATGATTTTGACTCGGTCCGGGGAGAGACCCTCTGGCAGCGCAGCTTTACCCGGGGCGACTGGGGTGTGCGGACTACCACCCGCACCGTACTGACATCCACCGAGAGCCATTTTGTCCTGCATGCCGAACTCGATGCCTGGGAAAACGACGAGCGGGTATTTTCCCGCAACTGGAAATACGAGATCCCCCGGGATCACGTATAATTGTGCGAAAATACCAACAGGAGCAGACCCGTGGCCGCAAAATACACCCTTTTGATCCATGCCGGCTGTGAAGGCATCACCCGGCAATATTACGGCCCCGAAGCCGAACAGGAGCATTTGTTGTTTCTGCGCAAAAGTCTTGCAGCGGGACGGGCGGTGCTGGACGTCGGCGGCCGGGGGTTGGATGCGGTCTGCGCCGCGGTCAAAGTCCTGGAAGACTGCCCTTTGTTCAACGCCGGACGCGGGTCCGTGTTTACCCATGGCGGAAAAATCGAGATGGATGCATCCGTTATGCGCGGCGAGGACCTTGCCGCCGGGGCCGTGGCCGGGGTCACCGGCATCAAAAATCCGGTGCGCGCCGCGGCCTTTGTGCTGGAAAAATCTCCCCATGTCCTGCTCATTGGCCCGGGTGCGGAGCGATTTGCCGAAATCCAGGGCCTGGAAACAGCGGATCCCGAGTATTTCCAAACCGCCAGGCGCCGGGAAGAATACCTTGCAGCCCAAAAGCCGGCCGGGGAGCAGTTCGGCACGGTGGGGGCGGTCTGCCTCGACAGGGCGGGAAACCTCTTTGCAGCTTCGTCCACGGGGGGGATCACCGGCAAGGAGTACGGCCGCGTTGGGGATTCGCCGGTGATCGGGGCGGGTGTTTACGCGGACAACGCTTCCTGCGCTGTCAGCTGCACGGGCGAGGGGGAATTTTTTCTGCGCCGGGCGGCGGCCAAGCGGATCGCCGCCCTGGTGGAGTTCGGCGGGTTTTCCCTGGAAGCAGCCGCTGCGGCGGTCCTGGAAAACATCCGAACGCTCGGGGGAAAAGGCGGTCTCATTGCCGTGGATGCGGCCGGCCGGGCCGCCATCTCCTTTACCACCCGGGGGATGTTCCGCGGCCTGGCCCGGCAGGACGAAGCCGACCGGGTGGCTATGTTCGGCCCGCCGCTCAATTGGCAGTAGGTCGGGCGCGCATGCGCGCCCCGAACAAAAACCAAAATAAGATAAATGAACCAGGAAATACCTGCATATCCGTCACGGCCTGGTCATATCCTGCACCCCGCCTGTCAACGGCGTGGACTCTTTCACCGGCAGCTCCACGGGAGAACTCAGCACCTGGATGGCGATCTGCGGGTCGGTTTCCGGCATAATCTGCTGGGCTTTTTCCGGCAAAAGCACCGGTATGGTAAGATCCTCGTAGGAAAACCGCAGCATCTCCCGAACCTTTCGGTATTTGTCCAGAAGCTCCTTCTGGCTGTCCGCGCCCAGGTAGATAAAGGCGGTGGCATAGCTGTAGCTGTCCTGCTCCGGAATCTCCGAGAGCCTCATCCCGACTTTGCCCTGGATATCGATCAGCATGCCCGGCACTTCTTCGTTGATTTGAAGGATATTTTCTTTGGTTGGGATCCCGGTGATCCGCTTGTCCTGGTATTCCCGAAGGAAAAATTTTCCGGACACCCGGAATTTCCCCTGCCGCTTCGGAAACGCAGGCTCCCGGTTGAGCGCCACGTCGAGCATGATCTGGTGGTTTGAGGCGCCGTCCACCTTCATGAAAAGATCGGAATGCGACTGGGGAATGCGGGTGTTGATCTCCAGAAACCAGATTTTGTCCCGTTTTTCATCCCAGAAAAATTCGAGGTTGAAGGCGGATTGGTCAAAACCGATGTATGTCATAACCTTTTCGGTGATTTCTGTCATTTTTTTTCGCACGCGTCCGGGCAGCGCCGATGGGTACTGATACCGGGAAAAAGTGGTCCGGTTGGAATCCCGGATGGAATCGATAATGCCGTATGTATGCACTGCACCGTTTCGGACGTAGCCTTCCAGGGTACACTGGTGCCCGGATATGATCTGCTCGGCCACGCAAAAGGAGGAATTCACCCGGGCCACTTCCTCGGGCAGCACCACCATGTCCAGCAGGTAGTCAAAAGGCTTGAATAACCCGATTTTCTCCCGCAGGATTCCGACAGCCCGTTTAAAGGCCCTTTTATTGTTGATCCGGAATCCCAGCTGGGAGGCGGTGGATTTGACCGGCTTGATCCAGAAGGGAAAATCAAGGGAGATTTTTTCAAGGGCGTTGTCGTCAAACGGGTCGAACGTGCAAAATCGGGGGATGTGCTCGGGTATGACCTGTTTTTGCTCCAGGCGGCTCCAGTACTTGTGTTCAGATTTCAGGACGCTTTCGAGACTCGGGCCGGGAACATTGAACTTTGCGCACAGAATCGGTGTCATGGTGCTTACCGGGAAATCCGTGTATCCGACAATGGCGTCAACCGGGCCGTCAAAGTTTTGCAGCTCCTTCTCGGCCAGCGCCAGCATGTCGGCCAGCCGGTACTGGCCGCTGTCGATTAAGTCATGAATATCAAGTAAGCCGATAAAGTTGCATTCATCGGCATGTTTAAGGGATTGCAGCATCTGCAGGTTGAAATCATCAAGGCCGATAATAAATACGTTTTTCTTCATTTTCTTCGAATTTTCTCCGATCCATTGTAAAAGACTCGTCAGCCGGTCCGGTACGGAACCAGTTTCCGCTCGGACAGGTAAAATACATCACCGGGTACCAGAACATGCAAGCTTAAATTTTCTATGGAGATGAGCTCTCCTTCGCTGATGGAGGCCAAATTGGTGTGCCGGATGCCCGAGCCGTCCACCACGATGATCAGGCCTGAACCGACGGTCTCCTGGATGTCGCCCTTCCGGATCAGCAGGCCCGTGTCTTCGCCCAGCCCGATGCCCAGGTAGGACGGATTGGCGGCAACCGCCTGGAACAGGCGCCCGATCCGGCTGCGTTTTACAAAGTGGGTGTCGATAATCACTTTTTGAATAAACCCGAAACCGCTGCTCAGCTTGACCTCTCCCTTTCTCAGCGCCTCGTGGCTGCTCCCCTCGTAGATCATGGTATCGGACATGGCCATGGCCCCGGCGCTGGTTCCGGCAATCACCACAGGCTCGTGGATATAGCGTTCATGGATGACATCCAGAAATTCCGTGCCGCCTAAAATCGTGGTCAGCCGCAGCTGGTTTCCGCCGGTGAACAGAAATCCTTCGGCTTCCCGGGCCCGCTGAACCATCTCTTCATGCAGCGCATCTTCCCGTTCCCGGATATCCATCACCCCGACGTTGTCAAACCCCAGGTTTTTAAATGCCTTGATGTACTGCTTCCCGGCTTTTTCCGGGATGCCCGATGCAGTGGGAATGATTTCGATGCGATGGGTGGCGCCGGTTAGCGACTCACAGAACCTCGTAATAATGGCGGATTCAATTTCTGGAATCTCTCCGTTGCCGATTTCCTCTTTGCCGTTGGTTTCGGAAGGAAGATAGAGATCGCCGCCGATAATGAGTAAAATGCCTTTTGTTTTTTTCATAAACTGATTATAATTACTTGTGTGGAGTAAGGCAAGAAAGTATTTTTTTATTTTTGGCCTTCCAAATGGCAGTTTAGGGGTTGAATTTGTATTAATCAATAAGGACAGTTGCAACAAAAGGAAAAGTCGTAATCATGAAAATTTTGGAAACAAGGGTCCTGCGCGGCCCTAATTACTGGTCCAATTGGCGGCACAACCTCATCGTCATGCGCGTTGACTTAGAAGAGATGGAACACTACCCCTCCAACACCATCCCCGGTTTTGCGGAGAGGCTTGAGAAGCTCCTTCCGTCCCTTTATGAGCACCGGTGCTCCCGGGGGTATGAAGGCGGCTTTCTGGAGCGATTGAAAGAGGGAACCTGGATGGGGCATGTAATGGAGCACGTGGCGCTGGAAATCCAGATCCTGGTCGGCATGCAGTGCGGGTTCGGGCGTACCCAGACCGATGTGCCGGAAGGGATCTACAATGTGGCCTTTGACTACGAAGTGGAGCCGGCGGGATTATATGCGGCGCAAGCCGCCTTTGACATTGTCCGGGCCATAATCGCCAAAGAGCCTTATGACGTGGAAAAGGACATCCTGCGCTTGCGCGAAATCCGGGAGGAGGAGCGGTTCGGGCCGAGCACCCAGTCGATTGTCGATGCGGCGAAAAAACGCAATATTCCGCTGCTTAGGCTCAATAATTACTCGCTGGTCCAGTTGGGCTGGGGGGTTTATCAGCAGCGGATTCAGGCCACCGTTACGGGCCGCACCAGCAGCATCGGGCTTGAAATCGCCTACGACAAGGAAGAAACCAAGAACATGCTCTACAACAACGCCTGCCCGGTTCCATACGGGTATGTGGTCTATTCCGTCGAGGAAATGGAAAAGGCCGTCTACCGGCTCGGCTTTCCCGTGGTCATTAAACCCGTGGACAGCCACCACGGCAAGGGCGCCACCATCAACATCCGGAACAAAGACGATGCGAAAACGGCCTTTGAAGCGGCCCGGTATCATTCCAGCCGGGTGATTGTCGAAAAATATATCCACGGAAACGACTATCGGCTGCTGGTGATCGACAACCGGTTCGTCGCAGCGGCCCGCCGCATTCCGGCCCATGTCACCGGCGACGGGAAATCCACTATCCGGGAGCTGATCGACGAAGTCAACAGCGACCCGCGCCGGGGGTACGGGCATGAAAAGATGCTGACCGAAATCACCGTGGACGCCATGACCCTGCGCCTTCTGGAGCAGGCGGGCTATACCGCGGAAACCGTGCTGCCGGAAGGAGAAATTTTCTACCTCAAGACAACGGCCAACCTGAGCACCGGCGGCGTCTCCGAGGATGTAACCGATACGGTGCATTCCTACAACATCTTCATGGCCGAGCGGGTAGCCCGGATTATCGGCATCGACATCTGCGGCATCGACGTGATTGCCCCGTCGCTTACCGAGCCCATCAGCGAAAACAAGGGGGCGATCATCGAAGTCAACGGCGCACCGGGATTTCGCATGCATCTTTCCCCAAACGCCGGCCAGCCGAGAAACGTGGCGGAACCGGTGCTGGACATGCTTTTCCCCGGCGGGCATCCGGCCCGGATTCCCATCATTTCTGTGACCGGCACCAACGGCAAGACGACCACGGTCCGCCTGATCGCCCATATTATGCGAATGAGCGGCAAAAATATCGGCTGCACCACCACAGACGGCATCTACATCCAAAACCAGCTGCTATACAAAGGAGACTGTTCCGGTCCGGAAAGCGCCCGGTTTGTGCTGCGGGATCCCACGGTGGACTGCGCAGTTTTCGAAACCGCCCGCGGCGGAATCCTTCGCTCCGGCTTAGGCTATGACATGGGCGATGTCGGTGTTGTCACTAACGTGACCTCGGACCACCTGGGTCTGAGCGGTATTCATTCCATAGAGCAGCTGACGCGGCTCAAATCAATCGTGGTGGAAAACATCGACCCGGCGGGATATGCGATTTTGAATGCCGATGACGAGCATGTATATTCCATGCGGGAAAATATTGGCTGCAATGCGGCTCTTTTCAGCATGGATCCGGACAATCCCCGGATATATGAGCACTGCGCCGCCGGCGGCCTTGCAGCCGTATACCTGGACGGGAGCATTGTCTTGCGCAAAGGGGACTGGGAAATTATCGTGGACAGGGTGATCAACATCCCCTTGACGTATTCCGGCAAGGCCGTCTTTCAAATTCAAAACGTCCTGGCCGCATGCCTGGCCGCCTTTGTCCGGGACGTGAAGACCGAGGATCTGCGCGCCGCCCTGCAGACGTTTTTTCCGTCATCAGCCCAGCTTCCCGGCCGGATGAATATTTTCGAATTGGAAGGCTTCCGGGTGCTCATCGACTATGCACATAATCCGGCGAGCATGGAAGCGATCGGCCGGTTTGTCGGCACGCTGGGCGTATCTTCCAGCGTGGGCATCGTGGCGGGAACCGGAGACCGGCGGGACGAGGATCTGCGGGCATATGGCCTGGTCGCAGCCCGGCACTTCGACCGGGTCATTGTCTGGGAGGACCACGACTATGCACGGGGGCGCGATAGCCGCGAAATCATGGATCTGGTGATAGAAGGCGCCCGAAGCGTCCAGCCGGAAACCGACCCGCAGATAATATTTGACGAGGATGACGCCGTCGACCACGCCCTCGGGCAAGCCGCCCCCGGTTCGATCATTTGCATTTTCACCGGCCGAATCGAAGAGATGACCGCCAAAATAAAAGCACTAAAGGAGCAGGAAGTGGATTTGACCATCACCCAGGCAGAAATCCCCAATATCGGATTTCAGTCGGAATATCGGCAGTAACTCTTTTGGGCCGCTTCGGTAAACGGTCGGCAAAATTTGCTTTCATAAAAATATAACCAATAAAAGGCGGCTTTACCATTATTTTAAAAAGAACAATGGTTTGTCTATCAAAAACCCCGGGAACCCAAAGAGTTCTTCATGTTCGGGGAACGGGGCATGGTGAAAAAGCATCTTGACCATTTAATCCAGCAGGGGCGTGCCGCCCGTTCCGGAGACCATTATTACCTGATATAGACGCCTGTAACTTCAATTTGCCTTTTGCCTGTCAAAACGATAGGGTAGGCAAAATGCCCTTTTCTGTGCTATACTATTTTTATGTCAATCGGTTTGGAAAGAAACAGCAATGCATGAACTGCCGGTAACCGAACGTATACTCAATATTGTGCTCAAACACGCCGAGCGCAACCGGGTCAGCCAAATTGTCTCGATCACCCTGACCGTCGGCGAGCTGAGTGAACTCGAAGATGAATGGATACAGCATTATTTCGATTACCTGAGCAAGGATACGATCGCCGCCGGCGCAAAACTGAAAATTGAACGCACGCCGATCGTGATTCGCTGTAATGCCTGCGGCCGGAGCGAATCCGTCAGCAAAGCGCAGCTGGGCGAAGTGGTTTGTCCGCAATGCGGGGCGAGTGCCGATTTTACCCTGGTCTCCGGCCGCGAGTACTATATCAAAGAAATGGAGGCCCAGTAATGGATAAGATCAAACTGATTGAGATTAAGGAAGACATTCAAGCAGACAATGCATTGGTGGCCCAGGAACTAAGGGATCGGCTGCTGCGGGAGCAGACCCTGATGATCAATCTCATGTCTTCCCCGGGCTCCGGAAAAACGAGTCTTTTGCTGCGCACCATTGAAGCCCTGAAAGATGAAATCAGCATCGGGGTCATTGAGGCCGACATCGATTCAGTGGTGGATTCCGAAAAAATCGCCGAAACCGGTATCCCCAGTGTTCAGCTGCGAACCGGCGGCTTCTGCCACCTGGATGCCACCATGGTAAAAAAGGGGCTGGATGGCCTGGACAACCCATCCCTGGACCTGGTATTCATCGAAAACGTGGGCAACCTGGTCTGCCCGGCCGAGTTTGACACCGGGGCCATTAAAGATGCGATGATACTGAGCGTTCCGGAGGGTGATGACAAACCGCTTAAATACCCGCTGATGTTTACCAAGGCCAATGCGCTGGTGGTTAACAAAATTGATTATATGCAGCTCTCGGATTTCGATACAACGCGTTTAAAATCCCATGTAAACCGGCTCAACCCGGATATAGCGCTTTTTGAAGTGTCCTGTAAGACCGGAGAGGGCATCAGCCAATGGACGGACTGGCTGAAAAAAACCATAGCCGAGTTCAACGGCACGGCCGGATAAGGGATAGAAAATACGTCGAATTTAAAGGTGTCGGCGGGGGTTGTCAGTGCAGCCCCTACATTGTTTGCATTTTCAATAGGATACTTGTTGTTCCGGACAGAAATTTACCTTGACAAACGGCTTGAGTTCATCTTTAATGCGCGGTAATAATTATAGATTCTTGAGAATCCGACGCATCTTCGCCCAAAACCCGAATTAAGATCAGGGGCCTTGCATGGATCAAAACAGCAATAATGACCGCAATGAATTGGAATTCGGCATCCATCTGGACAATCTGAGCGAATCCGAAACAGAATCCGACCGCCCTGCTGAAGCCACGGAACCGGCTGAGGCGGCGATCAGCCATACCGAATCGACGGAGCCGCACACCGCAGACACAACCGGAGCCAAAGATGCCCCGGATGCCCCTTATGAGCCCCCGGAAAAGGGTGTGGAACAACTGTTTCCGGCAATCAAGGGGATTGAGCAGCAGCTTGAAAATCTGGCCGACGCCTTTGAGAGCAAAATCAAATATGACGAGCACAAGAACAAGGTCATTGATGACCTGCACCAATCCCTTCAGGATTATCGGAACGGGCTTCTTAAAAAATATTTGCAACGAATTTTTACCGATGTCATAAAAATCATTGATGATGCGCGGAAACTGATCGGTCACTATCGGGAGCAGCCCCTTTCCGAGGAAAACAATGCCAAACTGCTCCAGTATTTGGAAGATATGGCCCAGGAACTGGAAGATATGTTTGCCTGGGAAGGCGTGGAGGCGTTTACCACGGAAGGCGATACGCTTGAACCCACCCGCCAGCGCGTGGTGAATAAAATTGAAACCGATGATCCGTTAAAGGATAAAACGATCGCCCAGCGGCTTCGCCCGGGGTATGAATGGGACGGCAAGGTGATCCGCCCGGAGATTGTTTCAATCTATATCTGCAATCGTGAATCCACGGCTGATAATGCTGATAACAAGGAGATCTGATGGAGAAAAAAGGTAAACGCATTTTCGGAATCGACTTGGGCACCACCTATTCTTCCATTTCTTACGTGGATGAGTTCGGAAAGGCAGTGATCATTCCCAATGCCGAAAATGAACGGATTACGCCCTCGGTGGTATTTTTTGACGGGGATTCCGTTGTGGTCGGGGATGTGGCCAAGGAAAGCTCCAAACTATACCCCAATGAAGTGGTCAGCTTTGTCAAGCGGGCCATGGGCGAGCCGAATTTTGTATTTGAATACAATAATGAAGATTACCGGGCGGAAGAAATTTCCGCCTATATACTGAAAAAGCTGGCCCAGGATGCGGAGCAATATCTTGGCGAGAAAGTCACGGACGTGGTCATCACCTGTCCGGCCTATTTCGGCATTAATGAGCGGGAGGCCACCCGGAAAGCCGGCGAGATCGCCGGATTCAATGTCCGTCAGATTATCAACGAACCCACGGCCGCGGCCATCGCCTATGGCACGCTGGACACGCACGAAAGCCGCGTGGTGCTGGTCTATGACCTGGGCGGCGGCACATTTGACGTCACCATGATCGACATTCAAAAGGATTCGGTGGAGGTCGTCTGCACGGGCGGGGATCACAATCTGGGCGGCAAGGATTGGGATGATCGGATCGTCGCCTATATGGTGGAAAAGTACCAGGAAGAGACCCAGAGCCAGGAGGATATCCTGGAGGACCCGGACACCTGGCAGGACCTGCAGCTTTCGGCGGAAAAGGCCAAAAAGATATTAAGTCAGCGGAGCAAGACCCCGATTTCGGTCACCCACGGGGGCGAGCGGGTAAAAATCGTTCTGGAACGGGAAAAATTCGAGGAAGTCACTGCGGACCTTCTGGAGCGGACCATTGATTTTACCCGGGATATGCTAAGCGCCGCCCGGGATAAAGGCCATGAAAAATTTGACGAAATCATCCTGGTCGGCGGCTCCACCCGGATGCCCCAGATTCAGGAGCAGATCAAGCAGGCATTCGAGGTTACCCCGAAGGTGTTTGATCCGGATGAGGCGGTGGCCAAGGGGGCGGCCATTTATGGCTGGAAACTCAGCCTAAACGACGGCCTGATCCAGCGCCTGGCGGAAAAGACCCAGAAATCGGTGGAGGAATTTGCCAATCTCTCGGAAATGATTGAAACCAAGCAGGTCAAACCGGAGGACTTCAAGGCTGCGGCCCAGCAAGTGGCCGATGATACCGGCTACACGCTGCCCACCATTCAAAGCGCCATGCTAAAGGTCAAAAATGTGACCAGCAAAAGCTTCGGCGTGGTCGCGCATAACCCGAAGAACGAAGAAATCATATTCAATCTGGTATTGCGAAATACGGCCGTTCCCATAAGCCGCAAAAAGAACTTCTTTACAGCGGTGGAAAACCAGCAGACCGTTCTCATCCGGATCATGGAGAGCGAAACCAGCAGCGTGGAAATTCCGCTGGACCATGCGGTTGAAATCAAAACCGCGGTATTGAATCTCCCGCCCGAGCTGCCGGCGGATCTGCCGATTGAAATCACCTTCAGCTTAAACGAGGAAGGGCGCCTGCATATCACCGCCCTGGAAACCAGTGAAACCCGGCAGGTGGAGGTGGTGCTGGATACGGCCTCGGTCATTCAGGGTGAGGCTCTGGAAAAGGCCAAGGCCCGCTCCCAGAGCCTGGTGGTTCATTAACGCCGCCCGCCTGTCTTGCAGGCAGATTTAAAATTAAACCTAAACACTAGAAACATTTCATGGAACGTGAAAATTTTTATATCCTGTTAGACCTCTCCATCGAACCGCCGGAGACTGATCCTGAAGTTATCAAGCAGCGGATCAAAAAGAAACAGACGGAATGGAGCAAGCTGCGCAACCACCCCACCAAGGGACTCCAGGCCCAGAAAAACATCAGCCTGATCCCTGAGATGGAAAAAGTGATGCTGGACCCGCAGCTGCGGGCCGAAGAGCTGGAAGCCGCCAAACAGGTCATCAAGCAGGGAAAAGAAAGCAAATATCCGGAGATCGACCGGCACATCGACATCCTGATGGGCAAGGGCTTTCTCTCACAGGAAGAAGTGATCAAGCTGGCCACTGTGCATGGCCTGTCCCAAAACGAGATCCAGGACCGGATCAATGCCAAGAAACAGGAAAAATTCGGCCATATCGACCGGGCCATCAGCCTTCGCATGGATAAAGGCTATATCACCGAGGCGGAGATCGCCAAAATCGCCAAACGGCATTCCCTGAGCGAGGATGATCTCCGCCGCCGGGTCCGGTGCCCGATAAAAAAAGACGACAAGGAACAAAACGACGTCAAGCCGCGCCACATTGATAAATCCCTTGAGAAAACCATCAATGATAACCTGAAAATCCTGGGCAAATCCTCACTCTATGATTTTCTGGGGCTGCCGGAAAGCGCCGACCTTGAATCCCTGCACGCCCAGGCCAACCGGAAAAAGAAAGAACTGGCCAACATCAGCCGGAAAGATGCCACAGTGACCGCCAGCAACACCCTGGCCGGGCATTGCATGACCATTTTCAAATCCGATGAAAGCCGGAATGCCTACGACATTTCACTGGCCCGCTCCCGGCTGGCCGCGCTTGACTCGGACATCGATATTGCCGCCACCAACGGCAAAGTCCGGCCGGAATACTATGATGTGCTGGTCCAGAAAGCCATGGAGTTCGGCATGGACCAGCAGGAAGCCAACTCCTATATCCAAAGCTACTGCAGCCGCAAAGGCTATAAAATTGACAAGGCCCCGAATAAACGCAAAAAACAGCTGATTATCGGCGGGGCTGCGGCCGCGGCAATCATCGTGGCGATTGTCGCGGGACTGTTTTTTTCGCACATGCATCAGACACAGGTTGAGGAAACCGAATTTCAGTCAATGATGGCCAATGTCCGCCAGCAGCAGAATCCTGAGGAAAAACTGAAGCGGCTGGGTAATTATCTGGACGCCAATCCATCCAGTGAATACCTGGAAAGGGTTCGGCAGGAAATACAAAAGGTACAGGACCAGATCAAAAAACAACAATACGTTGCGGCCCTGGAAAAGGCGGAGCCGCACAAGGCCGCAGAAGAATATGAAAAAGCAACCGCGGTCTACGAGACATTTATTGAGCGCCATCCCAACAATCCCCACGTCAGTCAGGCCAAAAAACAAATCAGTAAAATGGAATCACTTGCCGAAGCGCGGGATTACGAGGCCTTGGAGTCCGTCATGGTCAACGGGGCGCCGGATGAGAAGATCGCCGCGGCCCGGGACTATATCGAGAAGCATCCGAACGGGACGCATAGGGAAGAAATCGAGCAGCTGATCGATGACATGAGCAGCGAATATTTCATATTCGTCAAAAACCGGCTGAATGAATGCGAAAAAGCGGAAAACTGGGAAACATGCATCCGGCTATGCGAAACCTATATTGAATTGTATGATAACAGCCACACGGATCAGCTCAAGCAGTTGCTGCCCAAATATGAAAAACGTCACAGGGATGAACAAATTCTTGCGAATCTAAAGGATAAGGCGGCACAAAAAGGGAATGATTTCAGCGCGGCCAGGCAGGTCTTTCTGGATTACTTAGAAGCCTATCCGGACACCACGGTAAAGGAAGACATTCGCCAGGAATTGGCCCGGCTTGACCAGCGCATCCGGGAAAAACACATAAACGATGCCAAGGAAAAAATCCGTTCCGATCTGAGCCAGGCCGATGACCGGTTTGTTGAAAAAACTGAAGGGGTCGTTCTGGATAAAGAAACCGGACTGATGTGGACCCTGGTGGATTCCGGCATTAGCCGGCCGGATCAGTGCCTTACCTATGACATGGCCCGGCAATACGTCAAAGACCTGTCAACCGGCGGATATTCGGACTGGCGGCTGCCCACGCCAAAAGAGCTGACCGAGATCTATAAAAAAGAGCCATTTTTCCCTTCCAATAAAAACAAATGGTACTGGAGTTCGGAGAATTACTCCCGCTATTCAGATGGATGGCATAAGATCGTTGACACGGTGACCGGCCAAAACAAAACGAATGGGGAGGTTGTTCGCCGGGATGCTGCTGAATGCGGAACCGTTCGAGCAGTCAGAGCCCCCGATTAACAGGAAAGCTGCCCGGATTAGGCTATCCGTTGCCTGATTCGCGGTTTACCGCCTGCCATAGAAGCTCGATCAAGGGTTGCAGAAAATCGATGGCCTGCCCTTCCCGGATCATCTTTAACTCCTCCATCTCATTGGCCGTATTGATTTTATCCGCCTCAACCCCGACTGTGGCCGCCAGCTCCTCCGCATCTATGGCGCTGCGATAGAGCCGGGTGAGCACCAGACGCACGTTGCTGGAGCGCGGCAGGGACAATTTGTCCAAGGCCTGCCGCAGGGTTTTGGCATCCACGGCTTCCAGCCGGCGCACCGCATCTTCAGGTTCAGGCGGCCCGGTTTCTTCGCTTTCCAGAAAATCCGTGAGATCGATCTGTGCTTCATCCGCCTGGGCTTCGGGCGTTTCTGCCTCAGCCGTCTCCTCTTCCTGAGGTTCAGCCGGCAATGTCTCTGGTTCATCCGGTTGAATTTCCGCATCCTCCTCAACCTCAACGGAAACCTCTGATACCTCATAGGCTTCCGGCTCAGCCGCCGCTTCAGCCGACCCTCCGATCAAAATGGTCTCCTGATAAGCCGGGGTTTCGGATAAATCTACATGCGCATAATAAACATACGCCTCACCCATATCCTTGGTCAGCTTGAACCGATTGACTACAGCGATCTGGCGGGTGCTGTCTGAGAGCATTCGATAAATTTTTTCAATTTTTTCGCTGCGGGCCGCTTCCTCACCGAGGGTCGTTCGAACACGCGCCCGGACATGTGAGGGATTGGATTTAAGCGTATACACATCCACGTCATGGCCGTTTTCCAACTTTATCCGAAAGCCGTTTTGAATGCCTTTTAAAATAAAGCCCTGGGCTCTTAGCGTCTCGATCAGGCTTCGCAGTTTGGGATCAATTTTCGGCTTCTTCATAAGCGAAACATCATCAACAGTGGGTTCAGACGGATGCCATGCGGATTTCGCCTGTTACTCAAAATCAATACCCGCCGGCCAGAGATAGTAAAAACCGGAGCGCCCCAATTTAGCAGATTGGGGAAGGCCCAGGTCAATTAAGGATTGCCCGCCCGCCTGAAAGCGGGTTTGCGTATTATAAATATTGTCATTGGGGTATTCGCTCCGGCGGTAGACCACGAGCTTTGCATCTTCCGGCAGACCCGCCATGGCCCGGGTTTTTTCGAATGCATCGTTCAAATAGCCGATTTCATCCACCAGCCCGATTTCAAGCGCCTCATCCGCCAGGAAAATCCGCGCGGTCTCAACTTCGGCCAGGGCCGAATCAGAGAAATCCCGATGCTTTTTAACCAAATCGACAAAACGGCTCCCCAAACTCTCAGCCAGTCCCTGAAAGATCTGCGCCTCTTCTTCAGAGGCCTCCCTGAAGGGAGAGCCCATATCCTTATGCGTACCCGAAGTATGGGTAATGACATCCACACCGATTTTCTCCATCAGGCCGTTTACTTTCGGCCGAAGGAAAATAACCCCCACCGAGCCCGTAATTGATGTGGGATGGGCCATGATCATATCCGCCGGAAGCGCCATGTAATAGCCGCCGGAAGCGGCCACGTTCATCAATACGACGGAAACGGCTTTGCCGGTTTTCTCCTTAAACGCCTGGATCTCATGATATAAGACATCACTGGCTGTCACCGAGCCGCCCGGGGAATCGATCTTAAAGAGCACCGCCTTGATCTCCGGATCTTCTGCCGCCATATTCAGTTGAGAGACGACCTCCTGGACCATGCTCGGTTCTGTCCGCAACAGGCCTTTATGCGAAAAGTCGGATATCATACCGTTTACCGGAATCAAAAGCACCTTTGTATCCGCCCGGCCCTGTAAAGTAAACTCTTTCAAAGGATCCGTGGCATCCGTGAAAAGCTTGACTTGCGGGGACATACAGCCTGCCGCGCAGACAAATAAAACCATTAAGATCAGAATTTTTTTCAAAATCACCTCCATACCCGCCTCCCCCGGCTGAAACAACGGCCCTTTTTAATGAATAAACCGGTTACACCCAAATTGCGTTTAGTTTTAATTTATACTACATTCAGAATAGTCATGTCCATATCCAAAATCGAATAGCGGAGCAAACCATGCGCCTGCTCTTTCTTGAGCCCTTTTACGGGGGCTCGCATCGGGACTTTGCCGATAGCTTTATAAAACACACCAAGCATGATGCGGATCTGTATGCCCTGCCCGCCCGTTTCTGGAAATGGCGGATGCGGGGGGCCGCCCTGCACTTTATTCGTCAAATAAAAGAAATTTCCGCCTATGACGCCCTTATCTGCTCAGACTTAATGGCTCTGACTGACTTTAAAGCCCTTTGCCCCGGCAAATGCCCGCCGGTAATGGTCTATTTTCACGAAAATCAGTTAACTTATCCGGTTCAGCCGGGAGAAGTCCGGGATGCGCATTTCGGATTTACGGATATAACCACGGCCCTTGCGGCTGACCGCGTGGTTTTTAATTCAAACACGCATTTTAATGATTTTTTTGATCATCTGTCCGGATTTATCCGAATGATGCCGGATTACCGACCCGCCTGGGCCATTGAAAAAATCCGGGCCAAATCCGCTGTGTGTTATCCGGGCTGTGATTTCTCCATGGCGGCGGCACCAACGGGGCCGAAAACAGAAAACCCCCCGCTTGTGATCTGGAACCATCGATGGGAGTTTGATAAACAGCCGGACATCTTCTTCAGTGCGCTGGAAACAGTGGCGAAAAAAGGCATTGACTTCCGCCTTGCTGTGCTGGGGGAGTCATATGGCAGCATGCCCCCTGTATTTAAAAGCGTGGAAACCCGATTTAATAAAAAATTGGTTCACTTCGGATATGTCAAGGACAAGGCCGCCTATTTTAAGTGGCTTAGGGCGGGAACAGTGGTGGTAAGCACGGCCATTCAGGAAAATTTCGGCATCGCAATTGTTGAGGCCACACGTTTTGGGTGCCTCCCACTGGTGCCGAACCGCCTGGTCTACCCTGAACTCATTCCGGATGAAATGCACCATCTGTGCCTATACAACACGTTTGAGCAACTCACGGCCAAACTCTCGGGTATTCTAACGGCGCCCCAGGACTATGCAGCCATCCGCCGGCAGCTGGCCGGCAGCATGGCGAAATATGACTGGCGGGAGCGGATCTCCGAATTTGATCAAGCACTGGAAAAAATAGCCGGATAAACGCGTCAAGATAACCCTGGCGGGTCAACGGCCAATAAAAACAAAAACCGGCCACCTTTTCAGACAGCCGGTTTATGAAAAACTTTTTTGGTGGAGCTGAGGGGAATCGAACCCCTGACCTCTTGAATGCCATTCAAGCGCTCTCCCAACTGAGCTACAGCCCCGTTTGAAATAATCCCGGAATTTAATAAAACGTACGTGGGCTGTCAAGCCTTATTTTGAACCCCTATAATATATTGACAAAAAATCAGATAGCCATTAGAAATACAGGAAACCTACCCGGCCCTGGACTGCCGGGCGGGAACGTCTGAAACCTATCGAAATATCTAATCAAAATAAAAAAATTATATATAGTTGGGAGATTGTTAAATGCTTAACAAAATGCGGGAAAGCGCCGGCTCTTGGATGATCAAAGTTCTTCTGGGCATTATTGTGCTGGCGTTTGTTTTCATGGGGGCCGGCAGCTTTAATTCGGGCCGGACTACCAAAGCCGCCAATGTCAACGGCGAACCGATTTCCATTCGCGAATATCAACAGGCATACCAGCGAATGATTGAACGGCTCCGCCAGCAGTTCGGGGACCGGTTTAACAATGAGATGATTGAAATGTTCGATCTCAAGCAGCAGGCCATGAATCAGGTTATTGAAACCGAGCTTCTGCGGCAGACCGCCCGGAAATACAACCTTCAGGTGGTCCCTACTGAATTGGCCGAGACCATCACCCGTATTCCGGCGTTTCAGAAAAACGGGCAA
Source organism: Desulfobacterales bacterium (assembly GCA_034520365.1). NCBI lineage: Bacteria > Pseudomonadati > Thermodesulfobacteriota > Desulfobacteria > Desulfobacterales > Desulfobacterales bacterium. The sequence goes on from JAXHNP010000003.1 coordinate 247,535, forward strand.
TTCAATCAGCAGCAGTATAAAATGGTTTTAAATCAGAACCGCCTGTCTCCGGAGTCTTTTGAGGCCCTCCAGCGGGAATCCATGCTTATCCAGAAATTCCGTTCCATTGTGTCCAGCGGCATCCAGGTTTCCCCGGCCGAAGCCCGGCAATGGTACAACTGGAAAAATGCAGAGATCAAAATCGATTATGCCCTGTTTAAGCCCGCCAATTTTTCTGATATCCCCATTGATGAGGCGGCAGTGAAAGCCTATTACGAGGCGCACAAGGAGCAATACAAAACCCAGCCCCAAATTAAGGCCAGATACCTCAAATTTTCGCCGGAGGATTATTTATCAAAGGTCGAGGTCTCAGAAGCGGAAATCGAGGCCTATTACCGCAATAACAAGAAAAAATATCAGCAGCCGGCAACCGTCCACGCCCGGCACATCCTCCTCAAACTCGATAAAACGGCCAGCCCGGAAGAGGTCGCCAAACGGCGGGAAAAAGCCGTGGAAATCATGGAAAAGGCCAGGTCGGGAAAAGATTTTGCCGGGTTGGCGCAAAAATACTCTGAAGGCCCGAGCAAGGAAAAAGGCGGGGATATCGGCACATTTGAACGCGGGGATATGGTCAAACCCTTCTCTGACAAGGCGTTTTCCATGGAACCCGGCGAAATCAGCGACCCCGTCCGGACCGAGTTCGGCTGGCACATCATAAAGGTCGAAGAAAAAACCGAAAAAAGCATCAACCCGCTGGCCGAAGTCAAGGATCAGATCCGCCAAACCCTTGCCATGGAAAAGGCCAAAAACAAGGCCTATGATGATGCGTTTTCCATGTACAACATCTCATTTGCCGGCGACGATCTGGTTAAGAACACCGAGTCCCGCGAGGACCTCTCGGTTCAGACGACCGATTTTTTCACGCGGGAGAAAGGCCCGGCCGGTGTTTCCGAATCCAAGGCCTTTGCCGAAGCCGCCTTTAAACTGCCTCTGATGGATGTCAGCGATGTCAAGGAACTGGGCAATGCATTTTTCCTGATACAGATCCTTGAAAAAAAGGAGGCACAAATCCCTGAATTTGAAACGGTTCGCGAGCAGGTAATCACGGACTGGAAAAAACAGGAGCGAAAAAAAGCGGCCAAAAATGCCGCCAAAGCATTCCTGACTGATGTCAAATCCGCAGATTCGATTCAAACCGCAGCAAGAGAGGCGGGCATTGAAATCCATACCACGGACTTTTTTACGCGCAACCAATCCATCCCTGAAATCGGCAGGGATCAGGCGCTGATGGATGCGGCGTTTAACCTGTCGGCGTCAGAGCCGCTACCGGATACGCCGATAGATGGCCAAAAGGGTTTTTACATTATTGCGTTTGCTGATAAGCAGATGCCGGATCCGGAAAACTTTGAAACAGAAAAAGAACAGGTGGTGCAACAGCTGCTGAACCAGAAAAAATCCCGCTACATGGATGCCTGGATCGCGCAGCTAAGGGAAAAAAGCGAAATCGAAATATCCGAACAGATAATAAACTAAGGGCCGCGGCCTAATCAACTCCAAGGCCACCCCCGCAACGTTAAAGGGGCACTGTTAACATCATTTAAATAGAGAACCCAGGAACTCGCCAATGGCGAAAATATTCGGCAAAAAAGCCGCAAAGACTGGGAGTCAGATCAACAAGAATCTTCTGGTCAAACGATGTCCCGAGTGCTTCATCAATCTGCCCATGGATGCCAGAGAATGTTTCTCCTGCCACACCAAGGTAGGCAGGGCGGATAAACATGGCAAGGCCAGAAAACGGGGGATGTGGGTTTCCTATGTGACCTGCCTCATCGCATGGGCCATCTTTATCGGCTACCTGAAGTGGGCGTTTTTTTAAGCTAAACGCCGCATTCACATTATTTGGCAAGCATGGCCCGCATCATGTCGGAGGCGTTTTCCGCGTGGTCGGCGATACTGCCGATGGTCTCGGCCAGCCTCACCAGATGAAAAACCGAGATCGGATCGGTTTCGTTGGCAAAAATTTTCTCGATCAGGGCATGTTCGAGCTGGTCCGCATCATGTTCCATCTGGCGGAGATTGCGGATAATTTCCTTCACTTTCCGGCGCTGCTTTTCTGAAAAAGTTTTAAAATATTTCCGTGCCTCGTCCACCATGTGGGCAAGCTCTTCGATGGGCTCGATCACCGCATCCACGAGCAAAAACAGCTCTTTTTCCACGGCCTCCGGAATGCCCGCATCTGAACGGAATGAAAGCCACTTCAACGACTCATGGACCGCATCCAACACGCCATCCTGCTCCCTCAGATAGCGAAACAACTGAAATTTCTCTATGGGCAGCATCACGCCTTTGGGCAGATGCCCGCGTATCCGGCGCTTGATCTCATCCGCCTCGTGTTCGAACCGGATGACTTCCTGGTGATGCTCGTCAAAGGTGTCGCATCGCGTGGATGCATAGCATTCCATAGCCTGCTGAAAGGCCCAGGAACATTCTTTTACTTTTTCAGCATGCTCCTGCAGCGCATCAAACGGGGAAGCAATAAACATATTAAAAAACGGAATTCGCATTCTGTATCTCCTTATATCAAAACAACCAGGCGAGGAATTTAAAGATGCCGACACAGGTAATGGCGGCTATGGGTACTGTAAGAACCCAATATAGCATAATTTTAAATATAATGCTAAAATTGACCGCTTCAAAGCCTCTGGCCATCCCCACACCCAAGACCCCGCCGACCGCCGCATGTGTGGTAGAGACCGGCAGGCCCAGCTTGGAGGCGACCAAAACGGTAGTGGCGGCTGAAAAATCAACCGAAAATCCCCGCGTATTGCTAAGGGTGGTAATCCGGCTGCCCACGGTTTGGATCACCCGGGCCCCGCCCATGGAAATGCCCAGTGCGATCCCCACGCCGCCGAACAAAAGCAGAAAAAAAGGCACCGGCACGGTAGCGCCAATCGTCCCCTTTTTCACCAAAAAATAGATGACCGCCAACGGGCCGATGGCATTGGCCACATCATTGGCTCCCTGGGCCAGAGCCACATAACAGGAGGTGCCGATCTGAATGCGGCGGAAAATGGCTTCCGCGCCCAGTCTAAGCTTCTTTTCTTCATCCAGCTTGTACACAATCAGGCGCCTTCCAAGAAATCCGAGGCTTAAGGCAATAATCAGCGAGATCAGGGCGGCAGCCGGTGTGCTCAAAGCAAGGTTCTTACCCAGCGGGGTTTTAAACAGAAACGACATGGCGATGATAAACACTGTAATGCTGATAAACCACGGCGCCCGCTTCAGGGCGATCACATAGGGATCGGGTTTGGACAACACCGCGCGCACGATCAGCTTGAACATCACAAACCCGATGATCAGACTGAATACCGGGGAAATCACCCAGCTTGCCACCACTGCCCCGAGCACCGGCCAGTGAATGACGGAAACTCCGCCCATGGCAATGCCAAAGCCCACCATGGCGCCCACAATAGAATGGGTCGTGGAGACCGGCAGGGACCGCCAGGTGGCAAATGAAACCCACAGGGAAGCGGCAAGCAGGGCGGAAAGGGCGCCCAGCAGGGCAATATGAGGATCGCTCATTACATCCGGCGATACAATCCCCTTTCGAATGGTGTCGGTCACATGGGACCCGATAAAGGCCGCCCCAACAATATTTAATATGCCGGCGATGAAGATGGCCTGGCGAAGGGTAATCGCCTTGGCGCCAACAGCCGAGGCCATGGAATTGGCCACATCATTGGCCCCGATATTCCAGGCCATGTAAAACCCCACCATAAAACCGACTGTAAGAACAACAATTTCAGTTGGCACGCTGTTCACCGTTTTTGGTCTGAATGGTTACAGTTATGTGACGGCTTAACACACCGACCCGAGCAGCGCAAGGCAAAATCAATGAATCGACTTTTCCCGGACAATCGCGGCAATTTCCCGCTCTCAGGGGGTTGACTCTTTATCATTTGTCAAAACCGATAGAATGTCTTAATTTAAGAATTCTAAAAATTTTTAGCCGGTTTGTATGTCTAACTGAAAAAGGATTGGAAATGCGATATAAACGAATGATTCAAAACCTGACGATCATCATTGGCCTCTCTGTTTGGCTCCTTATAGGCTCCTTGCTGCCCGCAGCGGTCACTACGGCACTGGCAAAAAGCCCCTCAAGCGATGAGACCGCTATTTTCAACCCCAGCAAAACGCTTGCGCACCGCCAGTCAGATCTTAAACCTGATCCGAATGTGACTTTTGGTGAATTCAAAAACGGATTCCGCTACATCCTGATGCCCAACCTAAAGCCCGAAGACCGGGTCAGCATGCATCTTTATATTCAGGCCGGCGCCATGCATGAAACGGATACCGAACGCGGCATTGCCCATTATCTGGAGCATATGCTGTTTAACGGCACGGAAAACTTTAAAGCCGGAGAGCTGGTGAAATACTTTCAAAGCCTGGGCATGCGTTTTGGTCCGGATGTTAACGGCCGCACCGGATTCTACAACACGGTATATGACATTGATCTGCCCGAGGGGGATAAAAAAAGCCTGGACAAGGGCCTGCTGGTGCTTCGCGATTACGCAGCCGGCGCCCTGATCGCCGCTGATGAGGTGGAAAAAGAGCGCTCCGTGATACTGGCGGAAAAACGGACCCGCGATTCGGTCGATTACCGAACATTTGTTGAAACCTTAAAATTTGAATTTCCGGAAGCACTGATTTCCAGCCGACTGCCCATCGGGACCGAAGAAGTCATAAAATCCGCGGACCGGCAACTCCTTAAATCCTTCTATGACAGCTGGTACCGGCCGGCGCGCATGCTTGTCATCATGGTGGGCGACTTTGATGTGAATACGGCGGCATCGCTTATCAAGAACAAATTTGCCGATCTTTCCGCCCGGGGCCCTTTGCGCGACTATCCGGATCCCGGAAAAATAGAGCATAACGGCACTCAGGTCTTCTATCATCATGAGTCTGAGGCGGGCGGCACCACGGCAAGCATTGAAGTGGTGCGCAAACAACCCCAGCCGCTGGATTCAAAGTCCATCCGGCGCAAGCGCCTGCTTTCCAACATGGCCAGCCGGATCATCAATTACCGGCTGGATGAACTGCTTGATCAGCCGGACACCCCGTTTACCTCGGCAAGCATCCATGCCGGCAACTATCTCAATTACGTCCAGGCTGCCGAAATCCGGGCGGACTGCCCGCCGGACAAATGGCAGCCCACGATAGAAACCCTTGAGCAGACCCTGCGAAAAGCTTTGGAATATGGATTTACAAAAAGCGAAATCGAACGGGCGCAAAAGGAATTGACGGCGGAACTGGACCGCCGGGTCAAATCCGCCCCCACCCGGGAAAGCAGCCGACTGGCCCGTCAGATTATAAACGCGCTAAACAGCCGCCGGGTGTTCCAATCCCCGGAACAGGAAAAGCAGCTTCTCGCCCCTATGATCGAGGCGGCGGATGCGGAAGGCATACATGCGGCTTTGAAAAAGGACTGGTCCCCGGAGCACCGGCTGGTATTAGTCACCGGCAATGCGAATTTAACCGGCAAGGATACAGAACCCGAACAACAGATCCGCGAAGTGTTTAATGCCAGCCGCAAAACCCCGGTTCATGCACCGGAAGAACAGGCCATCCTTGAATTTCCCTATCTGGATGCCCCTGCACGGGATCGTAAAATTGCAAAAAAAGAGGAGATCCAGGCCCCTGAGATGATTCGGGTGGAATTTGAAAACAATGTGACCCTTAATATTAAAAAAACCGATTTTAAGGCCAACCAGGTCAAGGCCGCCTTGGTTTTCGGCCACGGCAACAAGGCGGAGCCCTCGGATAAACCGGGGCTCTCCCAGCTTGCCCAAAAGGTGGTCAATTTAAGCGGCACCGGCCGCCTCACCCGGGACCAGCTCAAACGAGCGCTTGCCGGCAAAAACACAAGCACAAGCTTTCAGGTGGAAGAAGATAAGTTTGTGTTTAAAGGCCAGTCGGTTTCCGAAGAAATCCCCCTGCTCTTTTCTCTTTTATACACGCGCATAATGGATCCGGGATTCCGGGAGGATGCCTATAATCTGGCCATGCGCCAGTTCAAACAAAAATATGAATCCTGGCAGCATTCCATCCACGGCGCCCTGATCCTTGAGGGGCGGCGCTTTCTGGCCGGGGGGGACAGCCGGTTCGGATATCCAGATTTAGAAACATTTCAGCAAAATTCCCTGCTCGATGTCAAAGAATGGGTGGGCGGGGCCATGGCCGAAGCCCCGATTGAAATTTCAGTGGTGGGCGATCTGGATGTGGATGCTGTGATTGAAAATGCCCAAAAATACTTCGGCGCCCTGGGATCGCGGAAAGAGTCGTCCGCCTCTGCTGAAGAGGTGAGCGGGCCGATTTTTCCGGCCGGCAAATCCCGGCATATCGAGGTGGCCACCAAAATTAATAAGGGACTTGTCGATATTGCCTACCCCACGGATGATTTCTGGAATATCCACAAGACCCGACGGCTCTCCGTGCTCTCGGCGGTCATGTCTGACCGGATGCGGATTAAAATCCGCGAGAAAATGGGGGCCGCCTACTCGTATCAGGCCTACAACCATCCCAGCCGGGCATTTCCGGGCTTCGGCATATATCATGCGGTGGTTGAAATCGCCCCTGATGATGCGGAATCGATCATTTCAGCTGTTAAAGACATATCGACAAGCCTTGCCGAACAGGGGGTTGATAAAGAGGAACGCGACCGCGCGGTCAAGCCGATTCTAACCAGCATCAAGGAGCGCCAGAAGACCAACGAATACTGGCTCAATAGCGTGCTCAAGGGCTCATCCCGGCATCCGGAACAAATCGAGTGGAGCCGGACGTTTTTTGAGGACTACCAATCGATTACCCCTGAGGAACTGTCCAAACTTGCGAAGCAGTACCTCAAAAATAAAAAAGCCGCTGAATTGATTATCGCCCCGGCACAGATGAGTGTTGAGCCGTCGTTAACCACCCAAAGCGAGCCATCAAGCGCGAAGGATATGTGATGGCGCCGCAAACCGTTACTTTTTCAAACTTTGAGCAATCCGTGCCGGCTGTGCTGGATGCCGTGGGCGCCGGGGCGCACCTGGCCAAACAAGAAAAAATCCTTCTCAAGCCGAATCTGGTCACCTCCATGCCCCATCCGGTGACCACATCCGCGGCATGCTGCCGGGCGGTCATTGAATACATCCGCGCATGCAGTGCGGCGGATATTATTATCGCCGAAGGCACGGGTGATCCCTGCGAAACCACCTATGAGGTGTTTGACAAACTGGGATATACCCGGCTTTCAAATGAACTTGACGTGCCCCTGGTGGATTTGAATGCCGAACCGGTTGAGCAGCACACAAATCCGGATTGCCCGCGCCTCCCTGAGTTGTTTCTGCCAGCCATTGCCTTTACCCATTTTATTATTTCCCTGCCGGTTTTAAAAGTCCACACGCTATCCCAATTTACCGGCAGCTTGAAAAACATGATGGGGTTTGCCCCGCCATCGCACTATGCCGGCGCCGGCGGCATCTGGAACAAGGCCGCGTTTCATCAGGGCCTCCAGCAGGCGATTATCGACCTTAACCGATACCGGAGCCCGGACTTAACCCTAATGGACGCAAGCGTCGGTATGCCGGACCAGCATCTGGGCGGCCGCACTTGTGAGCCGCCTGTGGGAAAACTTGTGGCGGGCTTTGATTCTCTCTCCGTTGACCGCACATCCGCCGGGCTGCTAGGGCTGGACTGGCAAAAGATCGTTCATTTGAAGGATTTTGTGACCGCACAGGGGTAAGTAGCGTTACTTAATTGTTACCTATACGTTACCAAACCACCCCTGTAACGCTTGCCAGCGGCTCCCCCCAGATTTTATAACATATTAAAATAACTTCAAATTAAATGAATCCGACAAGGTTGGCATCCAGCTTGAATAGACACTACCGAGACAATTTTTTCGAGTATCCGATCAAACGCTTAAATAAGGAAAGGAGTGGTACAATGCGTCATCTGGTATGGATGTTTTTGGCGGTTATTTTCATATCAAGCCCGGCAGCGGCGGTGGATCATGGAAATTTCATGGTTGATGAATATGCGGATGGCCCTGCCGTGACCCAAGCCTGCCTGCAATGCCATCATGAGCAGGGCCAGGACTTTATAGAGACCGCCCACTGGCGCTGGAAGGGGCCAGCCCCCCATGTTAGCGGGATTAAAGCCGATAAAGAACTGGGCAAACGAATGCTGATGAACAACTTCTGAGTGAGCATCGAGTCGAACTGGTGCAGTTGCACCAAATGTCATGCCGGCTATGGCTGGCAGGATGAAGCGTTTGATGCTTGTGGAAAGGAAGACGGTTTCTGCTTCGATGACCCGTCAAGGGCCGATTGCCTGGTCTGCCATGACACCACCGGCACCTATGATAAAAAGAAAAATACCTGCGGCTATCCAAACGAATCCGTGGATCTCGGTAAAGTGGCCCGAAATGTCGGCATGCCGGATCGTTCCAATTGCGGGACCTGCCACTGGTATGGCGGCGGCGGCAATAATGTAAAACACGGGGATATGGGCGACGCCCTGGCTGATCCGTCTCCGGATCTTGACTTCCATATGGGGGCGCTTGATTTTACCTGCCAGGAATGCCACACCACCGAGAACCATCGCATCGCCGGCAGAAGCACCACGTCTTCCGTGAGTGAAGGCAAGGTGACGTGCACGGACTGCCACGCCCCTGCCCCCCACGATTCGGATTCCCCGGTGCTGGAGCAACTTAATTCCCACTGCGATGCCATCGCCTGCCAGACATGCCACATTCCGAAATATGCCAAGCAGACGAAGACCACAACGCGCTGGGATTGGTCCAGGAGCGGCGAGCCCGGCAAGATGCTGGAAGAGACTGATCAAAAAACAAAAAAGATAAACAAGAAAAAGGGATTTCTGATCAAAGAAAAAGGGCTAATTCCGTCCTATGACTGGTACAACGGCAAACACCGGCGCTATCTAAAAGGCGATCCGGTTAACATAGCCGGCGTTACGTATTTGAATCCGCCCATGGGCGACATCAATGATCCAGCGGCAAAAATCACGCCCTACAAATTAATGAAAAGTAAAGTGCCGGCGGATAAAAACCTCGAACACCTGATCGTCCCGAAACTCCATAACGGCTATTTCACCAATTATGACTGGCAGGAAGCGGCCCGAAAAGGAATGAAGACCGCCGGTTTGGATTTCAGCGGGGAGATCACATTCGTGGAAACCGTCATGCACTGGCGGCTCAATCACGAAATCGCCCCGAAGCAGGAGGCGCTCTCCTGCCTGGACTGCCATGGCACAGAAGGCGTCATGGATTTCAAGGCCCTGGGCTACAAGGGCGATCCGGCGGTTACCGGCGGCAGAAGCTTAAAATAGTTATTCGGGCCATTTTTGAGGGCATCAAAATCCGTCCATACTGTCATTTCGAGCGTCAGCGAGAAATCTTTACAATAAGATTCCTCGTCGCTGGCGCTTCTCGGAATGACAGTGGCGGAACGGCTTGGAATAACGACTTATATAACTGCAGCTGTGAAAAGAACGGTTTAATTCGTGCTCGTAATCGCCTTAAAATTGCCGCGCACGATTACGAGCACGAAACCCCCTACCTTACTTACACCTAATACCCTACACCCTACACCTTATACCTTATACCTTATACCCAACACCCTACACCTATATTCTATGCCACCTTCCGATCCCGGCCTTTCCATTCCTTGTCGCGCAGTTTGAACTTCTGGATTTTGCCGGTGGCGGTTTTTGGCAGATCACAGAACTCCACGATCTTGGGCGCCTTAAACCGGGCCAGGTGCTCTTTACAGAAGGCGATAATGTCTTCGGCCGCGGCGCTGCTTCCGGGCTTTAAGGTCACAAAGGCCTTGGGCACCTCCCCCCATTTTTCATGGGGCGTTGAGACCACGGCCGCCTCCAGGACTTCCGGATGCTTGTAAAGGGTGTTCTCCACCTCCACGGTGGAAATATTTTCACCGCCGCTGATAATGATATCTTTTTTCCGGTCCATGATCTGGATATAGCCGTCCGGGTGCCTTACCGCCAAATCTCCGCTGTGAAACCATCCGCCGTCAAACGCCTCCCGGGTGGCCGCCTCATCCTTATAGTAGCCCAGCATCACATTGTTTCCCCGCATCACGATCTCGCCGATGGTTTGCCCGTCCCGGGGCACCGGTTCATAGGTTTTGGGATCTACCACATCCGCATACATGGCATTGATATAGGGCACCCCCTGCCGGGCTTTGATGGTGGCCCGCTCTTCTGCTGACCGCTCATTCCACCTGGGCTGCCAGGTACAGATGGTGTGCGGCCCGTAAACTTCGGTCAGCCCGTAGCACTGAATCACCTCGGCGCCGGAGGCCTCCATATTCTGAATCACCTGGGGGGCGGGGGGCGCACCGGCCGTATTGATATTAAGCCTGTGGCTCAGCTTGATATCGTTCTCCTCCAAATAGCCGGACAGACCGATCAGAACAGTGGGCGCAGCGCACAGGTGGGTGACCTGCTCCTTTTCGATGAGATCATAAATCACCGCCGGCTCGACTTTGCGCAGACATACATTTGTCGCCCCCACAGCCGCCACGGCCCATGTATAGCACCACCCGTTGCAGTGAAACATGGGAAGCGTCCAGAGATAAATCGAATCCGGATCCAGGTTGAATTCGATGATCTCGCCCATGGCGTTTAGGTAAGCGCCGCGGTGATGATACATCACCCCCTTGGGTTTGCCGGTGGTGCCGCTGGTGTAATTCAGAGTGAGCACATCGCGTTCATCGCTTACCTCGCAGGGAACCGGTTCGTCTGAGCCGGTCTCCAGAAATTCCTCGTAGCTCATGCCGTCAAGCGGCCGCTCATCGGACACATCACAGATATTGACAAACTGCTCCACAGACTCGAGTTCATCCAGGATCGGCGAAAGCAGCCCGGCAAACTGGTTGTCTGCAACCACCACTTTGGCTTCGGAATGATTCAGAATATAGGCGATCTCAGGCGATGAAAGCCGGATGTTCACCGTGACCAGCGCCGCCCCGATCATGGGCACGGCAAAATGCGCCTCAAGTACCGGCGGAATATTCGGGGCCACGAATGCCACCTTATCGCCCTTTTTCACGCCAGCCGCCTTTAGGGCGCTGGCCAATCGGTTAATGCGGGCATAAAACTCCGCATACGTATACCGCGTATCCCCGTGGATGATGGCGGTTTTGTCCCGAAACACATCAGCGGATCGCCAGATGAATTTTACCGGGGAGAGCACATCATAATTCACACTATCCTGGTTCATAACCTATTCCTCCTAATCCAGATGATGGCCGCATCGCGTCATCCGTTTCTTCATCTGCTCGGAATAATCCGAGTTCGCTTTTACCAGCAGAATTTCCATTGAAAGTATTCCCCCCGGGCCGTGCGCCCGGGACCGAGCTAAAAATAACTTTAAAGGCACTGAGGCACGGTAAATTTGTTCTATCTATTTTTCGGCGGGCACGGTGGCCCGCCCTACGAATGGGGAAAAACCCGATTCATCGTAGGGTCGGCCACCGTGCCGACCATAAATTCTTGATTTCATTAACCTTACACCTTAAACCCTATACCTTAAACCGTGAAGTTACTTAGAAGGGCCTTTACGACTTAACCATCACAATAATTACCCCTATTCTTTACAAGTCCCATGCCAAGAGGTAGAACGAATATAAGTTAATGATTTTTCTTATTAATTTAAAAAATTTGAAAAACAGGAGGGATGCTATAAACGGGTTCGATCGTTCTCAAAAAGATGCATATGGCAGGTTTACTTACTGAGATTAATGGAAAAAAAATTTTGGGTATTATCGTTCTCAATTCAGGATCGATCAAGCCCATATTTTTTCATTTTTTTATACAGGGTGCGGCGGTTGACGCCAAGGCGGTCGGCCGCCCGGCCCCGATGCCACTTGGTATTTTCAAGGGCTGAAAGGATCAGATCCTTCTCATAACCCGCCAGCGCCGTATCCAGCTCAACCGGCGCATCCATTGGCGGCGGGGCCTGGCCGGATTCGGGCGATCTCAGGATATCAAACTGGTGCAGGGTAAAATACCGATGCAGGGCATTCTGCAGCTCCCGCACGTTGCCCGGCCAGTCATAACAGTAAATGGCATCCATGATTTCTCCGGTAATCGGCGGAAGCTCGGAATCCGCCGGATAGCTCTGCCGAAAATGCTCCACCAAGAGGGACAGGTCCTCTTTGCGCTCGCGCAGGGGCGGCAGATGAATCGGGATCACATGGATCCGGTAAAAAAAATCCTCCCGCATGCCGCCGGATTTAACCAGTTCGCGAAGCTTGCGGTGGGTAGCCCCGATAAACCGAATATGGGGATATTGCGGCTGGGTCGCCCCGACCGGCGTATATCCATGGCCTTCAAGAACCCGAAGCAGCTTAACCTGCATGTTAAGGCCAATCTCGCCCAGTTCATCCAGAAAAAGGGTGCCCCCGTCTGCCAGCGCCAGATAGCCGTGCTTGTCCCGTCCCGCGCCGGTGAAGGCCCCCTTTTTATATCCAAAAAACTCGCTTTCAAGCAGTGTTTCCGGGATCGCCCCGCAGTTGACCACCACGAACGGTTCATGCTGCCGGTCGCTGTTTTCGTGAATCGCCTTGGCCACTAGCTCCTTGCCGGTGCCGGATTCCCCGTAAATGATGATATTGGCATCTGTGGCCGCGGCATTTAATATCAGGTCATATACCGCCTGCATGGGCTGGCTCTTGCCGATGATGTCCCCGAACCGGAAACGCTCCCGCATGGAGGATTTAAGCCGCACATTTTCCTTGCGCAAATAGGCCGCCCGCTCGGCAAGGGCCCTTTCCTCCCGCTTTCGCTTGGTGATATCAATCACCAGGGCTTCCAGCTGGCTCACCGCATCACCCCCCTCATATATCGGAGAAAGGATGGCCTCATACCAGCGCCCGTCCATGGGGTGCTCAAATTCGACTCGCTCGGTTCCGCCGCCGAAAACAGACTTCTGACTGCACCAGGAACATGGTTGGCTCAGCCCATACAGGGCCTCATGGCATCGCTCGCCCGTGGCATCCCGGCCGATCTTGTCGATGAGCCCCCGGTTCATAAATGTAATCCGCAGCTCATGGTCACAGATATAGATATCGCCCTGAACCGCCTCAATGATGGTACGCAGCTTGGCCTCGCTTTCCTTAAGCGCCTTTTCCGTGTGCTTAAGGGAGGTAATATCCATAAACGAGGCAATGCTGAGCCTGCCATCCGGCAGCATCCCCACCTTCATAAATATATGGCGGAGCTCACCGGCCCGGTTATACACCCGGCATTCATATTCGGCCGGCGCCGCTTCGTCTCCTTGTCTTCGGGCATAGTGGTAGGCCTGCATCCGCTCCAGATCCTCCGGGGCGACAAACGCCGACCATTTCATGCGGTTCTCGATTTCCTGCTTGGAATAGCCGGAAAGCTTCTCAAACTCGGCATTGGCCATGGCGATGGTCATATCCGGCTCGATAATAATGGAGGCCGCCCCGGATTTTTCAAATGCGCTCAGGTAATGCGTCTGATTCCGGCCGCGATTGGCTGCTTCATGGGTATTTTTATTGGACTCCGCCATTTATCACCTTTTTTCAGTGCCCATCAGTGCCCAGCCGACTGGGCCGATCCCGGAGATTCTGCCGTTTCATCCGCTGAGCGCTCATGGCCTCCCATAACAGCCGCCCCCCCCTCTTATGGTAAAGTAGGTATACTGCCGAATAATCCGGAATGCCGCAAGTTTTATTGCCATCCCGGAATCTCTGATTGTCAAAGCAGGGACCTGCTTGGTTTTCGGTGAAAACGGAATCCGGATCAGGGTCCAGTATGCCGGAAGCGTCTGCCAGGCCCGGGTATCCGGCTCTTCCAGCACAAAAAAAGCAACCCGGATAAGGGCCTCCAGAAACGCATCATCGATATTCTGCGAGATCGCCTCCTTGGCCACCACCCGGGCGGTTTCTTTGGCAATAATTTGGGCGGCCCGCTCTTTGAGCGAAGCTTTTAGCACATGGGCAAGATCTGTTTTAACCCGAAGGCCGTCCATTTTCCCGCAAGCCCCGTAAATAATAGGGGCCTGATAGGCACGGGTCCGCTTCCTGTAGGTGGCGAAAGAAAACCGAATGGAGGGCGGGACTACGATATTCTGCGGGATCTTGACCGGCGAGCGGCCCTGGCTGACAAAAAGGATCACCGCCGGCCCCGGCCCGTATTCGAGAGCCTGGCGCTGTGCGGGGGAAAGATGCTTTTCATACTTTGCCGCCTCATCCGAAAACCCCAGCCGACGGGCAAGCATCACCAGGCGGTCCGCCACCGGCGCGGGGTCGCCCAGCGCCCTGGCGAGCTTCTTGTACTCGATATAGGCGCCGTTTACCTCTCCGTTGGCTTCAAAGCAGTGCGCGATAAGCGCGCGGGTAAAATAGGCGCCCGCCAGGGCGTCCGGATAAGCATCAAAGACCTCCAGGGCCTGTTTGGCCTCAACCATGGCATCCTCCGGGTCATGGCTCAACAGGTAGTTCATCATCAGGTAGGTATGCACCCACAGTCGCTCGGCATACTCACCCTTATAATTGGTCAGCCGCTCAGAGGTAACCAGAGATCCGGCCTGACGGCTGGCACTGATGACCTCCTGACGGTCAATCAGATCCGCAGCCTGCCGGAGCATCCGTATGCTTTGGGCATAATCCTTCTGATGATGAAGGATGACCCCCTTTTCCATAAAATAAAGCAGCCGGTCCCGCCGGGAGACCTCTGCTTCATCTTCAAGCACTTGAACGGCATAATCCAGCCGGCCGTCATAGAAAGACTGCCGGGCGAGCTGTAGCTTACCTGAGGCGCACCCGCCTGCCGTCAGCAGGAGCAGGCAGACGAGTGCCGCCAGGCGCCTTTTAAAGCCCCGATTCTGCATATATTTAAATCACTACCAGCCGATAAAGGGCTTGGCCGCTTCGCGCACAATTTCCACACTTTCAGTCCACTCAATAAGACCCGTCTCCAGATCCGTAAGCTCCAGGGTCAGGCTGTAATACTGAAGGGTTCTCCGCTTCAGCCGCATCTGCTTGGGCTGTTTTTTCTTGATCGAGCGCAGGGTGCCGGTCAGCATATACTCCGCGCCCACCTGCCGGGACCGCTTGATCCGGGTTTCCGGACTGACATTGCCGCTGTATTGATACCCCAGTTCCTTTTGAATACTCTGGCGCTGGGTTTTATTGACAAACCGGGCCTTGCCCGTGGCCAGGATCTCCTGCCGGATGTCATCGGTAATGCCGCTGGTATCAATATGCTGGCTGGTCCGGTTGGCCACATCATAGACCACGATCACTGGACGCCCCTCCCGGCAGCACAGCGGGGGCTTATTGGCCAGTGAGGTGACCAGTTCGTCCACAATCACCTTTTTATCCGTAAAATCATAGGCTTCATCATAATGGATGTCTGCCTCCGGCGATATATCCCGGGTGGTGGCCCGGCAGCCGGCAATGAGCACGGCGCACAGGCAGACAATTATATAAAGCCGCCATTTCCTCAACTGGATAATCATTTGTTGCCTTCCTTTCCTAAAATATTGATGGCTTCGCAATGAGCGATTTATTCCGCCGCGACGGTATTTTTGCAGAAAGTAACTTTTGATTCGTACTCGTAATCGTACTCGTACTCGTGCTCGTACTCGTAATCGGCCTTTAAATTTCCCGAGTACGATTACGAGCACGAGTACCGTCCCGCTCATGCGGGACTGAGTACGATCAGCTCCTTGAAAACGATGATTAAAATAAATGTTAACTCAAAGCGCTTTGATCAAGCAAGCATTTCAAAACGAATTCTGTTTGCTTGCCCTAAAATTATTTGTTATGAATAACCACTCTTTTCTGGATAAAGTATAACAGGCGGAAATAATGAATCAATCAAGTTTTACTGAAAACCTCACCAACAAGGTGTGGAAATTTTTTGCCTCCGTGAAACTCTCTGTGGTGGTGCTGCTCGCTTTGGCGGCCACCTCGGTCATCGGTACCATCATACCCCAGAACGCCAGTCCGATGATGTATCTGCAGAGGTATGGAGAGACCCTTTACAGCATCTTCAACGCACTGGACTTTTTTGATATGTACCATGCGTGGTGGTTTCAGCTGCTGATGGGGCTGTTGACCATCAATATCATCATCTGCTCCATTGAGCGGCTGTCCAAAACCTGGAAAATCATCTTTCCCAAAAAGATCAATTTTCAGGCCAATCGATTTCGCAAATCGCCGAATCGAGTGGAATGGACGGCGGATGCAAAACCGAATGGGCTGAAAACTCCCTATAAATCCTATCTCGCCAGACACTACCGGCACATCACTACCCAGGAAACCGACAGCGGCCTGCTGATATTCGGCGAGAAGGGCCGCTGGACGCGGCTGGGCGTCTATGCCGTGCATTTCAGCATCCTGCTTCTCGTCATCGGCGGACTGATCGGCTCCTTTTTCGGCTTTGAAGGGTTTGCCAATGTGCCCGAGGGGAAAAGCGTTCAGCAGATATCCCTGAGAAACCAGGATGAGCAAAAAAGGCTGCCCTTTGCCATCCGCTGCGACGACTTTTCCATCAGCCACTATGACTCCGGCATGCCCAAGGAATACCGTTCCTCGGTTGCCATCCTAAATGACGGGGAGGTCGTCCATAAGGCCGACATCCGGGTCAACGATCCGCTGCGCTACCAGGGCATCAATATCTTTCAATCCAGCTACGGCCGCACACCCGGGGAAAAGTTTACGGTGGTGTTTACGGATCCGGAATCCGGCATGACCTATGAAAAACAGGGCGCTATAGGGGCTCGCATCCCCATGCCGTCGGATAAAGGCACCCTGGTGGTCGAAGATTTCCGGAGTAACTTTAATTTCCGCGGCCACAACATCGGGGATTCCTTTATCTGCCGAACCATCCCCCCGGAAAAACAGCCTGATCCGGAAACCGGGAATTTCTTTGTCCTTCCGCTTAACCACCCGCGCTTTGACCGGATGCGGGGCGGGGATTTTGCGATTTCGGTCAAAGATATTGAATTCGGCTATTATACGGGGCTGCAGGTTACCCGGGATCCCGGTGTGCCGGTGGTATATGCGGGGTTTATCCTCATTATCATCGGCTGCTACATTACCTTTTTTATGTTGCATAAGCAGGTTTGCGTGGAGCTTGCGGAAAAAAACGGTCAGACGCAGGTCATGCTGGCCTGTGTGTCCGGCAAGAACCGGCCGGGCATGAAAGCGGCCGCCCGTCGACTGGCCGGGCAGCTGAAAAATATGCAAAATACCGATGAAAGGTAACCCATGATAACCAGTTCAGGTTTGTTTTCAATTATTACATTTATTTATGGGCTGGCTGTCCTTCTGTATATCAGTGCCTGGATATTTAAAAAGGAACTGCCCGGAAAACTGGCCACTGCGGCCACAATTACCGCGGTGACCGGGAATTTGATCGGGATTATCCTTCGCTGGATCGAATCCTACCAGATGGGCTACGGCCATGCCCCGCTATCCAATCTCTATGAATCCCTGGTGTTTTTTGCCTTCTGCATCGCCGCCTTGTACCTGTTTCTAGAATTTCGCTATAAACTCCGGATTATCGGCGTGGTGGCAAGCCCCATCTCTTTTCTGGCTATGGCCTATGCGTCGCTGCCCAAAGTGAACAGCAGCATTGAACCCTTAATCCCCGCGCTCCAGAGCAATTGGCTGATCGCGCACGTGATTACCTGTTTTATCGGCTATGCCGCTTTCGCCGTGGCCTTTGGCATCAGCCTCCTCTATTTTATCAAAGCCGGCCGCGATCATCAGACGGGCGGGGTTGCCGGAAAAATTCCCCATGTGGACATGTTAGATGAGCTGACCCATCAGATGGTCATGTTCGGATTTCTCTTCCTTTCGGCAGGGATCATCACCGGCGCGGTATGGGCCAATCAGGCCTGGGGCCGGTACTGGGGATGGGACCCGAAGGAGACCTGGTCGCTTATCACCTGGCTCATCTATGCATCCCTTTTGCATGCCCGGATGATGCGGGGCTGGACCGGCAAAAAGATTGCAGTCCTCTGCTGCGCGGGTTTCCTGGCGGTAATCTTTACCTATTTCGGCGTCAACCTGCTTCCGGGATTGCATAGTTATCAGTAATTTGACATTTTTATTGACATCCGGCTTCAAAATAGATATCCAATTTTTCTTTAAATATAATAAACGCAAATGGATATGCATGGATCAATACGGGGATAATCACACATCAACGTAGCATAACGGAGTATTCATGAACACCAACGATCAACAACATCCGGCCTCCCACCCGGCATCCCCGGAATCCGGCGATGCCCCAGAAAAGCGCAGCAACGGCTCCGGCTGGTTTATTCTGCTCTTTTTTATCATCGGTTTCATCGGCAGCGTTTTGAGCGGCTGGCTCCTGTTTCCCAACATGCTCTATTCGGAAAAAGAGCAGCCCATCGACTTCAATCATGAACTTCATATGGGCGTTGTTTATGAAGGCTGCCAGAGCTGCCACTACTTCCGCTCCGACGGCAGCTTCTCCGGTATCCCCGACCTTTACTCCTGTTCCGGCTGTCACCAGTTCGTCCAAGGGACCGACCCGGAAGAGGAAAAATTTGTCAACGAATACGTACTGCCCAATAAGGAAGTCCCCTGGCTGGTTTACTCCAAGCAGCCGGACTGCGTGTTCTTCTCCCATGCCGCCCATGTCAAGGGTGCCGGCATGGATTGCAAAACCTGCCACGGCGACATCGGCCATTCCACCCATTCCCGGCCCTACCAGGAGAACCGTTTGACCGGTTACAGCCGGGATATCTGGGGCTACAACATCGCCCGGCTGGGCGAAGCCAAACACGGCATGCGGATGAAGATGAACGACTGCGCCGATTGCCATGAAAAGGAAACCGGCCACAAAGGATACTGCTTTCAATGCCATCAGTAACTGGTATTGCCGAACTGGATATTGATATAAGGGGTTAAATCCATGAAAATTGATCGAAGAAGTTTTATCTCGTTGGGCGTCGGGGTGATCGTCGGCTCTACGCTTACGCCGGTGCCTTGGAAACTGACGGACGATATATCGATCTGGACCCAGAACTGGCCGTGGACGCCTGTGCCCAAAGACGGACCGGATTCTTACAAGACCAGCGTTTGTACCCTTTGTCCGGGCGGCTGCGGCATTCGGGTACGAAAAATCGTCGACCGGGCGGTCAAAATCGACGGCCTGCCGGAGCACCCGGTTAGTCAGGGTAAGCTCTGTCCGCTGGGGCATTCCGGTCTTCAGTTCCTCTATGGCCCGTCACGGGTGAAAGCCCCTATGAAACGCGTCGGCAAGCGGGGCGAAGGCAAGTGGCAGAAAATTACCTGGGAAGAAGCCATTTCAGCGGTCACCGGCAAATTAAAGGAACTGCGGGATGAGCAGAAACCGCATACAGTGGCCTGGGTGGCGGGCGATGATAGGGGCACCCTGCCCCAGCTGATCTACCGGTTCCTGACCGCCTACGGGTCACCGAATTTTATCCGGCCGCCGACGGTACAGGATGCCTATGAACTGGCCGCTTACCTGATGCAGGGCCAGCAGGGGACTGTGGGCTTTGATATCGAAAATGCCGATCATGTGCTAAGCTTTGGCACCGGCCTGTTCCAGGGCTGGAGCTCCCCTGCCCGGATGTTAAGCATTTACGGCAAGATGCATGACAATAAAAAATTTGTTCAAATCGAACCCCGGCTCTCGGATACCGCAGCCAAGGCCCATCAATGGGTTCCCATCACGCCGGGCACCGAGGGGGCCCTGGCTTTGGGCATCGCCCACGTGATGATCAGGGAATCCCTTTACAATGAAGCCTTTGTCAGCAAATGGGCCTTCGGATTCGAGGACTGGACCGATGATAGCGGCAAGCGCCACATGGGATTCAAGAACCTGGTCCTAAAGGACTATGCGCCGGAAATTGTGGCCGAGATCACCAGTGTGCCCAAACCCATGATCGAAAAGCTGGCCCGCCAGTTTGCCCGCGCCAAGAAGCCTATTGCCGTAAGCGGGCGCGGCCAGGGCCACCTGCCGGGCAGCCTCGATGAATGCATGGCGGTTCATGCCCTAAATGCCCTGGCCGGAAACATCAACCAGCCGGGCGGTGTCTCTGTTGTGGCTGAGCCGGATTATGCCAAATGGCCGGAAGTAAACATTGATAAAACCGCATCCAAAGGCCTTCAGAACGCGCGGGTGGACGGAGCCGGCAGCGACCAATACCCGAATGCCAGATTTCTGCTGCACCGACTGCCCGAGGTGATTAACAGCACCAAAGGGGACTCACCGGTGCAGGCGCTTTTGGTAAGTGACGCCAATCCCCTTTATACGCTTCCCGATACCCAGGCCACCAAAGCGGCCCTGGATAAAATCCCGTTTCTGGTCAGCTTCTCCTCCTTTATGGATGAAACCGCCAGTTATTCGGATTATATCCTGCCAGACCATGTTTTTCTTGAAAGCTACTCGGATGTGCCTACCCCGCCGGGCACCGTCCAGCCGGTCATTGGACTTTCCAAGCCCGTGGTCCGGCCGCAATACGACACCCGGCCCGTAGGGAATCTGGTCATCCAAATGGCCAAGGCCATGGGCTCGTTTGTTGAAAAGGCGTTTGCCTGGAAGGACTACCAGGCCTACTTAAAAGACGCGTTGAAGGATCACTGGGACCAACTGGAAAAAAAGGGCTTTGCGTTCATCAAGGGGCCGCAGGACATTCCATTTACCGATCAGTTCAATACGACCACCGGCAAATTTGAATTCTACCCTTCGGCGAGAAACAACGCAAACGGCAAGGATAAAGATATTCTGCCAAACTTCACCAAGGTGGCCATCGAAGGAGAATCCGGTCAGCTCCCGCTGATCCTGGTTCCCTATGATTCCATCCGGCTTGCCGGCGGAGAAATCGGCAATCCGCCGTTTATGACCAAAACCATCGATGAAACGGTGCTGCTGGATCAGACCGTTTTTGTGGAGATTAACCCAAAGACCGCCCGAAAGATGGGATTTTTTGAGGGCGACCGGGTGCGGCTGTCTACTCCGAGAGGCCAGGCAGAAGTCAAGCTCCACCTTTATGAGGGCGTCGAACCGGGTGTTGTCGCCATGCCCCGGGGCTTTGGCCATACCGCCTATTCCAAATACCTGACAGACAAGGGCGTCAATTTCAACAAACTAATCGGCCCGATCGAAGACCCGATGTCCGGGCTGAATGCGGCATGGGGCATCCGGGCGAATATAACAAAGGCCTAATTCCCGGCAATTCAGAGGCTCTCTAAAACCGGGAAAATAAACAGTCAGCGATGAGGTTGGGATGAAAGAACAACATGGATACACAAGCACCAAGCGCTACGGCATGGTCATCGATCTTGACAAATGCACCGGCTGTGGGGCCTGCATGGTGGCGTGTTACGCCGAAAACAATGTGCCGTTTAAAGAAAACGAGACGCACAAGCTTGACAGTCTCAACTGGATCCGGATCTTTCAGATAGACAACGGCAAACCCTATCCGGATACCGAAGTGTGCTATCTGCCGATGCCCTGCCAGCATTGCGACGGAATCGGCAAGCACGGCCATTCGCCCTGTGTCTCAGTCTGCCCGGCAGTGGCCACCGATTATGACTATAACACCGGCGTGGTCAGCCAGATCCCCACGCGATGCTTCGGCTGCCGATACTGTATGGCCGCCTGCCCCTATCATGCCAGAAAATTCAACTGGTGGGATCCGGTCTGGCCGGCGGATACGGAAAAATATTTAAATCCCGATGTATCCGCGCGGATGCGGGGCGTTGTTGAAAAATGTACTTTTTGTTTTCAGCGCTACCAGCAGGCCCGGGATAAGACCTATATGGAGGGCCGGGATGAAATCCTTGAATCCGAATACCAGACCGCCTGTGCCGAAGCCTGCCCGACAAGCGCGATTATATTCGGCGATCTGCATAATCCGGATCACGAGGTGGCCAAGTTAAAGGACAGCCCACGCGCCTTCCGGCTTCTGGAGCGGCTGCATACCAATCCCAAGGTCTATTATCTCTCCAGCAAATCCTGGGTGCGGCGCGCCGGGGACAATTATCTGGAAAATGAATCCAGGCCGCAGTCCGGCAGACAAGAGATTCACCATAAATAGTTAACCTATGGCAAGGAGCATGACAAATATGGAGACGACGCCAATAATACCTCCGGGGGTAAAACGCTGCTCAAAAATGCAATTCACCCTGTGGATGGCTGCTGCCACGGCCGTCCTCCTCTGGGGGGTCTATGCCATGTATCTGATCTGGTACAAGGGATTGAACCAGACCAATATGAACGATGCATATGGCTTTGCCCTATGGATCTGGGCCGACCTGGCGGTCATTGCACTGGGCGGCGGCGCCTTTTTCACCGGTTTTCTGACCTATATTCTCGGCAAGGACAAACTCAAAAACATTATCAATTACGCCGTGATCATTGGATTTATCTGCTACAGTTCGGCGCTTCTGATCCTGGCCATTGATATCGGCCAACCCCTTCGGGGCTGGTTTATCTTCTGGCACGCCAATGAGCACTCTATGTTAACCGAAGTGGCCTTCTGCCTGTCTTGTTACTTCGCCGTGCTGACCGTTGAATTTCTGCCCAACATATTTGAGAACCCGAAGCTGGATAAAATCCCGTTTCTGCATCACCTGGCCCATAACATGCACAGCATCATGGCGGTCTTTGCGGCCACCGGCGTGTTCCTCTCCTTCTTCCATCAAGGCTCATTGGGCGGTGTGTCCGGCGTCCTGTTCGGCCGACCCTTTTCCTACCGGGAAGGTATCAACGTGTGGCCCTGGACTTTCTTTCTGTTTACCTGGTCGGCGGCGGCCTGTGGCCCTTGTTTTACCATTCTCGTTACCTGGATTACCGAGAAGCTGACCCGCAAAAAACTGGTCAAAGACGATGTGATCCAGCTTCTGGCCAAAATCTCCGGCTGGATGCTGGCCACCTATATGATTGCCAAAATAGCGGATACCATCTATTGGGCTGTTGTGACCGCGCCCGGTATGGGTTTTTCATTCATGGATTTCTATACCAACAATCCGGTATACGGACTCTGGATTCTGATTCTGGAAATCGTGATCTGCGGGATCTTGCCGGCGGCCATTTTAATTACCCGCAAAGGCCGGGAGAACAAATCGCTGCTCCTGCTGGCCGTGGTTCTGGCGGTGATCGGGGTTTCTGTCAATCGATGGGTGATGGTGCTCCAGACATTGGCCGTACCGGTGGTACCGTTTGAGAGCTGGTTCATGTATTCTCCCAGCTGGCAGGAGGTGGCGACAACGATTCTGCCGGTAGCTTACGGGGTTATCGTAATTTCCCTGGCGCACCGCTATCTGCCGGTATTTCCCCAGGAACGCGAACTCAACCCGACCAATTAATCTGACGTAAGGAGAAAATATATGTTTCCTTTCAGCTTTGAGTGGGAATGGGATATACTGCATATGGTCTTTCACGGGGCCCTGTGGTATGCACTCTCTATTGTGGGGCTTGGATTGACCTATTGTGTCATCAAATCCGCGTGGGATACCTTCCGGGAGGATGATAACGGGCATCACCACTAAGAATAGGCATCATCCAATTATTGCTTTTTCAATCAAGCGTTATCCCGCTCTCACAGGTAAAATGGGGGCGGGTAACGCTTTTTTTATGATGAAACTTCCCTGATCAAAGAACTTAGATATGGATGAAATCCTAATTAAGGGCGGCAGCCCATTAAATGGCGAGGTAACGGTAAGCGGCGCGAAAAACGCGGCGCTGCCGATCATTGCGGCGACCCTGCTGACCGGCGGCCGCTTTGAATTTCATAATGTTCCGGCATTGAAAGACATTCTAAGCATTCAGGCCCTGCTCTCCGACATGGGGGCGGAGGTCGAATTTTACGACAATACCTTTGCCATTGACACCGGCAATTTGTCCCATTTTGAAGCCCCATATGAGCATGTCAGAAAAATGCGGGCCTCGATACTCGTTTTAGGCCCTCTGCTGGCCCGGATGAAGCGGGCCCGGGTCTCGCTTCCCGGCGGCTGCGCCATCGGGGCGCGGCCCATTGAACAGCATTTAAACGGGCTTTCGCGTTTGGGAGCCGATATTGAACTGGCCCACGGCTATGTGGAGGCCTCCGCCAAAAAGCTCATCGGGACGGAAATCTATCTGGACCTGCCGACGGTTACGGGAACAGAGAATCTCATGATGGCCGCTGTATTGGCCGAAGGCCAAACCGTCCTGCGAAACGTGGCCCGGGAACCGGAAATTACGGCCCTTGCCGAAGTATTGAACCTGATGGGAGCGGATATCTCAGGCGCGGGCAGCTCGGTTATTACCATAAAGGGCGTAAAAACCCTAAAACCGGTCACCACCCGCATTATCCCGGACCGGATTGAGACGGGAACTTTCATGGTGGCCGCCGCACTTACCGGCGGCGACATTCTTATCAAAGAATGCGAGCCCGCTCACCTTAAGGAATTGATCCTCAAGCTTGAAAAAACCGGCGCGGAAATCAAAAGCCTGGACCGCTCCATCCGGGTTAAAGGGCATTCGCCGATCAACAGCGTGGACGTTAAAACCATGCCCTATCCCGGCTTTCCCACGGATATGCAGGCCCAGTTCATGGTGCTGATGGCAGTGGCCAACGGATTTTCCGTGATTTCCGAAAACGTGTTCGAAAACCGGTTTATCCATGTGAGCGAGCTTCAGCGCATGGGGTCTGACATTACCATCTCCGGAAGCCACGCCATGGTCCGGGGCGTGACCCAACTTTCAGGGGCACCGGTGATGGCCACTGACCTTCGGGCGAGTGCCTCCCTGGTGCTTGCCGGCATGGTCGCTACCGGGGAGACCCGCATCAGCCGGGTCTATCATCTGGATCGGGGCTATGACGGTCTGGAAGACAAATTCAGCCGGTTGGGCGCTTCCATCAAGCGGGTGCCCGCCGCAAAATAGCCTGCCATGGCAAGGTTTATAAAAAACCCTTCCCGCTTATTTGAGCGCAGATATTATTTCCGGCCGTTAATCCCACTGCTTTTTGCCTTGATGGCCGGCATTTCCGCCGCCCACACCCTGCCCGGCTTTAACAAGCCCGCCCTTTTCCTATGCATCACCGCGGGCACTTTTATCTTTGGGCTGGTGTTTCTTGACCGGCCCGCCAGATTGTCACCACTTATTTTCTTTTGTGCCCTGGGCTATCTCAGCCTTGTCCCCTGGCAAGTTGTCCCGGACCAACCAAATCACTTATGCCAGTATAGCCGGGATGCGGAAAAATCATGGGAAATCACCGGCAGAATCGCCACTGACCCTATCCGGCAGAGCTATCGGGTAAAATTTTTATTATCCGATCTGAAAATTTCCAAGCCGAATCATCCGGAGACGCAAAAATGTGTGCGGGGCAATCTGCGGATGAAGGTGTACGGGCCAGAGCAAGAACTTCGCCGCCATGATCATATCCGATTTCAAAGCCGCATCCGGCCGTTTCATAATTTTAACAACCCCGGCGGCTTTGATTACAAATCATTTATGGCGTATCAAAATGTATGGGCCAGCGCCTATGCCTCGGGCAACCGGCTTGAGGTTGAGCAGACAGGCCCCGTAAACCCGGCTGTCGCCCTACTCGACCGGATGCGTCAGGCGGTCGGCCAATTGATTAAATCCGCCGTGGCAGGCGACAAGCAGGCGGTTTTATCCGCCCTGGTCCTTGGCCAGCGGGAGGCGCTTTCCCCGGCGCTTAAAACTGCCTTCAACCGGGCGGGCGCAAGCCATGTGCTGGCCATTTCCGGCCTTCATATCGGCATTGTTGCGGCGTTTGCCTTTTTCGTCTTCAAGCGGGCGCTGAGGCTTTGGCCGGCGATCCTGTATCGGGGCTGGAGCCGGAAATTCGCAGCAGTGCTTGCCGTGCTCCCGGTGTTAATCTATGGTCTGCTGGCAGGGATGTCCCCCTCTACCCAGCGGGCGGTGATCATGGTGAGTGTCTTTCTTTTCTCCTTTCTGATCGAACGCGAGCATGATCTCCCCAATACCCTGGCCATCGCGGCCATGGTCATCCTGATCCTTTATCCGCCGGCCCTGTTTTCCATATCCTTCCAACTCTCCTTTATGGCGGTGCTTACTATTATCATCGGCATCTCCGGCACACGGCACTGGCGGGCCGGATTTCAAAACCATCGACTCATGGCACCAGTGTTGTCTTTTATGATGGTCTCTTTGTTTGCCATCCTGGGCACCACCCCGCTGACCATGCATTACTTTAATCAGGCGGCGTTTTTCGGCCTTTTTACAAATCTTTTAATTATCCCGATTATCGGCTTTTTTGTGGTCCCGCTCTCGCTTTTTTCAGTTCTGGTGCTGTTTCCGCTGTATGCGCCCCTGGCGGCATGGGGGCTTAAAGCCGCCGGCGTTGGTATTGAGCTAGGCCTGGCGGTTATCTATCCCATCGGCGAATGGCCGTTTAGTGCGGCCAAAACCATCACCCCCTCTGTGCTTGAGCTGACCTGCGTCTATATCCTGCTGTTTAGTTTTCTATACCTGCTGGGACGGGCCGAAAGGCCGCTTTTAAGCCGGGCAGCCCTGAAGCAGCCGGCGGTCTTTATCATAGCGGCCGCATCTATCGTGCTTGCCGCAGACATCGCCTTTTGGTGCCATGACCGGTTCTGGAAAAATGAATTTATCGCAACAATCGTGGATGTAGGCCAGGGCAGCGCCGCCCTGCTGGAGCTGCCGGCAGGCTATCGGATGCTTGTGGATGGCGGCGGATTTACAAGCAATGCTGTGTTCGATGTGGGCAAAAACGTGCTCGCCCCGCTGCTATGGGACAGAAAAATCAGAACCATCGATACCGTGGTGTTGTCCCACCCGGATGCGGACCATTTGAATGGGCTCATCTATATTCTAAACCATTTCCATGTCGACCGGGTTATTTCCACGCATCAAAAAGCGGATAGTCAGGGGTATAAAGCCTTCCTTGAAGCCATCAGAAAACACAAAATAAAACATCTGCGGCTTGACCAAATTTCCCGGCGATTCCATATCAACGGGGTCACATTTGATATCCTCCACCCCCCGCCCGCCGATTCCAGCGGCTCTATCCAAACCGATGCCAAAAATAACCACTCCATTGTATTAAAAGCCGCCTATAACGGGCAGGCCCTGCTTCTGACCGGCGATATTATGAAAACCGCGGAAAAAAGGCTTGTCGCCGCTGCTGCTGAAAAGCTTCACGCATCAGTGCTGCTTGCCCCGCATCATGGAAGCAAGACATCAAGCACAAAGGACTTCCTGGAGGCAGTCAGCCCAAGGGCCGCGGTTATATCCGCCGGGCCGCAAAACCGGTTTGATCTGCCGGCGCCGGGCGTGATCAAGCGATACAAAAAAAGAGGGTGCCAAATTTTTCAAACCAATCAGAACGGGGCGGTAGAAGTGGTGTTCGGTGCGGATCATATGGACCTGATACCCGTCCGGGGCGAGACGCTGCGGCTCTTTGCCGGGGATCAGAACTGATACCTGCGAATATTATAGGATGGGGGGTATTTGGAATAAAAAAGCCCTGCCCGTTTAGTGGGTACTCATGAAGGGGGGAGAAAAAACGGGCAGGGCGGGGGTAAACCGGGTCAGAACAGATAACTAGGCAGAGGCTTTTTTCTTTTTCTCCTCGCCTTTCTGATTTTTGCCGGATGCGGCCGGCACACCGGTCAATTCAATTATGGAAAGCGAGGCGGCATCGCCTTTTCGGGGCCCCAGCTTGGTGATCCGGGTATAGCCGCCGGACCGATCGGAAAACCGCTCCGGGGCCTCGCTGAAAAGCTGGTGGACCACTGCTTTTTCCCGGATGATAGACATCGCCTGGCGGCGGGAATGCAGATCCCCCTGCTTGGCCAGGGAGACGATATGATCTGCCCAGCGCTTCATTTCCTTGGCCTTGACATCCGTGGTTTTGATTTTTCCGTATTTAAACAGTGAGGTCACCATATTGCGAAACATGGCCTTTCGGTGACTGGCTGTTCGGTTTAATTTCAGTCCGCTCTTTCGATGTCGCATATGCTTTATTCCTCTTGATCCTTATCCTCTTCAGGGGGTTCAAAGCCTTCCAGGTTCATGCCCAGGTAAAGGCCGAGTTCGCTTAACAGCTCCTTGATCTCATTTAGCGATTTCCGGCCGAAATTTTTGGTCTTCAGCATCTCGGACTCGGTCTTTTGGACCAGCTGATAAATTTTGGTAATATTGGCGTTGCGCAGACAGTTGGCGCTCCGAACGGAGAGCTCCAGCTCATCCACGTCCAGGTAGAGGTTTTCGTTAAATTGCGGGGTCTCATCCTCATCCTTAGCCCGTCTGATTTCCGGGACCGCATTTTCATCAAAATTGATAAAAACCGTCAGCTGCTCTTTTAAAATTTTGGCGGCATAGGCAATGGCGTCTTCCGGGACCACCGCGCCGTCGGTCCAGACCTCCATGGTCAGCTTGTCATAGTCGGTCTGCTGGCCGACCCGGGCATTGCCGATGGTATAGCTGACCCGTTTGATGGGCGAGAACACCGCATCAATGGAGAGCGTCCCGATAGGGGCTTCCGGATCTTTATGGTTTTCCGCCAGAGAATAACCCTTTCCGGCCTTGACCGTCATGCCCATACTGAGCTTGCCGTCCTCGGACAGGGTGGCAATGTGCTGATCGGGGTTCATGATAGTGACTCTCCCGTCCGGGCTCTTGATATCCCTGGCTTTGATCACGGTATTGCCGGCGGCATTAACTTCAAGCGTCTTTTCTTCCGTATCATCCATCTTGACACGGATATTTTTTAAATTCAGTATGATCTCGGAGACATCCTCCAGAACCCCGGGAATGGTACTGAATTCATGCATCACATCTTCGATTTTGACGGAAGCGATCGCCGCTCCCCATATCGAGGAGAGAATAATCCGGCGCAAGGCGTTGCCGATGGTAATCCCAAATCCACGTTCCAACGGCTCCCATACAAATTTGCCGTAGGTATCGGACTGGTCGTCGACCTGAACCTTCTCCGGTTTGATAATCTCCCGCCAGTTCATGTACATGAGTTCGTTTAGTGACATTTTAAATCTCCAGAAATTTCTTTATGATGCCCGGCTATGCGGCGCTGGTGTCAAGCCAACATGCTGATACGCGGATAACGCGAGGGGCACCGCCCCCCACACAACCTACCGCGGTCGGCGACCCTAATCATTATTTGGAGTAAAGCTCGACGATCAGATTTTCCTGGATCGGCATGGTGATATCTTCACGCGTGGGCAAGGCACGAATCGTCCCCTTCTTATTCTCTGAATCGAGTTCCAGCCAGGGGGGCGCCGTCCGCCTGACCACCGCATCAAGCGCATCAATGATCATCTGGACATTTTGACTTTTCTCACGAACCTCAATCACATCCCCGACTTTGACCTGATAGGAGGGGATATTGACCTTCCGGCCGTTTACCAAAAAATGGTTGTGGCGAAGCAGCTGCCGGGCCTGGGGGCGGGAGTTGGCCAGACCAAGACGATAGACCACGTTATCAAGCCGCATCTCAAGCATCAGCAGCAGATTGAAGCCGGTTACCCCTTTTTTCTGATCCGCCCGCTCAAACGCCAGCCTGAACTGCTTCTCGGAGAGGCCGTAGCTGCGTTTGACTTTCTGCTTTTCTCTTAGCTGAGTGCCGTAATCGGATATTTTGCCACCCCGCCGCTGGCCGTGCTGGCCCGGTGGATAGCTCCGGCGATCAAATGAGCACTTGTCCGAATAGCAGCGATCGCCCTTCAAATAGAGTTTTAAATTTTCCCGCCGACATATGCGGCAGACTGAATCTCGATACCTTGACAACGTATCCTCCCCTTAAATATCATCATGTCGTTCCGGGATGTTCCTTCGGACACGAACCGCCTAATTATAAATTCAAATAACCGCTTATCACGGCCCTGATGCATGGAGACGCTAAACCCGCCGGCGCTTTTTGGGTTTGCAACCATTATGCGGCACCGGAGTCACGTCTTTAATCATCACCACGGTAAATCCGACGCTCTGCAATGCTTTTAACGCGGATTCCCGTCCCGGGCCGGGGCCTTTGACATAGACTTCCACCTTTTTCATGCCGTGCTCCCGGGCTTTTTTCGCGGCGTCTTCAGAGGCCAGCTGGGCGGCAAACGGGGTGCTTTTACGCGACCCCTTGAATCCGTTCATCCCGGCAGTGGACCAGGAAATCACATTTCCATTGGGATCGGTAATGGTTATGATGGTGTTGTTAAACGTGGATTGAATATGGACAACCCCGCTCTCAATATTTTTTTTAACCTTTTTCCTTGTACGCGCTTTTTTTACCTTCGCCATGGTTTCGCCCTTGATTCGCTAAAATTATTTTTTCTTGGCGCCGCCCTTTTTCTTAACTGCGGATCGCTTCGGCCCTTTTCGGGTCCTGGCATTGGTGGAGGTCCGCTGTCCATGAACCGGCAGAGACTTGCGGTGGCGCAGTCCCCGATAACACCCCAGATCCATGAGCCGTTTGATATTGATGGAGATCTCTGAACGGAGCTCCCCCTCGACCTTAAACTCATCATCAATGATCTTCCGTATATTATTAATATCCGAATCGGTTAAATCATCGGTCGAAATATTCTCATCAATATTCAGGCGAGATAAAATATCCCGCGACGTGGACTGACCTATGCCATAAATATAGGTTAATCCGATAAAGATGGATTTTCTTTTTGGTAAATCGACTCCCGCGATTCTTGCCAAAGCCTGCCTCCTTTTACCCCTGACGCTGTTTATGGCGTTTATTCGTGCAGATCACCCACACGATGCCTCTTCGCCTGATGACCTTGCAGTTGCGACATCTTTTTTTAACCGATGCACTGACTCTCATTGTCTGACCTCACAAAAAAGCAGCTAAAATTCTGTTATTTGGACCGATAGGTAATCCGCCCCCGGGTAAGATCATAAGGGGATAACTCCACGGTCACCGTATCGCCCGGCAGGATCTTGATAAAATGCATCCGCATCTTGCCGGAAATATGAGCGAGTATCTGGTGCTTGTTTTCCAGTTCGACCTTGAACATGGCGTTTGGCAAGGTCTCGATTACTGTACCCTGAACCTTTATCGGTTCCTCTTTCGCCATCAGAAACGCTCCCTGTCCATATCCTTGGGTTTTTTAAGCGGCAAACCGATTCAACGATCTCTCCGGGCCCGCCGCTGAAATCATTGGGCTTCGAAATTATTTCTTGCCCCTGCCGGTAGTTAAGAAGCCTTCATAGTTTCTGGTAATCAGATGCGATTCGATCTGATTCACCGTGTCCATGGCCACCCCCACGACAATCAGCAGGGCGGTTCCCCCAAAGTAGAAGGGGACATTGAATTTGGTCATTAGCACCGAAGGCAGCACGCAGACGGCGGATACATAGATGGCGCCGCCCAGGGTAATTCTTGTTAAGACCTTGTCAATATAGTCCGCAGTGCGCTTGCCCGGCCGGATGCCGGGGATATAGCCGCCGTATTTTTTCATATTTTCAGCCACATCAGCCGGGTTAAAGGTAATGGCCGTGTAAAAGTAGCAGAAAAAGACGATGAATCCGACAAAGATTAACTCATAAATCACCGAGCCGGGCTGCATGGCCGAGGCCACGCTCTGCATCATGGGCACATCCTGGAAAAAACTGGCCAGGGTGGCCGGAAACATAATCAGTGAAGAGGCGAAAATCGGGGGAATAACCCCGGATGTATTGATTTTAAGCGGCAGATGGGTACTCTGTCCGCCGTACATGCGACGGCCGACCACCCGCTTGGCATACTGAACCGGAATGCGCCGCTGCCCCTGTTCCATGAAATTGATAAACGCGATCACCCCCACCATCAGAAGAATCAGGACAGCTACCGCAAACACGCCCATTTCGCCAGAGGACATCATGCGGAAAGTGTTGCCCATCGCCTGGGGCATCCGGGCCACAATACCGGCAAAAATGATCAGCGAGATCCCGTTTCCGATGCCGCGCTCACTGATCTGCTCACCCAGCCACATGATAAATGCCGTACCTGCGGTCAGGGTAATGGCGGTAAGCAGCCGAAACCCCCAGCCCGACTCGATAACCACCGGCATATCCCCCGGTGCAGCCATATTTTCAAGTCCGACACTGATTCCGAAGCCCTGAACAAAGGCAAGCACCACCGTACCGTAACGGGTATATTTGGTAATCTGGCGCCGGCCCTGCTCGCCTTCTTTTTTCAGCTGCTCCAGATGCGGAATAACTACCGTCAATAGCTGCAGGATAATCGATGCGCTGATATACGGCATAATGCCCAGGGCAAACACGGACATACGCTCCAATGCGCCGCCGGAAAACATATCAAATATGCCGAATATGGTGTCCTGATGGCGGGCAAAAAACTCCGCCAAAGCATCCGCATTCACTCCCGGCGTCGGTATATGCACACCGATCCGGTATACCACCAGAAAGCCAAAGGTAATCAGAATGCGCCGCTTAAGCTCGGGAATCTTTAAGATATTGCCGACACCGGCCCCAGTTACTGGTGCTGCCATAATTAGTTAACCTCTACTTTGCCCCCGGCGGCTTCGATTTTTTCTCTGGCGCTTTTACTAGCTGAGCCGACGTGCAGCGTCAACGCCACATTCAAATTTCCCTGGCCCAAAACCTTCACCTGCTTGGCCTTTCGGGAGATCAGCCCGGCCTCGGTCAGCAGGTTCTGATCCACCACAGAACCACTTTCAAAGCGATTCAGATCACGGACATTGACCACTTCCACGGGTGTTTTAAAAATATTTTTAAACCCGCGCTTCGGCAGCCGGCGGTGCAGCGGCATCTGGCCGCCTTCAAACCCCGGGCGCGTCCCTCCGCCGGAACGGGCATTGTGCCCCTTGGTGCCCCGGCCGGCGGTCTTGCCCAGACCGGAACCCACGCCGCGGCCTTTTCGTTTCCGATTTTTCCTGGCCCCGTCGGCGGGCGACAAATCATGCAGTCTCATGCTATTCCTCCACCTTTACCATATGTGGTACTTTCTCGATCATTCCGCGGGTTGCCGGATTATCGGGCAGCTCAACGGTCCGGTTGAGTTTGCCGAATCCCATGCTTCGGAGGATTTTTCGGTGCTTCTCAGGGCGCCCGTTCATGCTCCTGATCATTGTAATTTTAAGCTTGCCTGCCATCTGTACTAAATCTCCTCGAGTTCTAAACCGCGCTTGGCAGCAACCGATTCCCGGCTCTGCAGGCTCTGCAATCCTTGCACCGCGGCCTTGACAACGTTATGCGGATTATTGGTCCCGATACACTTGGTCAGGATATTCTCAATGCCAACCGCCTCAAGCACCGCCCGCACGGCCCCGCCGGCAATAACCCCGGTACCGCGGGCAGCCGGTTTTAACAGGACCCGGGCAGCACCGAATTTTCCGGTCACCTCATAGGGAATGGTCCCGTCGATAACCGGCACCTCAACCATGTTCTTTTTGGCTTTTTCAACGCCTTTGCGGATTGCCTCCGGAACTTCATGCGCCTTGCCCAGCGCATATCCGACGCTGCCTTGACCGTCGCCAACCACCACGATAGCACTAAAGCTGAAGCGGCGCCCGCCCTTGTGGACTTTTGCCACCCGGCTGATATGGACGACTTTATCAATATATAGATTCTCTTCCGTTTCCCTTTTGAGCAAGCCAACGCCTCCTTTTTACATTTAAAAATCAAGCCCTGCTTCGCGTGCACCTTCGGAGACCGCCTTAACCCGGCCGTGATACATGAACCCGCTGCGGTCAAAGACCACTGCCTGAATTCCTTTCTCCGAGGCCCGCTCCCCGATTCGTTTGCCGATAAAATTCGCCGCCGCCACTTTGCTTTCAAATTTCTGCCCGTCACGGATTTCCGGCTCCATGGTCGAGGCGGAGGCGAGGGTTATGCCCCGGGTGTCGTCAATGATCTGGGCATAGACGTGCCTGGTGCTTCGAAAAACGCACAGCCTCGGCCGCTCCGGGGTGCCGGTGAGCTTTTTGCGGATGCGTTTTTTCCGCTTGGCGCGCAGCGCTTTTCTAATATGTGGTGAACCCATAAGTATTTAATCCTTCATGCATCAAACGATTAATCAGTTCTATTAACTACTTGGCGGTCTTGCCGGCCTTGCGCTGGATGGTTTCCTCCGCATACTTGACCCCCTTGCCCTTGTAAGGCTCCGGCGGCCTCAGCTGCCGGATCGAGGAGGCTGTATAGCCCAAAAGCTCCTTGTCAATCCCGGATAACCGAATCACATTCTTCTCAATATTGGCGGATATGCCCTCAGGCAGCGAAAAATGAATCGGATGCGAATACCCGAGGTGAAAATCCAGCCCCTGGCCTTTTAACTCTGCGCGGTAGCCCACGCCGTTTACTTCCAGCACCCGTTCGAACCCCTGGCTGACACCGTGGACCATATTGGCAATCAAGGCCCGTGTCATGCCCCAAACAGCCTTGGCCCGCTGATCATTGCGGTGAACCCGAACCTTTAGTTCGGAATCGCTGATATCCAGGTCCGCATCCGGGTGCACGGTCATGGAAAGCGTCCCCTTCTCTCCCTGGACGCTTAACACCCGGTTATCATAAGTTATTTTCGTTTTTTCAGGTATTTGAATCGGTTTCTTACCCACTCGAGACATGGTCTTCTCCTTGCCTACCAGATATTACAAAGAACCTCGCCGCCGATCTTCTCGCTTCTGGCCTGCCGGTCTGTCATTACGCCCCTGGAAGTAGACAGAATAGAGATGCCGAGCCCCTTTAAAACCGGCTTGATTTCCTTGCTGTTCACATAGACCCGCCTGCTTGACTTACTCATCCGTTGAAGTCCGTAAATAACATGCTGATTGTTTTTGTCGTACTTCAAATATACCCGGACAATGCCCTGCTTGTTATCCTTGATGAACTTATAGTTCCGGATAAACCCTTCGTCCTTTAACACCTTGGCCAGCGCCGTTTTTAAATTCGACCCCGGCATATCCACGCTGGGATGTTTGGCGCGGCCGCCGTTGCGGATCCGGGTAAGCATATCCGCGATAGGATCACTCATTGTCATGAATCTATCTCCGTCCTGTTGACCTTTTTATGACTTATACTGCGATTGCCTTAAACTACCAGCTTGACTTTTGAACCCCCGGCAGCAGCCCCTCTGAAGCAAACTTGCGAAAGCAGAGGCGACAAATCCCGAATTTTCTGATATAGCCTCGCGGACGCCCGCATATCGGGCACCGGTTATGTTTCCGGACTGAGAATTTGGGATTTTTGGCCGCCTTCTCTCTGAGCGCTTTTCTTGCCAAACCTGCCTCCTTGGATGGTTAATTTCTAAATGGCATGCCCATTAACCTGAGCAGCTCTTTGCCTTCCTCATTGTTTTTGGCCGAGGTAACGATCGTGATGTTTAAACCCTTCAGGGTGTCGATTTTGTCGTAATCGATTTCCGGAAAGATGATCTGCTCCTTGATGCCCAGGGTGTAGTTGCCCTGTCCGTCAAACGCCTTTCCGGAAATACCCCGAAAATCGCGTACCCGGGGCAGCGCAAAATTGACCAGCCTGTCAAAAAATTCATACATCCGGCGGCGCCGCAGGGTGACCATGCATCCGATCGGCATCCCTTCCCGTACCTTAAAAGCGGCCACGGATTTTTTCGCCCGCGTAATCACCGGGGCCTGGCCGGTGATCTCTTTGAGTTCCTGTCGGGCGGAATCCAAGACCTTGATATTCTGGATCGCTTCCCCAAGCCCCATGTTCAGAACGATCTTTTCAAGCTTCGGAACTTCAAACCGATTCTTATAGGCAAAGGTCTCCGTCAGCTTGGGAACGACCTCGTTATCGTAATATTCCTTTATTGACATCGCAAATTCCTCCGGCAATCGCTCTTACGACGCATCGATAATTTCATTGCATTTCCGACAGATCCGCACCCGCTTGCCATCTTCGAGCTGATGCATTTTTATCCGAACCGGGGCCATGCACTTGTTGCATACCAGCATTACGTTGGACCAGTGGATTGCGGCTTCGCCTTCGATGATGCCGCCCTGCTTATTCTTATCACTCGGCCGGGTATGCCGCTTCACCGTATTGACATTTTCGACCAGGATACGGTTTTTATTGGGATGCACATCGATGACCTTGCCGATTTTTCCCTTGTCCTTGCCGGCCACCACTTTGACCTTATCGTTTTTCTTGATCCTGCACTTATCCTTATTCATATCGGACTTCTCCAACGCTTACAGCACCTCGGGTGCCAGCGAAATAATCTTCATGAACCGCTGCGCGCGGAGTTCCCTGGCAACGGGCCCGAAAATACGGGTTCCGATCGGCTCCCGCTGGGCATTGATTAATACCGCTGAATTCTCATCAAACCGGATAAACGAGCCATCCGGCCGTCGGATTTCCTTTTTGGTCCGCACAATAACAGCTTTGAGCACATCGCCCTTTTTGACCTTTGAGTTCGGCATGGCATGCTTGACCGATACCACAATGATATCGCCGATGCTCGCATAACGCCGCCTGGAACCGCCCAGCACCTTGATGCAGCTGACCTCCTTGGCGCCCGAATTATCCGCAACAGACAACCTTGTCTCCGCCTGTATCATTTTTCAAATCCCCTGCTCATCAGACCGCTTTTTCAATTATCTGGCTTACCCGCCATCGCTTGCGCCGGCTCAATGGCCGTGATTCGGTAATCAGTACCCGATCGCCCACGCCGCAGGTATTCTGCTCGTCATGGGCCGCATATTTCCCCCGTCTGCGCATATACTTTTTAAAGACCGGATGAATTACATAGCGATCCACGCGGACCGTGACTGTTTTATCATTTTTATTGCTTAGAACCGTTCCGACCACCTGCCTGCGTCTGCCTCTTTCTTTTTCTGCCATGACTCTATACCGTTTATCTGATGTTTAGTTCACGTTCCCGTTTAATCGTATTAAGCCGGGCAATATCGCATTTTACCTGCCGAAGTCGCCGCGGATTCTCCAGTTGGCCGGTTTCATGCTGGAACCGCAGATTAAAATAGGATTCAATGGTATCCTGAAGCCGTTTGTTCAGCTCATCACCGCTTAGCTCTCTGATATCCTGTACCTTCATTACATTTCGCTCCTTTCGACAAACTTGGTTTTGATCGGGAGCTTATGCGCCGCCAGCCGCAGCGCCTCATAGGCCAGTTCTCGGGAAACGCCTTCCATCTCGTAGAGGATACGGCCGGGTTTAATAACTGCTACCCAGCCCTCCGGGGCGCCTTTGCCTTTTCCCATCCGCACCTCAGCCGGCTTCTTGGTAAAGGGTTTATCCGGAAAAATCCGAATCCACATTTTTCCGCCCCGCTTGACCCGACGGGTCATGGCAATACGGGCGGCTTCAATCTGCTTTGAGGAAATTGTGCCGCACTCAACGGCCTGAAGCCCAAAGTCCCCAAAATTAAGCCGTGACCCCTTATACGCCTTGCCTTTCATTCGGCCTTTTTGTTTTTTACGATATTTTACTCTTTTGGGGCTTAACATTTATCCGATTCTCCTCGTATCCCTGGTTCTCGCGTATTACTGGCCGTCTTTGGCCATTTGCTCATCGCTTAATATCTCGCCCTTAAAGATATAGACCTTTACGCCAATGGTGCCGTAGGTAGTATTGGCATTGGTGAAACCGTAGTCAATATCCGCCCGAAGGGTATGCAAAGGGATCCGGCCCTCTTTGTACCATTCCACCCGGGCCATTTCCGCGCCACCGAGCCGGCCGGAGCAGATGATCTTGATTCCATGGGCCCCGAAGCGCATGGCTGAAGCGACCGCCCGTTTCATGGCCCGACGAAAGGCCACCCGGCGGACCAGCTGATTGGCGACGTTTTCGGCCACCAGCTGCGCATCGATTTCCGGCTTGCGAACCTCCTGGATGTCCACCAGCACCTCATGGGAGACCATCTTTTCCAGCTCTTTTTTCAACGCTTCGATTTCTGCCCCTTTTTTTCCGATAATGATCCCGGGACGCGCAGCGTGGATCTTAAGCTTGACCCGCTTGGTGGAGCGCTCAATCTCGATCTTTGAAACACCGGCATGATACAGTTTCTTCTTCAAATAGGTTCTAAGCTTATAGTCCTCCAGAACATATTTGTGATAGTCTTTGCCGGCATACCAACGAGAACCCCAGGTGCGGACAATCCCCAACCGCATGCTAATTGGATTGACTTTCTGACCCAACTTTCCTCCTTTTTACCCTTCGGCAACGATTACGGTAATATGACTCGTTCGTTTCAGTATACGGGTTGCCCGCCCGCGTGCGCGCGGCCGAAACCGCTTCAGCATGGGGCCCTCATTGACGATGATATTTTTAATCATCAGCGAATCGATATCCATTTCCCCCTGCTGATCCGCATTGGCTACAGCCGAGCGTAAAACTTTCTCCACAACTCCAGACGCCTTTTGGGGCATGAATTTCAATTGGTTCAACCCCGCCTCCACCGGCTGGCCTTTTACGGCCCCGACGATGCTGCGAACCTTCTGCGGGGAAATACGCATATATTTGCCTGTTGCCCGTGCCTCCATTTTAGGACATCCTAACCAAATCTATAAGGTTACCGTTTCATTTTCGTTTTCTTGTCACCGGCATGCCCGTAGAAAATCCGTGACGGGGAAAACTCACCGAGTTTATGACCCACCATGTTCTCCGAAATAAAGACCGGAACGAATTTCTTGCCGTTGTGCACCGCCAGCGTGAGCCCCACCATTTCCGGAACGATGGTTGAACGGCGGGACCAGGTCTTGATGACCTTGCTGCTTCGGGAAGCCTGGGCTTCGTTGACCTTCCTGAACAATTTGGGTTCAATATATGGACCCTTTTTGATTGACCGCGGCATACCTTAAATGCTCCTGATATTCCTGCTATCGATTAATCTTAAAATTTATCGTTTTTTCTTCCGTCGTTTCACGATCAGCCGATCGCTTTTCTTCCGGCTCCGGGTGCGCAGGCCCTTGGTGGGCTTACCCCACGGCGTACAGGGGTGCCGTCCGCCGGAGGAGCGACCCTCACCGCCGCCCATCGGATGATCCACCGGGTTTTTGACAACGCCCCGGACTTTGGGCCGCCGGCCGAGCATCCGGGTGCGCCCCGCTTTCCCCAAAGAGATATTGACATGATCCACATTGCCGATCTGCCCGATACTCGCCCGGCAGCTTTGCAGCACCATCCGGACCTCCCCGGAGGGCAGGCGGATTGTGGCATATTTCCCCTCTTTGGCGGTGATCTGCGCGTAGCCGCCGGCGCCTCGAACAATCTGGCCGCCGTTTCCGGCCCGCAGTTCAATATTATGGATCTGGGTACCCAGCGGGATATTTCTTAGCGGAAGCGCATTGCCGGGGCGAATTTCCGCATCCGAACCGGACATCAGGGTATCGCCCACTTTGACTTTGGCCGGGGCCAGAATATAGCGTTTTTCCCCGTCCGCATAATGGAGAAGGGCGATTCGCGCGGACCGGTTCGGATCATATTCAATGGCCGCGACTTTGGCCGGTACCCCGTCTTTTTCCCGTTTAAAATCGATCAACCGATACTGCCGTTTGTGACCGCCCCCGCGGTAGCGCATGGTCATCCGGCCATTCGCGTTTCTTCCCCCGGATCTGGTGAGCCTGCGCAAAAGGTGCTTTTCCGGCTCCTTCTTGGTAATCTCCTCAAACGTTGGGTACTCCTGGAAGCGGCGTCCTTGTGATGTCGGTTTTACTCGTTTTATTGCCATTTATATCGTCTCCTCACCTAAACGCCCTCAAAAAAGTTGATCCGACTGTTGGGCATCAACGTCACAATGGCTTTTTTCCAGTTCTTCCGCCGCCCGAGAATTCGGCCGCGGCGTTTGAGCTTGCCCCGCACATGCATGGTGTGCACGGACTGGACCTTGACGTCAAAAATATTTTCAACCGCTTTCCGGATTTCCACCCGGTTGGCTCTGGGATCCACCTCGAACGAGACCTTATTGAAGAACTCTTTCTGGAGGTTTGTCTTTTCCGTATCAAGCGGCGCTTTTATAATCTCATAGGTTCTCATGCGGCCAGCCTCCCCTCGATTTCCTTTATCGAAGGCTCCAACAAAACAAGGTGCTGATGATTCAAAATGTCATATACATTCAAGCCGTCCACACGCAGAACCTTTACACCGGGGATATTGCGCGCGGAAAGCTCCAGCGTCCTGTCCGCCTTATCGATGACAATCAGCGGCTTCTCCAGGTTAAGCGAATCAATCGCGGAAGCGACAGCCTTCGTCTTTATCTGCTCCAGTTCAAACTTATCCAGCACAACCAGGGTATCCGCCTGCAGCTTGCTGCTGATGGCCATTTTAAGCGCAAGCCGCCGGGCCTTTTTGGGAATCTTGAATGCATAGGACCGGGGGTCGGGGCCGAAGGTCACGCCGCCGCCTTTGAGCAGCGGGCTCTTGATATCGCCCCGCCGGGCCCGGCCGGTGCCCTTTTGACGGAACATCTTGGCTCCGGAGCCCTTTACATCCGAACGGTGCTTGACCGCAGCGGTTCCCCGCCGCCGGGCCGCCAGCTGGCTTCTGACCACGTCGTGGAGCACGCTCTTTTTCACGGACACATTGAATATGCTGTCGGGCAGCTCCACCTCTGATACTTTGCCACCCGCTATATTTCTGACCTCAAGGACAGCCATGGTTTGCCTCATTTCCTCGAATTCTTAAAAACGGAACTTCAACCGCGTTTTTTGATTTCAATACGGCCGCTGGCCGGGCCGGGGACCGCGCCTTTGACCAGAATCAGGTTTTCCTCCGGCCGTATATCAACGATTTCCAGATTCTTAACTGTCTGCCGGACGTTGCCGTAACGGCCGGGCATCTTTTTGCCCTTGGCCACCTTAGACGGCCAGGCGCTCATTCCGATGGAGCCGGGCAGCCGATAATTTCGGTTGCCGTGGGTCTTGGGTCCCCGATGGAATCCGTGCCGCTTGATTACGCCGGAAAACCCCCGGCCTTTACTTTTCCCGGAGACTTCGACCAAGTCGCCGACGGCAAACATATCCAGGGTTATCTCCTGGCCCAGCTGAAAATCTTCGGGGTTATCCACCCGGAACTCGCTGACATAAGCAAAACACTTGTCTCCGCTTTTGGCAAAATGCCCCTGCAGCGGTTTGTTGACACGGGACTTTTTCTTATCCCCGAAAGCCAGCTGCAAGGCATTGTATCCGTCAGTCGCCTGGGTTTTAACCTGAGTGACCGTGCAGGGGCCGGCTTCAATGACCGTCACCGGCAGATAGCGGCCGTCATGGCCGAAAACCGAGGTCATGCCCAGCTTTTTACCTAGTAATCCGTTACTCATAACCGTCACCACATTCTCGCTACAGTTTAATATCCACATCCACACCCGGCGACAGATCAAGCTTCATCAGGGCATCCACCGTCTGCTGGGTGGGATCCTGAATATCTAACAGCCGCTTATGGGTCCGGACTTCAAACTGCTCTCTCGACTTTTTGTTCACATGGGGTGAACGCAGCACGGTATATTTATTAATCCGCGTGGGCAGCGGAATCGGCCCCACAATCTTTGCCCCTGTTTTCCGGGCCGTATCTACAATATCCCGGGCGGATTGATCAAGCAGTTTATGATCGTATGCTCTCAAGCGTATTCTGATTTTAGAATTCGTTATCATAGTAAATCAGCTCTCGGTGTTATTCGATGATGTCACTGACGACGCCGGCACCGACTGTCCGGCCCCCTTCGCGGATCGCAAACCGAAGCTCTTTCTCCATCGCAATCGGTGTGATCAGCTCCGCCTTAATCTTTACGTTATCGCCCGGCATCACCATCTCCACGCCTTCCGGAAGCGTCAATATACCGGTCACGTCCGTCGTACGGAAATAAAACTGCGGCCGGTATCCGCTGAAAAACGGCGTGTGACGACCCCCCTCATCCTTGCTCAGGACGTAGACCTCGGCCTCAAACCGCGTGTGCGGCGTGATCGATTTCGGGGCCGCAACCACCTGGCCACGTTCCACATCGTCTCGCTTGATCCCGCGAAGCAATAGCCCCACGTTATCTCCGGCCTGGCCTTGGTCCAGAATCTTTCTGAACATCTCAACGCCCGTGCAGGTCGTGTTGATCGTCTCGCCAAATCCCACGATCTCCACCTTGTCGTTGACCTTGACAACCCCGCGCTCCACACGGCCCGTGACCACCGTGCCACGGCCGGAAATCGAGAACACATCCTCCACCGGCATCAGGAAGGGCTTGTCCACATCCCGCTCCGGCTCCGGAATGAAATCATCGATCGCATCCATCAGCTCCCAGATGCACTTGGTCTCCGCTCCGTCCGCATCGTCTGACTCCAGCGCCTTTAATGCGCTGCCACGGACAATCGGCGTGTCATCGCCCGGAAAATCATATGAACTCAACAGCTCGCGAAGCTCCAGCTCCACCAGCTCGATTAACTCCTCGTCATCCACCATGTCGCACTTGTTCAAAAATACCACAATCTGCGGCACACCCACCTGACGCGCCAGAAGAATGTGCTCCCGCGTCTGCGGCATCGGGCCGTCGTCTGCGCCAACCACCAGGATTGCCCCGTCCATCTGCGCGGCACCCGTGATCATATTCTTGATATAGTCCGCGTGGCCCGGACAGTCCACGTGCGCATAATGCCGGGTTTTCGTCTGATACTCCACGTGCGCCGTGGAAATCGTGATCCCCCGCGCCTTCTCCTCAGGCGCCTTGTCGATCTTGTCAAACGC
Organism: Desulfobacterales bacterium; assembly: GCA_034520365.1. Taxonomy (NCBI): domain Bacteria; kingdom Pseudomonadati; phylum Thermodesulfobacteriota; class Desulfobacteria; order Desulfobacterales; species Desulfobacterales bacterium. Next base: position 290,262 of record JAXHNP010000003.1, read on the forward strand.
CACGTACTCGGCCAGCCCCCTTAATCCGCAGTGCTTGGTGATCGCTGCGGTCAAGGTCGTCTTGCCATGGTCGATGTGGCCGATCGTCCCTACGTTTACGTGCGGCTTCGTCCGCTCAAACTTCTTCTTTGACATCTTTACTTCCTCCCCCTGACAGGGCTATTGGAGTCCTCCGATTATTGCCGCCAAAGAAAATTCCTTCAGCACCCAATGCCGTGATTCTTATAAAGTTATTTTGCCCATCCGATTCAGGAATGCAGATGGGCAAAAATATGTAAATAAATTCGACTAAAAGCAGCCAGCTACCACCGGTAATGGGCAAACGCCTTGTTGGCCTCTGCCATGCGGTGGGTATCCTCCCGCTTTTTCACCGAGGCCCCGCGGTGCTGCAAGGCATCCATCAACTCGCCGGCCACTTTACGGGCCATGGAGTTCTCAGAACGTTTGCTGGAATAAGCAATGATCCAACGAAGAGCCAGGGCGGTCCGGCGTTTGGGGCGGATCTCAGTTGGTACCTGATAGGTGGAGCCGCCGACCCGCCGGGATTTGACCTCGACCTGCGGTCGGATGTTATCCAAAGCCTGCTCAAAAAGCTTCAGCGCATCGTCGCCGCTTTTCTGCGCCATAAAATCAAGCGCATCATAGACAATATTCTGGGCGACGCTTTTTTTGCCATCTATCATGATATAATTGATAAACCGGGCCACCAGCTCACTGTTATACTTTAAATCCGGCGGCAGTTTTCGTTCTGCGACTTCTCTACGTCTCGGCATAAACTCTACACCATCTGCTCTGGTTAATATGAATCGTTACTTGGGCCGCTTGGCGCCGTACTTGGACCGACCCTGCTTCCGGTCCGCGACGCCCAGGGTATCCAATGTGCCCCGGACCACATGGTAGCGAACACCCGGCAAATCCTTGACCCGACCGCCGCGTACCAGCACCACTGAGTGCTCCTGCAGGTTATGCCCGATACCGGGAATATAGGCGGAAACTTCCACGCCGGTCGTCAGGCGGACCCTGGCCACTTTACGCAAAGCCGAATTCGGCTTTTTGGGTGTGGCCGTATACACACGGACGCACACGCCCCGTTTCTGGGGTGAGCTCTGCAGCGCGGGCGCCGCCTTTTTCTGCTCCACCCGCTTCCGTCCTTTTCGAACCAGTTGATTAATTGTCGGCATAATTCTAATAAACCCCTGTGCTACACAAAATATTTATCACCGAGTTAAAATATTTAATATTACCCTACGAAGTCAACCCTGTCAAGCTTTTTTGCGACCCCATCATTAATTCCTGCTGCCTTTTCATCCTGACCCGCTTTATTCGCTTAGGCCCCATAGGGTGCGGACTCCACTTCAATTTCCGGTGCGGCGTACTCATCCCGGCCGGTTCCGGCCGGAATCAGACGGCCCATGATCACGTTCTCTTTCAAACCTTTGAGCTCATCATAGGCGCCCTCGATGCTGGCATCGGTCAGCACCTTGGTGGTTTCCTGGAACGAGGCCGCAGAGATAAAACTGTCCGTTGACAATGAAGCCTTGGTAATGCCCAGAATAAGCGGTTCGGCCGTTGCCGGGGTGCCGCCCTGTTCGATAATGGCCTGGTTTACCTCTTCGAACCGGCGTTTGTCAACCTGTTCTTCCGGAATAAATTCGGTATCCCCGATATTCTGCACCCGGACCCGTCGCATCATCTGCCGGATAATAACCTCGATATGCTTGTCATTAATCTGCACGCCCTGAAGCCGGTAAACCTCCTGGACCCCGTTTAAGAGGTAACGCGCCAGGGCCACTTCGCCCTGAATGGTCAGGATATCCTGCGGATTGGGGCTGCCGCCGGTCAACTGCTCGCCGGCCTTTACAAAATCGCCGTCATACACATTGATATGCCGGCCCCGCGGAATGAGGTATTCCCTCTTCTCCCCGGCATCCACGGGCGTGACCGTAACCCTCTGCTTGCCTTTTTTCGTGGTTTTGGCCACCGAGACGTATCCGTCAATTTCGGAAAGAAACGCGGTTTCTTTGGGTTTTCTGACCTCAAACAATTCCGCCACCCGCGGCAGACCACCGGTGATATCCTTGGTTTTGGTGGTTTCCCGGGGGAGTTTGCCGATGATATCGCCGGCTTTAACCTCGTCGTTTTCTTCCACCATCAGGATGGTCTCCATCGGCAGATTATAGCGCGCCGCGCCGGAATCCGGAATATTGGCGGTTTTGCCTTCCTTGTCCTTGATGGAAATCCGGGGCCGGGCGTCGGCCTCTTTGGATTCGACCACAGTGAGACTCGATTTGCCGGTCACGGGGTCCACTTTTTCCTGCAAAGTTTTACCGATTGCCAGGTCACCGAATTTCACTTTTCCGGAAACCGCCGTAATAATCGGCGTGGTAAACGGGTCCCAGGAGGCCAGGAGCTGGCCCTGCTCCACCTTTTCGCCGTCTTTGACCGCCAGTTCCGCCCCATAGATAACCGGAAAGCGCTCCAGCTCCCGGCCCGAATCCGAGACGAGTGAGAATTCGCCCCCGCGCCGGTTCATGACAATGGCCCGGTTTTCGGAGTTCACCGCCACGTTCAGGGTGCCGAACTTCACGGTACCGCCCACGCGGGCGCGAATGTCGGCCTGCTCCACCCGGCGGCTGGCGGTCCCGCCGATATGGAAGGTCCGCATGGTCAGCTGGGTGCCCGGCTCGCCAATGGACTGGGCCGCCATGATGCCGACCGTCTGGCCGACTTCCACCGGCCCGCCATGGGCCAGATCCCGGCCATAGCACTTGGAGCAGACCCCGCTTCGGGTCCGGCAGGTAAGTGCAGACCGGATCTTAATGCTGGTCACGCCCGATTCATTAATCCGGGCCACGATGGACTCATCAATTTCATCCCCGGATTTCACCAGGACTTCTTCGGTAAAGGGATCCACCACATCTTCGAGTGACGTGCGTCCGAGCACCCGTTCAGACAGCGGCTGAATCACCTCGCCGCCTTCCAGCAGGGCCTCGACTTCAATGCCAAGCACCGTGCCGCAGTCAAATTCCGACACTGTACAATCCTGGGCCACATCCGCCAGGCGGCGGGTCAGGTAGCCGGAGTTGGCGGTTTTAAGCGCCGTATCCGCCAGCCCCTTGCGGGCGCCATGGGTGGAGATGAAGTATTGGAGCACGGAAAGCCCCTCGCGAAAATTGGCGGTAATCGGCGTTTCAATGATCTCGCCGGAAGGCTTGGCCATCAATCCGCGCATACCCGCAAGCTGCCGCATCTGATCCCGGCTGCCCCGGGCGCCGGAGTCGGCCATGGTGAAAATTGAGTTCACCACGTCAGTGCCGCCGGAGGCCGTCCGGCTGGCCAGCCGTTTATCCACTTCACCGATATTGTCATCTCCGGGCCGCTCGGCATGGGGCGTCTGCATGGCATCCATCATTTCATCGGCGATTTCATCTGTGGCCTTGGCCCAGATATCGACCACCTTGTTGTATTTTTCCCCCTGGGTAATAAGCCCCTCTGTGTACTGGCGGTTGATCTCGGCCACTTCCTTCTCAGCCCGATTAATGACATCCCATTTGCTGTCCGGAATGATCATATCGTCAATGCCAATGGAGAGTCCGCCATAGGTGGCCATCTTATAGCCGATATCTTTCAGCTGGTCCGCCAGGATAACCGTGGCCTTGGGGCCTTTATGCCGATAGGTATAATCCACGAGCTGCCGAAGCCCCTTTTTATTCAAAACCTTATTGACCGTTTCAAAGGGGATTTCAGGGCGGCGTTCTATGACCTGAAACAGATGGTATTTCCCCCCGGTGTAGATCATCTGGCTGACTTCCCCTTCACTCAGAGAAAAAACCGTATCCGCATCCGGGTCGCTTAGCTGAAAGATTTCCTGGAACTCATCTTTTTCCAGCAGTCCGATGTCGCCGTTGTAGGTTTTGTCAAATGCCTCGGAGTGCTCATGGACGAGCGCTTTAAAGGACTGGCCCGCCTCGATGGCATCGGCCACCTCCTCCACGGTCTCCTTGGCAGAGACCATGATATGCCGGAGCACCAGGCTCTCGCCTTTAGGCACCAGCTCCCAGAGAAGCACCCGGCCCACAGTGGTGTCGTAGCGTTTCTGGTTGATCCGCACCTGTATCTTGGCGTGCATATCCACGCTGCCCGCATCATAGGCGGAGCGGACTTCACCCGGGTCGGAAAACCGCATGCCTTCCCCCAGGACCCCGGCGACCCCGAAGGTCATATAGTAAATTCCCAGGACAATATCCTGGGTCGGCACGATAATCGGCTCGCCGTTGGCCGGAGACAAAATATTATTCGAAGCCAGCATCAGCACCCGGGATTCAATCTGCGCCTCAAGCGACAGCGGAAGATGCACCGCCATCTGGTCGCCGTCAAAGTCCGCGTTAAATGCGGTACAGACCAAAGGATGGAGCTGAATGGCTTTTCCCTCGATAAGCACCGGCTCAAACGCCTGGAGGCCCAACCGGTGCAGGGTCGGCGCCCGGTTTAGCATCACCGGGTATTCCTTCACCACCTCGTCCAGGGTGTCCCAGACTTCGGGACTTTTTTGCTCCACCCATTTCTTGGCGCTTTTCACATTGGTGACAATGCCCTTTTCTTCCAGCCGATGGTAAATAAAGGGCTTAAAAAGCTCCAGGGCCATCTGCTTGGGAATACCGCATTGATGCAGGCGCAGGTTCGGGCCGATACTGATAACGGAGCGGCCCGAGTAGTCGACCCGCTTGCCCAGAAGGTTCTGTCGGAATCGGCCCTGCTTGCCTTTGAGGGTCTCGCTCAGGGATTTTAACGGCCGCTTGTTGGTTCCGGTGACGACCCGGCCCTGGCGGCCATTGTCAATCAGGACATCCACCGACTCCTGAAGCATCCGCTTTTCGTTGCGGACGATGATATCCGGAGCATTTAAATCCATCAGGCGCTTTAACCGGTTATTCCGGTTGATCACCCGGCGGTATAAATCGTTTAAATCCGAGGTGGCAAAGCGGCCGCCTTCAAGGGGCACCAGCGGCCGGAGTTCGGGCGGCAGCACCGGAATCACCTCCAGGATCATCCATTCCGGATCCAGCCCGGACTGGCGGAACGCCTCCACCACTTTCAGGCGCTTGGCGAATTTTTTGCGCTTGGCCTCGGAGCCCGTGTTCTGGAGTTCCTCCCGAAGCTCATTATAAAGCGCGGCAATATCCACCCGGCTCAAAAGGTCCTTGATGGCCTCGGCACCGGTGCCGGCCTCAAACTTGTTACCATATAGTTCCAGTGCCTCCCGGTACTTGTCCTCAGAGAGGAGCTGCAGCCGGGTAAGCCCGGTATCCTTGGGATCAATGACAATGTAGTTGTCAAAGTAGATGACCTTCTCCAGGGATTTGAGCGTCAAGTCCAGCAAATTGCCGATCTTACTGGGCAGGCTCTTCAAGTACCAGATATGGGTGACCGGGCAGGCCAGATCAATATGCGCCATCCGTTCCCGGCGCACCTTGGACTGGATGACCTCCACCCCGCACTTTTCACAGATCACCCCGCGGTGTTTCATCCGTTTATATTTGCCGCAGTTGCACTCATAGTCCTTGGTGGGGCCAAAAATTTTGGCGCAGAAAAGCCCGTCCCGCTCCGGCTTAAATGTCCGGTAGTTGATGGTTTCCGGCTTTTTGATTTCCCCGTAGGACCAGCTGCGGATCAGCTCGGGGGAAGCCAGGGAAAGCTTAACGCCTTTATAAAGTCTTGGATTTTTTGGCTTGATGAAAAAATCGTATAGGGTTTCCAATATAACGCTCCTTATTCCTTGTCCTCAATAAGGTTAATGTCGAGTCCGAGACTCTGTAATTCTTTGGTCAGCACCCGGAAGGATTCGGGCAGCCCGGGTTCAAATACATTCTGACCTTTTACAATTTTTTCATACATCCGGGTCCGTCCCGCCATATCATCGGATTTGACGGTAAGAAATTCCTGAAGCGCATGGGCGGCCCCATAGGCCTCCATGGCCCAGACTTCCATTTCACCCAGACGCTGGCCGCCAAACTGCGCCTTGCCACCGAGCGGCTGCTGAGTCACAAGCGAATACGGTCCAATCGAGCGGGCGTGCAGTTTATCATCAACCAGATGATGCAGTTTGAGCATATACTTGGCACCCACGGTAATCTTGCCGTCAAAGGGCTCCCCGGTGCGGCCGTCAAAAAGCGTGGCTTGACCGGTCTGACTAAGGCCGGCCTCGGTTAGCAGCGATTTGATTTCCTCCTCGCGCGCCCCGTCAAAAACCGGCGTGGTCATATGGACCCCTTCCGTATAATTATCTGCAAATTCAAGCAGCGACGCCTCGGGCATCTCATCCAGATCCTTCCGGGCCTTTTCATCTGAAAATATGGCCTTGAATTTTTTCCGGAGCTCTTCGGTCTTTGCGGCCTTTACCAGTTCATTGATCTGATCGCCCAGCCCGCTGGCCGCCCGGCCGAGATGAATCTCCAGGATCTGGCCCACATTCATCCGCGAGGGCACGCCCAAAGGATTTAACACCATATCCACGGCCCGGCCGTCTTCGAAATACGGCAGATCCTCTTCCGGCAAAAGCCTTGAGACAACGCCCTTATTGCCGTGCCGGCCGGCCATCTTATCGCCCACCGAGAGTTTGCGCTTCATGGCCACATAGACCTTGATCATCTTGATGACCCCGGGCGGCAGGTCATCGCCCCGCTCAATGGCGCTGACCTGATTGTCAAACGCCTGACGGGCCATTTCCACCTGCTCCCGGTATCTTGAGACTATCTCCTGAACCTTTTCATTGGTTTTGGCGTCTTTTAAGCTCAGGGATTCAAATTTGGCCAGGGGCACCTCCGCCAGCTGCTGCGGATCAATCCGGGTATCCTTGGGATAGAGCACCTTTTTGCCGTCCGTAAAATCCGCAGACAGCTGTTTGCCGGAAATCAGATTGCCGATCTCCCTTCTGGCCGTCTCAGCGATGATGCTGATCTCGTCATCCCGGTCTTTTTCCAGAAACGCAATTTCCTCGCCCTCAATGGCGCGGGACCGGTCATCCTTGTCCACACCCCGGCGGGAGAACACCTTGGCGTCGATCACAATACCGCTGACACTGGGCGGCACCCGGAGTGAGGTATCCTTGACCTCGCCCGCCTTTTCGCCGAATATGGCGCGAAGGAGCTTTTCCTCCGGCGAGAGCTGGGTCTCGCCTTTGGGGGTGACTTTACCGACCAGGATATCCCCGGGGCCGATCTCGGCGCCCAGGCGGATAATACCGCAATCATCCAAATCCTTAAGGGCCTCCTCGCCCACATTGGGAATATCCCGGGTAATTTCCTCCTTGCCCAGCTTGGTATCCCGGGCCAGGACTTCAAACTCTTCAATATGCACCGATGAAAACACCCCGTCCTTGACCAGGCGATCGCTCACCAGAATCGAGTCCTCGAAGTTGTAGCCACCCCAGGACATGAATGCCACGGTCACATTTTTGCCCAATGCCAGCTCCCCCTGGTCAGTGGCCGGCCCGTCGGCGATAACATCGCCGGCATTCACCCATTCGCCCTTGCTGACGATGGGACGCTGGTTAAAACAGGTATTCTGATTGGACCGGACGAACTTGGACAGGTTGTATATGGTTACCCCCTTATCACTGGGATCACCGGAGGGCTCATGCTTTAAAACAATCCGGGCGGCATCCACATTGGCTACGCGTCCGGCGCGCTTGGCCACAATGGCCACCCCGGAGTCCCTTGCCACAACGCCTTCATTGCCGGTGCCAACCAGCGGTGCGCTGGTCTGCAAAAGGGGCACGGACTGGCGCATCATGTTCGATCCCATGAGCGCCCGGTTGGCGTCGTCATTTTCCAGAAACGGAATCAAGGAGGCAGAGGCGCTGACCAGCTGATTGGGGGAAATATCCATCAGCTCAATCTGCTCCCGGCCTATCTGCATGAACTCGCCCTCCACCCGGGAGATGACCAGGGGATTGACGAATTCGTTCTTCTCGTTTACCGGCGCATTGGCCTGGGCGATGGGGTGATCCTGCTCCTCAAATGCAGAAAGCATGCGGACCTCGTTGGTGAGTGTCGCATTTTTAACCACCCGGTAGGGGGTTTCGATAAACCCGTATTCATTGACCCGGGCATAGGTCGAAAGCGATACGATCAGTCCGATGTTCGGCCCTTCAGGGGTTTCAATCGGACAAATCCGGCCGTAATGGGACGGATGCACGTCACGCACCTCAAAGCCCGCCCGGTCCCGCGTCAGGCCGCCCGGCCCAAGGGCGGAAAGCCGCCTTTTATGCGTCGTTTCAGACAATGGATTGGTCTGATCCAGAAACTGGGAGAGCTGACTGGTACCGAAAAACTCCTTGACCACGGCCGAGACCGGCTTGGGGTTGACCAGATCATTGGGCATCAGGGCATCGACCTCCTGCATGCTCATGCGCTCTTTAATGGCCCGCTCCATCCGGACCAGTCCGATACGGTACTGGTTCTCCAGCAGTTCGCCCACTGCGCGGACGCGGCGGTTACCGAGATGATCAATGTCATCGACCGCGCCCTGGGTATCTCTCAGCTCCACCAGCGTTTTGGCGGTCAGCAGGATGTCTTCTTTCCTCAGAATCCTTATATCAAGGGGCGTCTCAATGCCCAGCCGGTGATTGATCTTTAAGCGGCCGACGCTTGATAGATCGTAATAGGCGGTTTTAAAAAACAGATGATCGATGAAATCCTGGGCCACCTCGGGCGTGGCCGGATTACCGGGCCTAAGCCGCCGGTAGATATCAAGGAGCGCCTCTTCTTTGGTCTCCACTTTGTCCACCGCCAGGGTTTTCTGTATGGCATTACTGGCATACGGCCCTTCCATGAAAAGCACATCAAATTCTTTAATGCCGGCATCCATAATCTGCTCAAGCAGTTTTTCATCCAGGGCATCATTGGATTTGGCGACAATCTCGCCGGTCTGCGGATCTTCAACCTCCGCGGCAATGACCCGGCCGGCCAGATCCTCCCGGGTCATGGGGATCAATTCCACGCCGGCCGCCTGGAGTTCGCGAACCGCCCGTTTGGTGAACATCCGTCCTTTGCGGACCACCACTTCCCCGGTTTCGGGATTGACCACATCCGCGGTGGGGCGCTGGCCTTTGAGAAAGTCGAAATTGAGTTCCCTTAAAAACTTTTTGTTTTTAATACAAATTTTTTCTTTATCGTAGAAATAGGACAGGATATCGTCATCCGTAAACCCGAGCGCCTTAAATAAAAGGGTCACCGGAAACTTGCGCCGCCGGTCAATCCGGATGTGGACGATGTCCTTGGGATCGATTTCCATATCGATCCAGGAGCCGCGCACAGGAATAATACGGGCGGTATAAATAATCTTGCCGCTGGAATGGGTCCGCCCCTTATCGTGATCGAAAAACACGCCGGAAGAGCGATGGAGCTGGCTGACCACAGCCCGCTCCGTGCCGTTAATAATGAACGTGCCCTTCTCGGTCATCAGCGGCAGGGTGCCGAAATAAATCTCCTGCTCCTTGATATCCCGGATATTGGGCACACCTGAGCCTTTGTCCACATCATAGACCACCAGCCGGACCCGGATGCGCAGCGCGATTTCATAGGTCATCCCGCGGTTAACGCATTCACCCACCGAATGCTTCACTTCGCCGAAATGATAGGATACGAATTCCAGGGAAGCGATGCCGGTAAAATCCTTAATGGGAAAAACGGAATTAAAGACTGCCTGCAGCCCGATATCCTCCCGCGCTTCCGGGGCC